>NZ_QKSK01000019.1:0-31984 GCF_003234145.1 Curtobacterium sp. MCPF17_011
CGCCCACCCCGTCCCGCACGCCGCTGCCCGCCGTCCCCGACCGCCCGTCGGACGAGGCCCTCGCCGCACTCCCCCTGGCCTTCCACGACGCCGTGATCGGTCAGCTCCTCGACGGCTCGCAGGTCGACGCCCGGAACCAGTGGACCACCGCGACCCCGAAGGCACCGCTCGTCCCGCTCTACGCCGCGCACGACGCGGACGCCGCTCCGGTGGCGTCGCTGTCCTCGTCGGTGTCGACGATCAACACACCGACCGCGACCGCCGTCTGGGGTCGATCGGCCGGCGAGGACGGCGGCATGGTCCTCGTCTCGACGCCGTCCCGGAACCGGACGCCGGGCGACGGCGGGGTCGCCGAGGCCCCGAGTTCGACGTTCGCCTGGGCCCGCGCCGCCGACTTCACGCTCGCGGGCACCGACCGCGAGGTCCGGGTCGACAACGCGACCGGCACGATCGCGATCGTGCACCGCGACGGCACCGTCCAGACGAGCGAGACCGCACGCCTCGGCACTCCGGACGACCCGACGCCGGCGGACACGAAGACCTACATGGAGGCGAACTACGTCGACCCGCAGGTCCCGTACACGCAGGGGCACCCGATCGCGCTGACCGGGGCGCACTCGTCGAAGCTCGCCGGGTTCGGCGGCAACGCGGCCCTCACCGCGCTGCACTTCTACCCGGACCCGACCGGGTCGTCGCACGGCTGCGTCCGCATCACCGCCGCGATGACGGACGCACTCGCGGAGCTGCCGATCGGGACGCCGATCGAGTTCAGCTGAGCAGTTCGCGGACCACCGCGTCGGGACGTTCGACGTGCGCGAAGTGCCCGCAGTCCTCCAGGAGGACCGTGTGGACGTCCGGCAGGACACGACGGAGGCGCGCGAGGTCGTCCACCCGCGCGAACACGTCCTGCCGTCCCGCGAGCGCGACGACGGGGCATCGGACCTCCGACCACCGTCGGGTGTCGTAGCGGGCGGCCGCGCGGGCCGCGCCGAGGAACCCGGCCGGCCGGAACTCCTCGACGAACGCCTGCAGCACGCTCGGGTCCAGCCGACGGACGGCGGCGAACACCGGCCCCGCGAGCAGCGGGAGCAGTCCGATCCGGGCGAGTCCGCGCAGGAGGCCGTGCCCGGCTCCCCGGGTCACCGCCAGCCCGGCACGCAGCAGCGTGAAGGCCGGCAGGGTCCGCAGTGCCCGGACCGGACGGCGCGCCGCGGCCGCGGTGGCGAAGGTCGTGCCGGAGACGAGGCCGAGGGAGCGCACCCGTTCCGGCCTGGTCACCGCGAGGTGGAGGCCCACGAAGGCCCCCATGGAGTGGCCGACGGCGTCGACCTGGTCGAGGCCGAGGGCGTCGAGCACGTCGACGAGCACCTGCGACGACTCGTCGACGTCGAGCGCCACGGCCGGAGCGGGCGAGGATCCCCAGCCGGGCAGGTCGACGAGGACGAGTCCGCGGCCGGCGATGCCCGCCGCGGCCGTGAGGAGCGGGGTCCACGTGGTCCACGAGCCGGCGACGCCGTGCAGGAACAGCAGTGGGCGGGGTCCGGGGCGGTGGTGGACGACCGTCGGGCGGACACCGGTCCGGACCGTCGTCATCTCGAGACCCCAGCGAGGAGGTTCGTCGACGATGGGGTACGGCGCGTAGACGTCCGCGATCGAGACATCCGCGATCGAGGCGCCGGTCTGAGGGACCGCGCCGGTGTCGGTGACGGTCACCGTGCCTCCAGTCCGACGCCTGGTGACGTCACCCGGAGTTCGGAGCCGACGCCGGGGCGGAGGGGTTGAGCCTCAGCTGACGGAGACCGGCGCGGCGTGGGCGGCCAGTCGGTCGAGCGCTGCCCGGTACTCGGTCACGTCGCGAGCGACGCCCGGCTCGGTGATGATCGATGCCTTGATGCGACCGTCCACGTCGATGACGAAGGTCGCGCGGGTCGCGAAGCCCTTCTTCTCGAGGAACACGCCGTACTCCTTGGACACCGCCCCGTGCGGCCAGAAGTCCGCGAGCAGCTCGAAGTCGTAGCCGTTCACCTGCGCGAACGACCGCAGCGTCGCCTTGGAGTCGACCGAGATGCCGATCAGCTCGATGCGCTGGTCCTGGAACATCGCGATGTTGTCCTGCAGGGTGCAGAGCTCGTCCGTGCAGGTGGACGAGAACGCCAGAGGGAAGAAGACGAGTGCGACCGGGCGGTGGCCACGGTGGTCGCTGAGTCGGACGTGCTCACCGAACTGGTTCGGGAGCTCGAAGTCCGGCGCGAGTGAGCCGATCTCCAGAGCCATCGTTGAGGTGCTTCTCTCCCAGGGCGTTGGGTGTGCCCCACGGTTCCACACGTCCACCGGTCGCGGACGCACGGTCGGCCATGCTACGCCGACGCCCTCCGAACGCAAGTGCCGTCCGCCCTGCGTCGCGGTCAGCGGGACCGTCGGTGCGGGGGCCTAGAGTGGATGCGGCCCGTCCCCGGTCGTGACCCGACCACCGACGGCTCGACATTCCACCACCACGAGAACGAACGAGGTCAACGGTGACGGTGAACGACCAGGACCCGCGCAGCACCGCAGGAACGGACCAGGACCCGGAGGAGACCGCCGAATGGCGTGAGTCCCTCGACGGCCTCGTCCAGGCCCACGGACATCAGCGGGCTCGCGAGATCATGCAGAGCCTGTTGAAGCGCTCGAACGAGCTGCACCTCGGTGTGCCCATGGTCCCGACGACCGACTACGTCAACACGATCGCGCCGGAGGACGAGCCCGAGTTCCCCGGCGACGAAGAGCTCGAGCGTCGCTACCGCCGCTGGATCCGCTGGAACGCGGCCATCACGGTGCACCGTGCGCAGCGCCCCGGCATCTCGGTCGGTGGCCACATCTCGACGTACGCGTCGAGCGCCGCCATGTACGAGGTCGGCTACAACCACTTCTTCCGTGCGCAGGACCACCCGTCCGGCGGCGACCAGGTCTTCTTCCAGGGCCACGCCTCCCCCGGCATGTACGCCCGTGCCTACATGGAAGGGCGCCTCAGCGAGGACCAGCTCGACGGTTTCCGTCAGGAGAAGTCCCACGCCGGCGGCGGGCTGTCGTCCTACCCGCACCCTCGCCTCATGCCGCACTTCTGGCAGTTCCCGACCGTGTCGATGGGCATCGGCCCGATCAACGCGATCTACCAGGCACAGCAGGCCAAGTACCTGTCGAACCGCGGCATCAAGGACGCCATGGACCAGCAGGTCTGGGCGTTCCTCGGCGACGGCGAGATGGACGAGGTCGAGTCCCGCGGCCAGCTCCAGGTCGCGGCCAACGACGGTCTCGACAACCTGAACTTCGTCATCAACTGCAACCTCCAGCGCCTCGACGGCCCGGTGCGCGGCAACGGCAAGATCATCCAGGAACTCGAGGCGTTCTTCCGCGGTGCGGGCTGGAACGTCATCAAGGTCGTCTGGGGCCGCGAGTGGGACGACCTGCTCGCCCGTGACACCGACGGTGCACTGCTCAACCTCATGAACGCGACGCCGGACGGCGACTACCAGACGTACAAGGCCGAGAACGGTGCCTACGTCCGCGAGAACTTCTTCGGGCGCGACCCGAAGGCGCTCGAGCTGGTCAAGGACTACTCGGACGACCAGATCTGGAACCTCAAGCGCGGTGGCCACGACTACCGCAAGGTCTACGCGGCGTTCAAGGCCGCCAGTGAGCACAAGGGCCAGCCGACCGTCATCCTGGCGAAGACGGTCAAGGGCTACGGCCTCGGCCCGAGCTTCGAGGGCCGCAACGCGACCCACCAGATGAAGAAGCTCACGCTCGACAACCTCAAGCAGTTCCGCGACGAGATGCGCATCCCGATCACGGACGCGCAGCTCGAGGAGAACCCGTACACGCCGCCGTACTACCACCCGGGCAACGACGACGAGGCGATCCAGTACATGCACGAGCGTCGCCGTGAACTCGGTGGCTACGTGCCGGAACGTCGCACGAAGTACACGCAGGTCAACCTGCCCGACGAGTCGAAGTACCAGGTCGTGAAGAAGGGCTCCGGCAAGCAGGAGGTCGCCACGACGATGGCGTTCGCCCGTCTGCTGAAGGACCTGCTCCGCTCGCCCGACTTCGGCAACCGGGTCGTCCCGATCATCCCGGACGAAGCGCGCACGTTCGGCATGGACGCGTACTTCCCGACCGCGAAGATCTACAACCCGAACGGCCAGCACTACACGTCGGTCGACCGAGAGCTCCTCCTGGCGTACAAGGAGAGCCCGCAGGGACAGATCATCCACGTCGGCATCAACGAGGCCGGTGCCCTCGCAGCCTTCACCGCCGTCGGCACGTCGTACTCGACGCAGGGCGAGCCGCTCATCCCGGTCTACGTCTTCTACTCGATGTTCGGCTTCCAGCGCACCGGCGACGCCATCTGGGCCGCCGGCGACCAGATGACCCGTGGGTTCATGATCGGCGCCACCGCCGGTCGCACCACCCTGACGGGAGAGGGCCTGCAGCACGCGGACGGCCACTCGCCGCTCCTCGCCGCGTCGAACCCGGCGGTCGTGTCGTACGACCCCGCGTACGGGTACGAGATCGGGCACATCGTCCGGACCGGCCTCGAGCGCATGTACGGCACGAACGAGGACGGGACCCCCTCGCACGACGACCCCAACGTCATGTACTACCTGACGGTCTACAACGAGCCGCTCGTGCAGCCCGCCGAGCCGGAGGGCGTCGACGTCGACGGCATCGTCAAGGGCATGTACCTGCTCAAGTCGAGCGAGCACGACGGCCCGAAGGCCCAGCTGCTCGCGTCCGGCGTCGCGGTGCCGTGGATCCTCGAGGCGCAGCAGCTCCTCGCCGAGGACTGGGGCGTGTCGGCCGACGTGTGGAGCGTCACCAGCTGGGGCGAGCTCTACCGCGACGGTGTGGCCGCCGAGCAGCACGCGTTCCTCAACCCGAACGAGCAGGCGCGCACCCCGTACGTGACCGAGCGTCTGCTCGGCACCGAGGGCCCGGTCGTCGCGGTCAGCGACTTCATGCACGCCGTGCAGGAGCAGATCCGTCCGTTCGTCCCGACCGACTACGCCACGCTCGGCGCCGACGGCTTCGGCTTCTCGGACACCCGTGCGGCAGCCCGCCGCTTCTTCCACATCGACGGCCCGTCGGTCGTCGTTCGGACGCTGCAGCAGCTGGTCCGTCAGGGCAAGCTCGACGCCTCGGTCGTGCAGCAGGCGATCGACAAGTACCGTCTGCACGACGTGACCGCCGGGACGACGGGCAACGCGGGCGGCGAGAGCTGACCCGCTGGTGATGGCACCACGCACCGACACCGCCGGAGCCAGAGAGGACGACCGGGCACGGGCGCTCTCCTGGCTCCGGCAGGTGTCGGGCGAGCTCTCGACGGCCACGATCAAGCGGCTGGAGGACACGCTCCCCTGGTACAGCGAGATGCCGCCGGGACGCCGCTCGGCGGTCGGCATGGTGGCGCAGGCCGGCATCACGTCGTTCATCTCGTGGCTCGAGGGCAGTGCGTCGACGCCGTGGATCGCGGCAGCCGACGTGTTCGGTTCGGCACCGCGGGAGCTCCTCCGCTCGGTGAGCCTGCAGCAGACCCTGCAGCTCATCCGCGTCGTCGTGACCGTCGTCGAGGAACGCGCCGCCGACGACGAGATGCTCCAGGAGGCGATCCTCAAGTACTCGCGCGACATCGCCTTCGCCGCCGCTGACGTCTACGCCCGTGCCGCCGAGGCCCGTGGGCTCTGGGACGCCCGTCTCGAAGCCCTCGTGGTCGACTCGATCCTGTCGGGCGAGTACGACGACGAGCTGCCTTCGCGGATCGCCGCGCTCGGCTGGCACGGCCATGGTGAAGTCGCGGTGCTCGTCGGCACCGCACCGCGGCAGCTCGAGGTGGACCAGGTCCGCCGGACGGCCCGACACCAGGACGCGGACGTGCTGATCGGCGTCCAGGGCTCCCGGCTCGTCGTGGTCATCGGCCGGGCCACGCCGCGTGACGACGTGCCCGAGGGCGAAGAGCCGGTCTCGTTCATGTCGATCGCGCAAGAGCTGGAACCGCTGTTCGGCGAGGGTCACCTGGTGCTCGGCAACGAGGTACCCGGGGTGGTCGACGCCTCGACCAGCGCCAAGGCCGCACTCGCGGGCTTCGCCGTCGCACGCGCGTGGCGTGGCGCACCCCGTCCGGCCCTGGCCGACGACCTGCTCCCGGAGCGCGCACTGGCCGGCGACCCGCTCGCCCGGTCGGCGCTCGTGCAACGGATCTACATCCCGCTGAAGGACCAGTCGACCGAGCTCCTCCAGACGCTCTGGTGCTACCTGGACACCGGGCGCTCGCTCGAAGCCACCGCGCGTGAGCTCTTCGTGCACCCGAACACCGTGCGCTACCGGCTGCGCCGTGTCGCCGACGTCATCGGATGGGACGCCACCCACGCCCGCGACGCCCTCATCGTGCAGTCGGCGCTCATCCTCGGCGCGATGTCCGAGTCGGCGTCCACTCGCCGTCGTCCGACCCGCCGGTAGGGGTTCCTACAAGGCATCCGCGGAATCCGTGTGGGGAGTCCACACGGGTTCCGGGAACCCCGACCGGGAGGATTGTGCGGTGATCGTCGTCGTCGCGCCCGGACAGGGCTCCCAGACCCCCGGATTCCTCGCCCCCTGGCTCGAGGACTCCGCCGTCCGTGACCGAGTCGGGCAGTGGTCCGAGGCGATCGGCGTCGACCTGGCCGAACACGGCACGAACTCCGACGCCGACACGATCAAGGACACCGCGCTGGCGCAGCCGCTCATCGTGGCCGCCGGGCTCGTGGCCGCCGACGCACTCCTCGCCGACGGCCGTCGTGACCTGGTCGGCGGGGTCGCCGGCCACTCGGTGGGCGAGTTCACCGCCGCCGCCGTCGCCGGGGTGCTCACGCCGAGCGACGCCGTCTCGCTGGTCGCCGAGCGTGGTCGGGCGATGGCGGCCGCCGCCGCACTCGAGCCGACCTCGATGGCCGCCGTCCTCGGCGGCGACGCCGACGAGCTCACCGCCGCACTCGAGTCCCTCGGGCTCACCGCCGCGAACCACAACGGCGGTGGGCAGACCGTGGTCGCCGGGTCCGCGGACGCCATCGTCCGTCTGGCCGAGCAGCCACCCGCGAAGGCCCGGGTCATCCCGCTCGCGGTCGCGGGAGCGTTCCACACCCGCTTCATGGCCCCCGCGGTCGACCGGGTCGCCCCCGTCGCCGCCGCCGCCGCCGTGCAGGATCCGACCCTGCCGCTCTGGACCAACGCCGACGGCTCCCGGGTCGAGGACGGCCGTCACTTCGTCGACCTCATGGTCCGCCAGATCGCCAGCCCCGTGCACTGGGACGCCGTGATGACCTCGTTCCAGCAGGCCGGCGTCACCGGCATCATCGAGCTCGCTCCGGCCGGCGCGCTCGTCGGTCTGGCGAAGCGTGGACTCCGTGGCACGCCGACCGTCGCGATCAAGACGCCGGACGACCTGCCCGCCGCGGTCGAGCTGCTCCAGAGCGCCGCCACCGACACCACCGAGGGCACCCGATGACCGACACGAGCAGCACCACCGACGCCGGAAGCAGCGACGCGGCCACGGGCCTCCCGTCCGATGCCCGCCCGGTCCTCGCCCAGCGGCGCGGCCACGAGTTCACCCGCATCCTCGCCTTCGGCGCCGCGCGCGGCGAGAACGCGGTCCCGAACGAGGACCTGGTCGGCCCGATCGACTCCTCGGACGAGTGGATCCGCCAGCGCACCGGCATCGTGACCCGGATGCGTGCCGGACGCGACGTCGCAGCGGTGGACCTGGCCGAGACGGCCGCGCGCGAGGCGATCGCGAAGTCCGGCCTGACGCCCGACCAGATCGGTGTCGTGCTCGTCGCGACCGTGACGCACTCGGTCGCCACGCCGTCGCTGGCCTCGCTCCTCGCCGAGCGGATCGGTGCCACGCCGGCCGCCGCGTACGACATCAGCGCCGCGTGCGCCGGGTACGCGTACGGCATCGCCCAGGCCGACTCGTTCATCAAGTCCGGCATCGCCGACCACGTGCTCGTCATCGGCGCCGAGAAGCTCAGCGACGTCGTCGACCCGACCGACCGCTCGATCTCGTTCCTCCTCGGGGACGGGGCGGGGGCGGCGGTCGTCGGTCCGAGCGAGTTCGCCGGCATCGGCCCGAGCATCTGGGGTTCCGACGGCTCGAAGTGGGACGCGATCGGCATGACCGCGACCTACAACGAATGGGCGGCCGGCGCACCCCGGCCGACCATGCGTCAGGCCGGTCAGACGGTGTTCCGCTGGGCGGTCTGGGAGATGGTGAAGGTCGCTCGTCAGGCACTCGAGGCTGCCGGCGTCCGCGCCGACCAGCTCTCGGCGTTCGTACCGCACCAGGCGAACATCCGGATCATCGACGAGTTCGCGAAGCAGCTCGGCATCCCGGACTCGGTGGCCATCGCACGCGACATCACCACCACCGGCAACACCTCCGCCGCGAGCATCCCGCTCGCCACGCACCGCCTGCTCTCCGAGCACCCGAAACTGTCGGGCGGACTCGCCCTGCAGATCGGCTTCGGCGCCGGACTCGTGTTCGGCGCGCAGGTGGTCGTCCTCCCCTAGTCCCACGCGCCTCCGGGCGCGGGCAGTGCCCGTGCCCTAGGCTGTCCCACGGTCAAACGACACCCCCCTCAAGGAGAACACTCATGGCCCTGTCCAACGAAGAAGTCCTCGCCGGCCTGGCCGAGCTGATCAACGACGAGACCGGTATCGCTACCGACACCGTCGCCGCAGACAAGTCGTTCACCGACGACCTCGACATCGACTCCATCTCGATGATGACCATCGTCGTGAACGCCGAAGAGAAGTTCGACGTCAAGATCCCCGACGAAGAGGTCAAGAACCTCAAGACCGTCGGCGACGCCGTCGACTTCATCGTCAAGGCCCAGGCCTGAAACGAGCTTCCTGAGCGCCGCGGGCCGCTGACCCTCGAGTCGTGGCCCGCGGCGCTCGTCTTGTCCCTCGCAGAAAGAACCGTCGTTCATGACCAAGAGAACCGTCGTCGTCACCGGGATCGGTGCGATCAGTCCCCTCGCTGCGACCGCCAAGGAATCCTGGGCGGCGCTGCTCGCAGGTGAGTCCGGTGTCACCCGCATCGAGGACCCGCGCTACGCCGAGCTGGAGCTCCCCGTCGAGTTCGCCGGCCAGGCGCGCCGCTTCGTCACCGACCAGCTCACCCGCCCCGAGTCGAAGCGCCTGGACCCCTCGTCGCAGCTGTCGCTCATCGCCGCACGAGAGGCCTGGGCCGACGCCGGCATCGACGCCGAGACCGTCGTCCCGGAGCGTCTCATCGTCGACTGGGCCACCGGCATCGGCGGCGTCAACACGCTGCTCGACGCGTGGGACACCCTGCGTGAGCGCGGTCCCCGCCGGGTCCTGCCGATGACCGTCCCGATGCTCATGGCGAACGGTCCCGCCGCAGCCATCGAGATGGAGTTCGGCGCCCGTGGCGGCGCTCGCACCTACCTGTCCGCGTGCGCCTCGAGCACCGAGTCGCTCGCCGAGGCGTACCGGCACGTCGCGTTCGGCGACGCGGACATCGTCATCGCCGGTGGTGCCGAGGCCGCGCTGCACCCGCTGCCGCTGGCCGCCTTCGCCGCGATGCAGGCGTTGTCCCGTCGGAACGACTCCCCCGAGACCGCCTCGCGTCCCTACGACGTGACACGGGACGGCTTCGTGCTGGCCGACGGTGCCGCTGCCCTGATCCTCGAGACCAAGGAGCACGCCGAGGCCCGCGGTGCGCACATCTACGCCGAGGTCGCCGGGTCCGGCATCACCTCGGACGCGTTCCACATCACCGCACCGGACCCCGAGGGTTCCGCGGCCGCCCGTGCCGTCATCATGGCGCTCGAGCACGCCGACGCCAGCCGCGAGGACGTCGCGCACGTCAACGCCCACGCGACCTCCACCCCGGTCGGCGACGTGGCCGAGTACCACGCCATGCGTCGTGTCTTCGGCGACCACCTCGACGCCGTCGTCGTGTCCGCCACGAAGGCGTCGACCGGGCACCTGCTCGGTGGGGCCGGCGCGATCGAGGCGGTCTTCACCGTCCTCGCGCTCGAGAACCGGGTCGCACCGCCGACGATCAACCTCACGAAGCAGGACCCGGAGATCGTGATGGACGTCGCGACCGCGCCGCGCGACCTGCCGCAGGGCGACCTGCTCGCGGTGAGCAACTCGTTCGGCTTCGGCGGGCACAACGCCGTGGTGGCGTTCCGTTCGGTCTGATCCGCCGTCGGCCTGGAGGCCCGTCCCGCGTCGCGGGGCGGGCCTCCCGTCCGTCCGGGGCCGGCCGGGCTCTGCGGGCGCATGCCGTGCGGCGAGGGTGCACAACGCGCCGCTCATTGCCGCGGCGATGCCGCAATGCGGCCGCCTCGGAGCCCGAGGCTGCAGAATTCTGGCATCTCGACGCTCGGCGCCCGGTGCACCGCCCGCAACGCCGAACGCCGCCCGGAGGACGGCGTTCGGTGTGACGGGAGGAACGGATCGGTTCAGCCGACGCGGTGCAGCCAGACGACGGGGTTGCCCTCGGCAGCGTGGCGGAAGGGCTCGAGCTCGTCGTCCCACGCCTGCCCGAGCGCGAGCCGGAGCTCCCGGTGCAGCTCGAGGGCATTGCTGCCGGCGATCTCCATCGCGTAGCGGATGCGGTCCTCGGGGACCACCATGTTGCCGGTGACGTCGGTCTGCGCGTAGAAGACGCCGAGGTCCGGCGTGTGCATCCAGCGTCCACCGTCGGAGTCGGTCGTCGCGTCCTCGGTGACCTCGAAGCGCAGGTGCTCCCACCCGCGGAGCGCAGAGGCAATCGCCGCACCGGACCCGGTCGGCCCCGACCAGGTGAACTCGGTGCGGCGCGAACCGTCGAGTGCGGGCTGGTCGAGCCACGAGAAGTTCACGGCGCGGTTCATCGCGCGACCTGCTGCCCATTCGACGTGCGGGCAGAGCGCGCGTGGTGAGGAGTGCACGTAGAGCACTCCTGACGTTGTCCCAGTCACGATTCCTCCGATCGTCAGGTGCGACTTCCCCATCGACCTGTACAGCGGAGGACCCGTTCGGGACCATCGGTATGCGATTGTGACGTCCCGGAGGACACGCTCATCATGACAGGTGCCGACTGGGAACGGCAACCATCCGCACCATGTCGATGGAGAACCGCACGCTGCAACCCGCCGAACAGGCCGGATCGAGCGTGCTAGGAGAGCTCCTGGCGCGGGTAGATGACCTTCTGCACGATGATGATCACCGACGCCGCTGCCGGCACCGCGACGAGGGCGCCGAGCACCCCGCCGATCGTGGCACCGGCGACCGCGGCGATGACCACGAGCGCCCCCGGCACCTGGACGGCCCGCGACATGATGCGCGGCGAGATGATGTACGCCTCGACCTGCATGTAGACGAGGTAGTAGATCGCTGCGGCCAGCGCCGTCGCGGGTGACGCGAAGAAGCAGAGCAGCGAGATGAGGACGGCCGCACCGAGCGTCCCGACGAGCGGGATGAGCGAGCCGAGGAACGCGAAGGACGCCAGCAGCACCGGCAGCGGCGCCCCGATGACGAGCAGCCAGATGATGCTGAGCACACCGTTGATGCCGGCTTGGGTGATCTGCCCGACCACGTACCGGCCGACGGAGGAGGTCACCTGCTCGCTCACCTCGACGAAGTTGTCGCGGCGGGAGGACGGGACGAAGCGGTAGACCATCGTCTTCAGGCTGCGCATCGAGGCGAGGAAGTAGAGCATCAGGATGATGACGATGAGCGCACCGGTCAGTCCGGACAGGATGCCGGTGCCGACCGCCAGGATCCCGCCGCCGAGGCTGAGCAGGTTGCCCGGGTTCTCGACGAACTTCTGCGCGGAGTCGAGTGCGTGGTCGATGTCGAACGAGCCCTCGAACTGCCGCGCCAGGTCCTGCACCCACCCCTGCTCCGAGATGTCCCCGACGATCTCCGGGAAGTTCTGCACCAGGTTCGTGGCCTGGTTCACCAGGATCGGCACGATCGCGAAGACGACGCCGACGAAGGCCCCGAGCACGACGACGACCACGATGAGGATCGCCGCCCAACGCGGGATGTACCGCTCGAGCAGGGTGACGAGCGGGTCGAGGCCGAGTGCGATGAACAGCGCCACGCCGATGTACACGAGCACTGTGCTGAGCTCGTGGACGAGCGAGCCGGCCAGCAGCGCGACGAGCACCCCGATCGCGCCCATGAACCCGATGCGGAAGGCGTTCACACGCACGCCCGTGCCCGCCCGGCTCACCTCGAACATCACGTTCGGGGTGGGCGCGTGACTCGTGTCTTCGGGAGGGCGCTTCTTGGACGGCAGGTGCACGTAGGGCGGGCGGGACTTGAACCCGCGAATCGTTCGGTTATGAGCCGACTGCCTTGACCAGCTTGGCTACCGCCCCTCGGGGGCCGAGGCCACCGGCTCCCCACGATACAGCGCCTCGAACGTCGAGAGCGTGCGGTTGATGTCGTGTGCCTCGATCATGGTCAGGCTGCGCTGCCGCATGTCCTGGTACTCGGCGTCCGACGCGGTCAGCACCGAGGTGAGCTTCGCCGCGAGGTCGTGCTCGTCGCCCGGGGTGAACAGGTACCCGTTGCCGTCGATCAGGTGCGGCAGCGCCATGGCGTCCGCCGCCACGACGGGCAGCCCGGAGGCCATCGCCTCGAGCGACGAGATGCTCTGCAGTTCCGCGGTGGACGGCATCACGAAGACGGAGCCCTCGGTCAGCGTCCGGAGCTTCACCTCGTCGGACACGAACCCGAGGAACCGGACCCGGTCCTCGACCCCGAGCTCCTTCGCGAGGGCGGTCAGCTTCGGGATCATGTCGCCGTCGCCGACGATGGTGAAGCGGGCGTCGAGCGAGGCGGGCAGCAGCGGGAGTGCCCGGACCATGACGTCGAGGTTCTTCTCCGGCGCGACCCGGCCGACGAAGACGATGTCGTTGCCCGCGGGTCGTCCGGTCCCCGGCGTGTAGCGGGAGGCGTCGATCCCGCACGAGATCGCGAGGACCGGCTGCCCGGCGATGGCGTCACGCAGGTAGTCGGCGGCGAGCTCGGTCGGCGTGGTGATCGCTTCGGCCAGCCGGTAGGTCTTCGCCGCGTCCGCCCAGGCGATCTTCAGCGCGAGCGGCGTCGTGCGCTTGCCGAACGGCGTGTACTCGAGCAGGTTCTCCGGCATGAAGTGGTTCGTGCCGATGATCCGGATCCCCCGGTCGTGCGCCTCGCGGGCGACACCGCGGCCGACGACGATGTGGGACTGGATGTGCACGACGTCGGGCTGCAGCGCCGCGATGATCGGCGCGGTGTGCTTGCGGACCGTCCAGGGCCACGCGAAGCGGTACCACTCGTGGGCGGGCCACCGGTACGAGGCGAGGCGGTGCACCGTGAGCGTCACGCCCCGGTACTCCTCGTCGAACGACCCGGCGTGCCACCGGTTCCAGGACGGGGCGATGACGTGCACCTCGTGCCCACGTGCGGCGAGGCCGAGGGCGAGCTCCTCGGTGAAGGTCGCGGCACCGTTCACGTCGGGCGCGAAGGTGTCGGCGGCGATGAGCACCCGCAGCGGCCGTCGCCCTCCGGTGGCGGCCGTGGTGTCGGTCGTCTCGGTCGTGGCGTCTGCTGACACGGCGGGGGTCGTCCTCTCGTCGCGAACGCCGGCGCGCGTGGTCGTCGCACGCCGGTCTGGTCGGTTCGGAACGCTACCGCACCCCTCTGGCCGCCCGCCTCAGCCGCGCGGCGGACCCGCGTCATCCCCCGGTACGGCACCGAGCGGCGGACGCGGGCAGGGAGACGGACGGGAGGCGCGCCTCCCGTCCGTCGTCACGGTCGCGAGTCGGGGTGGTGCTTCGCCAGGAGGAACACCCCGGTGATCGCGATCGCACCGGCGACGAGGAAGCCGATCCCTGCACCGACGGGAGCGCCGGCGGCCTCGTCCAGGACGATGACACCGATCCCGACGGCGACGATCGGATCGACGACCGTCAGGCCTGCGATGACGAGGTCGGCCGAGCCGCTCGAGTAGGCGTTCTGCACGAAGTACGCGCCGACGGCCGAGGCGACGACGACCCCGACGATGGCGAAGGCGGTGACCCAGTCGAAGGTGCCGTTGACGATGCGGTTCAGCGTGACTTTCGCCAGGGTGGCGACGAAGCCGTAGAGGATGCCCGCGCCGATGATGTAGTACAGCGCGTTGCGACGCTTGGCGACCAGGCGGAACGAGATCACCACGAGCGTCAGGACGACCGCCAGGACCACCAGCACCGTGATGAGCTGCCCGCGGCCGATCGGGCTCTCGCGGCCGTAGAGCGCGGCGATGAGCACGAACAACCCGACGCCACCGATGCACGTCCACACGGCACGCCGAGCCCGGGTGCCGAGCGGGACGCCGGAGCTCCGCGACGAGAACCACGTCGTGACCACGAGGGCCACGGCACCGAGGGGCTGCACGACGATGAGCGGCGCGTAGGTGATGCTCACGAGCTGGAGCACGATCGCAGCACCGAGCATCAGCGTGCCGAGCACCCAGTTGCCGCTGCCGAGGAGCGCGAGGACGTGGCGGACCGACAGCCCCTTCGACTGCTGCCCGAGACGCGCCTCCACCCGCTGCACCCCGCGGCTCTGGAACTGCGCGCCGAGCGACAGGAACACGGCGCCGACGAGGGCGACGGGGATCATGAGCGCCTGGAACGGGGTCAGGTTCTGCACCACGTCGGGGATCGGCAGGTCCGGTGTCACGGGTCGAGGCTATCCGACGCGCGCAGATACCCTGGTTGCATGGCCGTCCTCCCGATCCGGATCACCGGTGAACCCGTCCTGCACACCCCCGCGACCGAGGTTCTCGTCTTCGACGACGACCTGCGCACTCTCGTGGCCGACATGTTCGAGACGATGGACCTGGCGCCGGGCGTCGGGCTCGCCGGACCGCAGGTCGGGGTCGGCCAGCGGTTGTTCGTCTACTCGTGGACCGACGACGACGACGTGCTCTGGCGGGGCGTCGCGATCAACCCGGTGCTGTGGACCACTCCCCCGGTGCCGGAGGCAATCGAGGAGCTCGACGAGGACGACGAGTCCGAGGGGTGCCTGTCCGTGCCCGGAGAACGGTTCCCCCTCCGCCGTTCCGGGTCCGCGCTGCTGCGGGCCGTCGACGAGCACGGCGAACCGTTCGAGATCGAGGCGCACGGGTGGCTCGCCCGCGTGTTCCAGCACGAGTACGACCACCTCGACGGCGTCCTGTACGCCGACCGACTGGTCCACCCGTACGCCAAGCAGGTGCAGAAGGCGATCCGCAAGGCCAGCTGGGGTGGACCGGGACAGTCGTGGCTGCCGGGGCGCGACCACCCCGAGGGCTGACCGCAGCAGCGTCAGCCGCGGTGCGCGTCCAGTGCGTCCCGGAGTCGTGCCATGTCCGGATGTCCCGGGCAGTACCGCTCGAGTCCGGCGGCCAGGTGTTCCTGCTCGACGGTCTCGACCGCCGAGCGCCACGGCCCGGTCCCGCTGACCGCGCAGCCCGCGGCGAGTTCCTCGAGCGTGGCGTCCCCGCGAGCGGCGTCGAGTGCGGACTGCTGCTGTGCCGACGGGACGGTGCCCGTGATCGGGGCGGCCGTGCACGAGGTGCGCCGGTCCTGCCACACAGCGGACGAGGTCGTGTAGGTCTGGACCTCCGGACCGTCACCGACGGTGCAGGTGAACGCGAAGACGATCGGCGAGGTGCCGGTCGGAGCGGAGGACCCTGACGGCGCCGTGGTGGCTGCTGCCGCCGACCCGCTCGCTGCTTCGGCGCGCGCCACGGTCTCGGTCGACGAGCACCCGGTGAGCGCGGTGGCAGCGACTCCGAGCGCGAGCACGGCGATGAGCGTCGCGGAGCGTCGAGGTCGGAGGAGCACCTGTGGACGTTAACAGGTTCCGCCGGCACCTTGCCTGTGGAAGCGCACCACGACGCCCGGGAACCGCAGACATGGAGCGCCGGACCTGCGGCAACACGAGCACCGAGCATCAGCGCTCCGGGCACCGGGCACCGGGCACTGGGGCACCAGGGGAACGAAAAGGCCCCCACCCCGGAGGGTGAGGGCCTGTCGCTCCCCGAGTTGGACTCGAACCAACAACCTGCCGGTTAACAGCCGGCTGCTCTGCCAATTGAGCTATCGAGGATCACTGTCCGCTTGAACAGCAGGTGAAACTGTAGCAGACCCCCGAGTGGCACCGGGACATCGGCTGTGCATCCCGGGCGTGGCGTCCGGGACCGGCGGATCAGTACCCCGCGGCCGGGTCCACGACCCCCACGAACCCCGTGCCGTCACCGCCGAGGAACGCCCGCACGTTCGTGCCGACCCGCTCGGCCAGGAGCGGTGCGACCATCTCCGGTGTGTCAGCCTGGTGCGGCGTGATGAGCGCGCCCGGCTCGCTCCAGAGCGGGTGTCCGTCCGGCAGCGGCTCCGGGTCGGTCACGTCGAGTCCGGCCGCGGTGATCGCCCCGGAGCGCAGCGCGTCCACGAGAGCGTCGGTGTCGACGAGTCCCCCGCGCGCGATGTTCACCAGACGAGCGTGGTCGGGCATGATCGCGAACTGGTGCGCGCCGAGCAGCTTCGACGTGTCCGAGGTCATCGCCGCCGCGACCACGACCACGTCGGCGTCCGGCAGGACCGAGTCGAGCTGGTCGGTGGTGACGGTCCGCGCTGCGCCGGGCACCGCCTCCGGCGACCGGCGGACGACGGTCACGCGGACGTCGAACGGTGCCACGAGCCGCAGGTACTCGAGCGCGATCCCGCCCGCGCCGATGAGCACCACGTGCCGCCCGTACAGCGACATGCCCTCGGGCTCCCGCGACCAGGTGGTGGTCCGGGCGCGCTTCTGCAGCACGCGGAGCGTCGCGAGGGTCAGGGCCAGCGCGTGCTCGGCGACCGGTTCCGCGTAAGCGCCCTTGGCCGAGGTGAAGAGCACGCGGTCGCCGTGCTCGGCGATCAGGTGCGCGAACGCGTCGACGCCCGCGAACGGCAGCTGCACCCAGGTCACCCCGGGCGTGGTCGTCAAGGCGGCCTGCAGCCCGTCCGGATCGCCGGCGTCGAGCCACACGATGCCGCGGGTGTCGTCGCCCAGGTCGGTCAGGGAGCCACCGGCGCGGCGCACGGCGTCCTCGTGCAGTGCGGTCGACGTCGGCAGGATCGTCACCGACCCGGGCGTCGGGGTGCCGACGGGCAACGGTCGCCCGGCGTCGGTCACCACCGCCCGGTGACCCCGTGCCTGCTGCTGCTCGCCCGCGCCTGCCGCACCGCTCATGTCTGTCACACCACTCATGCCTGTCGCACCGCTCATGCCTGTCGCACCGCTCATGCCTGTCGCACCGCTCATGCCTGCCGCACTCCTCCGCGTCCGGCCGTGGCCGGCTTGCGTTTCACCGGTCGCGACGCCGTCGCCGCGAGTGTCCTGACGTACGGGTCCAACGGGTTGTCGAGGACCTCGTCGAAGGGACCGAGCCCGACGAGTCGTCCCGCGCTCATGACCGCGACCCGGTCCGCCAGCGCCCGTGCTTCACGGAGGTCGCTCGAGACGACGATCGCCGAGAACTGGCGGCGCCGCTGGAGACCGGCCAGGGCCTCCAGGACGGACTGGCGGACGAGCACGTCGACGCCGCGGGCGGGTTCGTCCGCGACGAGCAGCTCCGGCTCGAGGACGAGCGCACGGGCCAGGGCGACGCGCTGGCGCTGCCCGCTGGACAGCTCCCACGTGTTGAGCCGGAGCACGCCGAGCGGCAGGTGGACGGCGTCGACCAGGCGGGCGACGATGAGGCCGGCCTCCTTCCGGTCGAACCGGCGGTCGCGGGCGTAGATCGGTTCCGCGATCGCCTCGCCGACGAGCAGGTCCGGCCGCAGCCGGTCCGCGCCGTCCTGCGGCAGGTAGCCGATCTGCCCGGTCAAGCGCGTGTAGCGCCGCGAGGACTGCCGGAGCCGACGTGTCGGCTGACCGAGCACACTGAGCTCCCCGCCGACGATCCGACGACGGTGCGCGCCCTCGCCCTCGCCGTGCGTGCCGAGCTGCCCGGCGACGGCGGCGGCGAAGGTGGACTTCCCCGAGCCGGACTCGCCGAGCACCGCGAGGATCTCACCCCACCCGAGCGTCAGGCTCACGCCGTCCACCGCGCGCATCGGGTTCTTCACCGGCCCGCCCCGGTACTCGATGCTGACGTCGTCCGCGACGACGGCCGGACCGTTCTCCCCGGTCATGGAACCCCTTCTCCTGCCGCGTGCGCCCTGCCGCGGTCCACACCGGACGGGAGGCCCGGACCATTCGTCCGCGCGACGTGCGTCGCGGACGTGGCCGGGCCTCCTGGCTGGTCGGGGTGCACCCGACGGTGTGTCACCGTCGGTCAGGCCCCGGCCTGCTCCAGTCGCTCCAGCGTACGCCGTCGCTCGGCCTGCTCCGTCGGGTCCGGCACCGGCAGCGAGGCGAGCAGCCGCCGCGTGTACGGGTGCTGCGGGGCGCCGAGCACCTCGGCCGTGGTGCCGGTCTCGACCAGGTCACCGCGGTACAGCACGGCGATCCGGTCGGACAGTGCACCGACGACGGCGAGGTCGTGGCTGATGAACAGCGACGCGAAGCCGAAGTCCTGCTGGAGCTCGAGGAACAGCTCCAGCACGCGCGCCTGGACCGACACGTCGAGCGCACTCGTCGGCTCGTCGGCGATGAGCAGCTTCGGCCGGAGCGCCAGCGACCGCGCGAGCGAGGCACGCTGCCGCTGTCCGCCGGAGAGCTCGTGCGGGTACCGGTCGCCGTACGCGGCGGGCAGCTGCACGGCCTCCATCAGCTCGTCCACCTGTTTGCGCGCGGCACGCGGCGACGAGGCGACCCCGTGCACGACGAGCGGCTCGGCGACGCACTCGGCGATCGTCAGCAGCGGGTTGAAGGAGGTCGCCGGGTCCTGGAAGACGAACCCGATGTCCTTCCGCAGCCGCTTGAAGTCACGCTCCTTGTACCCGAGCATCTCGGTGCCCAGGACGTTGAGCGAGCCGCCGGTGATCTTCGTCAGGCCGGCGATGGCGCGACCGATGGTGGTCTTGCCCGAGCCGGACTCCCCCACCAGGCCGAGGACCTCACCAGGCCGGATCACCAGGTCGACGCCCTTGACCGCGCGGAAGGCGGGTGAGCCGAGCCGCCCCGGGTACTCGATCTCGAGCCCCTTCGCGGACACGACCGGCTCGACGTCCTCGGTGATGAGGGCACGACGGGCCACGCCGGTCGATGCCTCGAGCCGGGGGACGGCAGCCAGCAGGCGCTTCGTGTAATCGGCCTGCGGGGCGGCGAAGAGCTGCTCCACGGGGGCCTCCTCGACGACCTCGCCCTGGTACATCACGGCGACGCGGTCGGCCAGGTCGGCGACCACGCCCATGTTGTGCGTGATGATGACGATCGCCG
The DNA here is from genome assembly GCF_003234145.1 of Curtobacterium sp. MCPF17_011. NCBI lineage: Bacteria > Bacillati > Actinomycetota > Actinomycetes > Micrococcales > Microbacteriaceae > Curtobacterium > Curtobacterium sp. MCPF17_011. The sequence continues at coordinate 19,420 of NZ_QKSK01000019.1, forward strand.
CGCCGAACTCGTCGCGGCAGCGGCGGAGCAGGTCGAGGATCTCGGCCTGCACCGTCACGTCGAGGGCGGTGGTCGGCTCGTCGGCGATGATCACGCTGGGCTCGAGGGCGAGCGCGCTGGCGATGACGACGCGCTGCTTCTGTCCGCCGGAGAACTGGTGCGGGTAGTGGTCGACGCGCGTCTCCGGGTCGGGGATGCCGACACGGCGCAGGTAGTCGATCGCCTTCGCGCGGGCCTCCTTCTTGGAGACACCGCCGTGTGCGCGCAGCCCCTCGGCGATCTGCCACCCGACCGTGAACACCGGGTTGAGCGCCGTGGACGGTTCCTGGAAGACCATCGCGCCGGCGGTGCCGCGCAACTCACGCAGCTTCTGAGAACCCACCGCGACGACGTCGGTGCCGTCGAGCAGGACCGCACCACCGAGCGTCGCGGTCTCGGGCATCAACCGGAGCATGCTCCGCGCCGTGACCGACTTGCCCGAGCCGGACTCGCCGACCAGCGCGAGGACCTCGCCGGGTCGGACGTCGATGCTGACGCCCTTGACCGCGTCCACGGCGCCGCCGTCGGTCGCGAAGGTGACGGTGAGGTCGTCGACGACGACGACCGGGTCGGCCGCGGTGCGGCCGGTGTCGGGCTGGAGGCCCGTGGATGCGTTGCTCATGCTGCTGCCCCTTCCGCGTTGGTCGCCTTGTCGCGCGTGGAGACCAGCTGCTTCAACCGCCGGCGTGCGCGCAGGCGGGGATCGGAGATGTCGTTGAGGCTCTCACCGATGAACGTCACACCGAGGACGAGCAGCACGATGGCGACACCGGGGAACACGCCGGTCCACCAGACGCCGCTCGCGACGTCGGACAGTGCACGGCTGAGGTCGTAGCCCCACTCGGCACCCTGGGTCGGGCCGATGCCGAACCCGAGGAAGCCGAGGCCGGCCAGGGTCAGCACCGCGTCACTTGCGTTCAGGGTGAGGATCAGCGGCAGCGACCGGGTCGAGTTCCGGAGCACGTGCCGCGTCATGATGCGCCACGGGTTCGTGCCGATGACCCGGGCGGACTCGACGAAGGCGTCGTTCTTCAGGCGCACGGCCTCGGCACGGACCACCCGGAAGTACTGCGGGATGTAGACGACGGTGATCGAGATCGCCGCCGCCGTGATGCCACCCCAGTAGTTCGAGTTTCCGCCGGAGACCACGATCGAGACGACGATGGCGAGCAGCAGCGACGGGAACGCGTAGATCGCGTCGGCGACGACCACGAGCACGCGGTCGAGCCAGCCGCCGATGTACCCGGAGACCATGCCGAGGACGACGCCGATCGCGATGGAGACCACCACCGCGACGATGACGACGAGCACCGCGGTGCGCGCGCCGTAGATGACGCGACTGAACACGTCGAGGCCGCCGACGGTGGTGCCCCAGATGTGCTCGGCGCTCGGGGCGCCGGTGCGGGGGAAGTTCACGCCGTCGGCACCCTGCTGGTCACCGAAGCCGTACGGCGCGATGAGCGGGGCGAAGACCGCGACGAGCAGGTAGAGGGCGCAGATGACCACGCCGACGATGAGCATGGCGCGTTGCCACCCGGTGCTCCGACGGAGCTGGACGACGACGGGGAGCCGCTTCCACAGCGGCTCGTGGCGGTCGACGAGGGTGATGTCGGACATCGTCAGAACCTCACTCTCGGGTCGATGAGCGCCGCGACGACGTCGACGACGAAGTTCGTGACGGCGACGATCACCGCCAGCATCGCGACGATGCCCTGCACGGCGACGAAGTCACGGGCGGACAGGTACTGGTTGAGCTCGAACCCGAGCCCCCGCCAGCCGAAGGTGGTCTCGGTGAGCACCGAGCCGCCGAGCAGCATGGCGATCTGCAGCCCCATCACGGTGATGATCGGCACGAGCGCCGGACGGAACGCGTGCGTCCGGACGAGCCGTGACTCGCGCACACCCCGGGAGCGGGCGGCGTCGACGTACTCGGACCCGAGGGAGCCGATCATGTTCGCCCGCACCAGTCGGAGGAAGATGCCGGCGGTCAGCAGGCCGAGCGTCAGCGCCGGCAGGACCGCGTGCTGCAGGACGTCGCTGATGATCTGGCCGTTGCCGGTGCGGATCGCGTCGATGAGGAACACCCCGGTGGGGTTCTCGATCCGGTCCAGGATGAGTTGCACCCGGGTCGAGGCCCGGTCGCCGAGCGGCAACCACCCGAGCCAGACCGAGAAGACGAGCTTGAGCAGCAAGCCGCCGAAGAACACCGGCGTGGCGTACGTCAGGATCGCGAGGGCACGGAGCAGCACGTCGGGCCACTTGTCGCGCAGGTAGGCGGCGAGCATGCCGAGCGGGATGCCGAGCACCAGGGCGACGATGAGGGCGTAGAACACCAGCTCCGCCGTGGCGCCGCCGTACTGCAGGATGATCTCGGTCACCGGGCGGTTGTCGGTGACGGACGAGCCGAAGTCACCGCGGACGATCTGGCCGAGGTACTCGATGTACTGGACGATCACCGGGCGGTCGTAACCGGCGGCGTGCAGGCGTTCCTGCAGCTGCGTGGGCGTGAGCCGCCCGCCGACCGAGGCGGTGATCGGGTTCCCGACGACACGCATCAGGAAGAAGACCAGTGTCACCAGGATGAACACGGTCGGGAAGATCAGGAGGAAGCGGATGAGGATGTACCGGCCGAGTCCGCCGCCCTGTCCCTTGGCACGTCGCTGTGCCTGGGGTTTCGTGGGCTCGGTCTCGATCGCCTCGGGGTTCGTGAGGGTCACGGGGTCTGTGCCTTTCGCATGACGCCGAGAGGGGGCGCCCCTCGTGGGAGCGCCCCCTTCCGTCCGTCTGGTTACTTGGTGATGGTCCCGTAGCGGAACTTGAAGGACGCGTCGAGGGTGACACCCTTGACGTCCTTGCCGGCCACGGCGACCGACTTGCCCTGCAGGAGCGGGAGGGTCGAGATCTGCTCGGCCTCACGCTGCTGGGCCTTCTCGATGATCGCGGCACGCTTGTCGGCGTCCGACTCTTCCTGCTCGTCGGCGATCAGACCCTGGATGGTCGGGTCGTCGTAGTGGTTCTGCACGAAGTTGTCCTTCGTGAAGAACGGCGAGAGGTAGTTGTCGGCGTCCGAGAAGTCCGGGAACCAACCGAGCTGGTACAGCGGGTAGGCGTCCTTCGTGCGCTCCACGGCGTAGGTCGTGTAGACCGTCGACTGGATGTTCACGGTGAACAGGCCGGAGTCCTCGAGCTGGGTCTTCAGCGTGGCGTACTCGTCGTCCGAGGCCGAGCCGTAGTGGTCCGGCGAGTACTGGATGTCGAGCTCGATCTTGCCCGAGACACCGGCGTCGGCCAGCGTCTTCTTGGCCTTGTCGACGTCCGGCGCACCGTTGCCGTCACCGTAGAGCGACTTGAACGGCGTCGCGGCACCGGTCAGACCGTCCGGCACCATCGAGTAGACGGGCGTGTAGGTGTCGTTGTAGACCTCCTTGGCGAGCTCGTCACGGTCGACGACGTCCGCGACGGCCTGGCGCACGGCCAGGGCCTTCGCGTCGTCGGCGTCGCTCTGGCCGGTGCCGAAGGGCTGCGTCTTGAAGTTGAAGACCACGTAGCGGATCTCGCCGCCGGGGCCGTCGATGACCTGCAGCTTCGAGTCCTTGCGGAGCGACGAGATGTCGGTCGGGGTCAGGGAGCGGTACGCCACGTCGACGTCGCCCTTCTGGACCGCGAGCTTCAGGTCGGTCTCCTTGGTGAAGTACTGGGCGGTGACGTCCTTGGTCTTCGCCTTGTCGAGGACACCGTCGTACTTGTCGTTCGCCTCGTACGCGATCAGGTCGTTCTCCTTGTAGGAGGTGATCTTGTACTGGCCGGCGAAGGCGTTGCCCTTGACGATGTCGTCCGCGCTGGTGAGCTTCGTCGCCGAGAACACGTCCTCGTCGACGATCGGACCGGCGGGGCTGGAGAGCACCTGCGGCCAGGTCTGGTCGGCGTGGTCGAGGTGGAAGACGACCGTCGTGGCGTCCGGCGTGTCGATGCTCTTGAGGTTCGCGAGCAGCGACCACGGGCCGTTGTCGTTCTTGATCTTCAGGTCACGCTCGAACGAGAACTTGACGTCGCTCGAGGTGAGCTTGTTGCCGTTCGCGAACTCGAGACCCTTCTTCAGGGTGACCTCGTACGTGGTCGGGTCGGTGAACTCCGCCTTCGTGGCGATGTCCGGCTCGACGTCCGGGCTGCCCGTCGGGGTGTTCATGAGGAACGGGAACACCTGGTTCTGCACGGCGAACGAGCCGTTGTCGTACGAGCCGGCCGGGTCGAGCGACGTGATCTTGTCGGTCGTGCCGATGATCAGGCCGTCGAGGTCGCCGGAGCCACCGCTGGTGCCGCCTGCGCAGCCGGTGAGGACGAGCGCGGTCGCCGCGGCGCCGGCGCCGAGTGCGAGGGTGCGCTTGCCCCATGTGGAAACGGATGCCATGTCCGATTGCCTCTCTGATGTGGTTGCAGGAGTCCTGGGACCGAGTGGAACGGGCTGTGTCCGGTCGCAGGGACGTTCAATGGTCACACCATGCCAGACATCAGGAGGCACCGGAGACCGATTGTTTACACCGCTGTAACGCAGGATCGCGCCTGCGAGCGCATGATCGGAGGCGGTGTGTCCGGCGCGGCGCGCAGCTTCCTTGCGCCCCGACGTCGACTGTTGCGTGGGGCAACTCCTCGGTTCCGCGGGGATCGCGGGCGTCCCGAGCGCACCCGACGCTCCTCGGCAGGGTGCGGTGCCGTGGCGCGCTCAGGCGCCGGGAGTGTCCGCGCGGAGCCGCATCCGCTGGGCGTCGAGGTCCATCAGCTGGCGCTGCACATCTGCCCGACGCTCCTGGTCGGACGGGTCGGTGCGCTGCAGTTGTCCGAGCAGCGATGCCTTCCGCGCGAGCAGGTCGCGTTCCACCAGGGCGACCACGATGCCTCGGCAGTAGATCGCCAGGTCCTCGTCCGAGCGGGCCGGGATCGGTGCGAGTGCGAGCTCCTGCACGAGTGATCGGAACGGGGCCGGTACGTCGCCGAGCAGCTTGTCGAGCCACGCCCGGTCCCCCACCGCGTCGATGTTCGCGATGACGGCGTCACGGACGACCGAGAGCATGCGCGCCGAGAACGTCGCCGACGCCGCCAGCGCGAGCAGTGGGACGCCGACGGACTGCGGCTGCTGCACCATCGCCATCACCGCGTCGCGCTCCATCCGCGCGATCGGGTCGTCCGGCAGCGACCGGATGCTCGCCTGCGGTTCCTCGGGCACGACCGGACCATCGCCGTTGTGTCCGGACCCGGTCTGCCCGGCGCCGGACGCGCCTCCCGCACGAGAGCCCTGCGCGCCGTCTGCCGGACGACGACGGACCGCGGCGACCGCACGGCGGACGTCCTCGATGTCCATCCCGAGCCACCCTGCGGTGTTCCGGATGTAGCCGTCGGCCAGTGCCCGGTCGCGGATGTCCGCGATGACGGGTGCGCACTCGCGGAGCCCGCCGACCCGGCCCTCGACCGTGTCCAGGTCGTGGCCGTCGAGCCGGCGGCGGATCATGAACTCGAACATCGGGCGGCGGTTCTCCACCAGGCGGCGGATCGCGTCGTCCCCGCGGGCCAGTCGGAGGTCGCACGGGTCGAGCCCGCCCGGGGCGACCGCGACGTACGTCTGCGAGGCGAAACGCTGCTCCTCGGCGAACGCGCGGGAGGCCGCGCGCTGCCCCGCCTCGTCCGGGTCGAACGTGAACACGATCTGCCCGAGCTGCGAGACGTGCTGTCCGGCGGAGTCGCCGAGCATCGGGCGGAGGACCTTGATGTGGTCGACGCCGAACGACGTGCCACAGGTGGCGACCGCGGTGGTGATGCCGGCGAGGTGGCACGCCATGACGTCGGTGTAGCCCTCGACGATGACGACCTGCTTGCCCTTCGCGATCTCCTTGCGGGCCAGGTCGAGCCCGTAGAGCACCTGGCTCTTGTGGTAGATCGGGGTCTCCGGCGTGTTGAGGTACTTCGGGCCCTTGTCGTCCTCGAGCAGGCGACGGGCGCCGAAGCCGATCGTCGCCCCGGTGACGTCGCGGATCGGCCACATCAGGCGTCCGCGGAACCGGTCGTACGGGGAGCGGTCGCCCTGGCTGACGAGCCCCGCGGCGACGATCTCGTCGATGCTGAACCGCAGGCCGCGGAGGTGGTCCTTGAGCGCGTCGAACGACTTGGGGGCGAAGCCGACGCCGAAGTGCTGCGCCGCGGCCGGGTCGAAGCCGCGCTCCCCGAGGAACCGGCGTGCCGGCTCGGCGGCAGCCGTGGTCAGCTGCGCGGTGAAGAACGCCAGCGCGGCCTCGTTCGCCGCGATCAGCCGGGCACGGGCGTTGTAGTCGGTGCGGGGGCCGTCGCCCTCTTCGTAGTGGAGCGTGAAGCCGATCTTCGCGGCCATCCGCTCGACGGCCTCCTGGAAGGTCGTGTGGTCCTGGGACATCAGGAAGCTGAAGACGTCGCCGTCCTCGCCACAGCCGAAGCAGTGGTACCGGCCGACCTGGGGGCGGACGTGGAACGACGGGGTGCGCTCGTCGTGGAAGGGGCACAGGCCCTTGAGCGAGCCGACGCCGGCGGACTTCAGCGTGACGTAGTCGCCCACGACGTCGGCGATGTCGACGCGCGCGCGGACCTCGTCGATGTCGTTCCGCGCGATCAGCCCTGCCACCCGACGATTCTAGTTCGGCGCGCCGACGACGACCGACCGGCGTGGACGGCGGTGGTCGGCGACGGCTCAGACCGCGATGTGGACGGGCTCGCGCTCCCCCACGACCAGGCGCTTGTGCCACGCCAGGGCACCCTGGTCCGTGAGGCTGGCGACCTGGTCGACGACGGCCCGGAGTCGCCCGGCGTCGTCCCCGGCGGCGCGCCAGTCGGCGGCGAACCCGGGCTCGAGCGCCGAGTCCTCGCGCGCGGCTATCGCGTCGAGCAGCTCGGTCAGGATCCGCCGCTGGTCCTCGTAGACGGGCTGTCGGTCCCCCTGCGTCATCACGAATGCCGCGACGATGCCCTTGAGGACGGCGATCTCGCCGATGATCTCCGGCGGGGTGACCACGCTCGCCGCGAACCGGACGAGCGACCCGGAGGCGTACGCCTGCCGCGTGGCGGTCGTCGCGGTGCGGGCGAACCGCCCGATGAGCTGACTGGTCAGGTTCTTGAGACGGGCCTGGTCCTGCCGGGAGCCGTCGTAGGCGGTCATCCAGAGCGACATCCCACGCAGCCGGTCGAACGCCTCGAGCAGTTCGTCGCGGCTGAGGTCGTCGCCCACCCACGCGTGCATGGCGGTGACGATGTCGTTCTCGCCGACCCGGTCCCCGAGCGCTGCGACGTCGATGAAGCCCGCGACCACGGCGTCCTCGAAGTCGTGCACCGAGTACGCGATGTCGTCGGACAGGTCCATCACCTGGGCCTCGATGCAGCGCTGCCGGCGGGGTGCGCCGGCACGGAGCCAGGCGAACGCCTCGTGGTCGTCGTCGTAGAAGCCGAACTTCGTGCGCCCGGACGATGCTTCGCCGACGCCCTGGGACGCCGGCCACGGGTACTTGCAGCTGGCGTCCAGGGAAGCGCGCGTCAGGTTCAGTCCGTAGGCGCGTCCGTCGTCGCCGTAGACCTTCGGCTCGAGCCGGGTGAGCAGTCGGAGGGTCTGCGCGTTGCCCTCGAACCCGCCGATGCCGACGGCCCAGGCGTTGACCGCGGTCTCGCCGTTGTGGCCGAACGGTGGGTGGCCGATGTCGTGCGCCAGGCATGCCGTGTCGACGACGTCCGGATCGAGCCCCAGGCTGTCGGCGAGCTCGCGCCCGACCTGGGCGACCTCGAGCGAGTGCGTCAGGCGGTTCCGGGCGAAGTCCAAGCCCGTCGTCGGGCTGAGCACCTGGGTCTTCGCGGCCAGGCGTCGCAGCGCACTGGAGTGCAGCAGGCGGGCACGGTCGCGGGCGAAGTCGCTCCGCCGGTTGCCGTGTTCCTCGGGGAACCAACGGTCGGCGTCGGCCGGACCGTACGACGAGGTGGCGCTCATCCGCCGCTGTGGTGCATCTCGGCGGCGGCCAGGACCTTGCGGAACTCCGAGTCGACGTCGCGGCTCTCGAGCCAGCGGTCCGGCAGTGCGGTCCGCTTCGCGTGACCGGCACGACCACGCGGGCCCTCGACGTCGGCGCCGGGGTAGGGCGCGGCCCAGTCGAGCTGGCCGAGCAGGTCGTCGACCTCCTGCAGGCTGGAGGCCATCGCCAGGCCGGAGCGGACCTCGCCACCGATCGGGTAGCCCTTGAAGTACCAGGCCACGTGCTTCCGGATGTCCCGGCAACCGTGCTCTTCCGACTCGAAGAACTCGACGAGCAGTTCGGCGTGCCGACGGAAGGCGACCGCGACGTCGCCGAGGCTCGGCGCCGCACGGAGGTCCTCGCCACGGAACGCCGCCGCGAGGTCGCCGAACAGCCACGGGCGGCCGAGGCACCCACGACCGACGACCACGCCGTCGCAGCCGGTCTCGTCGACCATCCGCAGGGCGTCGGCGGCGGACCAGATGTCCCCGTTGCCGAGGACCGGGATGTCGGTGATCGTCTCCTTGAGGGTCGCGATCGCCGACCAGTCGGCCTGCCCGGAGTAGTGCTCGTTGGCGGTGCGGGCATGCAGCGCGACGCTCGCGACACCGGCGTCGCGCGCGATGCGGGCGGCGTCGAGGTAGGTCAGGTGGTCACCGTCGATGCCCTTGCGCATCTTCACGGTGACCGGGACGTCGCCTGCGGCCTTGACGGTCTTCGTGACGAGGTCGCGGAACAGGTCGAGCTTCCACGGCAGTGCCGCTCCGCCGCCCTTCCGCGTGACCTTCGGCACCGGGCAGCCGAAGTTCAGGTCGATGTGGTCCGCGCGGTCCTCACCGACGAGGATCGTGGCGGCTTCGGCGACGGTGTTCGGCTCCACGCCGTACAGCTGGATCGACCGCGGCGTCTCGGACTCGTGGTGCCGGATGAGCCGCATCGACTCGGGCGTCCGCTCGACCAGGGCACGGGACGTGATCATCTCGCACACGTACAACCCGGCGCCGTACTCACGGCAGAGGCGGCGGTACGCCATGTTCGTGATGCCGGCCATCGGGGCGAGCACGACGGGCGCATCGACCTGGATCGGGCCGATGCGCAGTGGTGCTGCTGCTGCTTGTGTGATCGTCATACGACTCCCATTCTCCCACGTCGTCGCCCGCGGGTACCGTTCTCCACATGACCGTTCCGGATGCCGTCACCCGCTTCGACTCCGACGCCGCCGCCCGCGGCCTCGACGTGCAGGTCGTCGAGCGTCCTGCCGCCGACTCGCTGGAGGGCGCCGCGGCACTGCTCGGCATCGATCCCGGCGACATCGTGAAGACCCTGGTCGTGAAGCGGCACGACGGTGGCTTCCTGCTGGCGCTCGTCCCCGGCGGGCGGAGCATCGCGTGGAAGAAGCTCCGTACGATCGTCGGCGTGAACAAGCTCTCGATGCCCGATGCGGCGACCGCCCTCGAGGCGAGCGGCTACGAGCGCGGCACCATCACCCCGATCGGCGCGGCCGGTGACCTGCCCGTCTTCGCCGACGAGCGGGTGCTCGGGCGACGGATCGCCCTCGGTGCCGGGCGGCACGGCGCGAGCGCCTTCGTCGACGGCGATGCCCTCGTCGCCGCGTACGGCGCGACGGTCGCCGACATCACCGACGAGGAACCCGTCCGCCCCTGACGGGCGTCGCGCAGCGCGCGGGTCGCGCCCCACTGCGCACGTCGCACCGGTCGAGCCCCGCCGCGCACGTCGCACCGATCGCCCGCCGCTACGCATGTCGCACCCCGCTACGCATGTCGCGCCCCGCTACGCACGTCGCGCCCCGTCGGAACGGGGCGCGGCGTCGAGTACCGCGACGGCAGACGCCGAACGAGGCGCTGCGTCGCGGACGGTGACGGCGGACGCCGTCAGTCCGGGACCTCGGACCAGTCCCCCTCGGCGCCCGGCACGAAGCACGAGTCGCCCTCGCAGACGGGCGCGGCCCCCGGCGTGACCAACGTCAGCAGGGCGGGGCGTCCCTCTCCCCACGAGCTCGGCCGCCCCGCCGCTTCGCGACGCGTCGGTACCGGCTCGCGTGCGCCCAGGCCGGCCGGGAGGCCCGACTCACGCCCCGCAGGACCCGTCGCGCCCGTCATCGGGTCGCCCCGGCATCCGCTGCCGCGTCGTCGTCCGCGCGCTGGGCCGCCTCGGCGACCTCCTGCGGCGTCGACTCGCGGAGCGCGACCACCTGGCGGAGGACCTGCTCGAACGCGGCCGGGTCCTGCGCGCCCGAGACGCCGTACTTGCCGTCGATGACGAAGAACGGCACGCCGTTGATGCCGTACGCCTGCGCCTGGGACTGGTCGGCGCGGACCGCGGCGAGTTGGCTGTCCTCGCGGAGGGTGGCGAGCACCTCGTCGCGGTCGATGCCGACCTCGGCGGCGAGGTCCGCCAGCGATTCGTCCTGCCCGACGTGCTCGCCCCGCTCGAAGTACGCGGCGAAGAGGCGTTCGACCATCTCGAGCTGCTTGCCGTGCTGCTTGGCGAGGTGGATGACCTGGTGCGCCTTGACCGTGTTCGTGTGGCGGAGGGCGTCGTAGTCGTAGTGCAGGTCGACCTGGGCGGCGATGCCGGCGACCTGGTCGATCATCTGCTGCGCCTGCTGCACCGGCAGGCCCTTGTGCTGCGAGAGGAACTCGGCCTCGGTGCCCTCGAAGTCGACGGGGGTGTCCGGGCTGAGTTCGAAGGAGTGGTACTCGACCTCGACCGGGCCGCCGAACGCGGACACGCCCGCTTCGAACTTGCGCTTGCCGATGTAGCACCAGGGGCAGGCGATGTCCGACCAGACATCGACCTTCACGGAGTCGTCCATGCTGAGCCCAACGCGCGCCGGTGCCGCGCATTCCCGGCGCCGACACGGCGCTACGCCGGCACGGCGGCACGGCGTCGTCCGGCTGGGCACAACGGAAACCGCCCCGCGCCACGGGATCCCGTGGCGCGGGGCGGTTCCTGTTGGGCGAGTCCGACCGGCAGCGCGCGGCCGTGACCGCGCCGCTACGCGCCGAGCAGCCGCTCGGCCAGGAAGCCCTGCAGCCGGTCGAGGCCGACGCGCTCCTGGCTCATCGTGTCGCGCTCGCGCACCGTGACGGCCTTGTCCTCGAGCGTGTCGAAGTCGACCGTGATGCAGAACGGCGTACCGATCTCGTCGTGGCGCCGGTAGCGACGGCCGATCGCGCCGGCGTCGTCGAAGTCCACGTTCCAGGTCTTGCGCAGGTCGTCGGCCAGGCCGCGGGCGACCGGCGACAGCTGCTCGTTGCGGGACAGCGGCAGGACCGCGGCCTTCACGGGCGCCAGGCGCGGGTCGAGGCGCAGCACGGTGCGCTTGTCGACGCCGCCCTTCGCGTTCGGGGCCTCGTCCTCGTGGTAGGAGTCGAGCAGGAACGCCATGAGCGCACGGGTCAGGCCGAAGGACGGCTCGATGACGTACGGCACGTACTTCTCGTTCGCGGCCTGGTCGAAGTAGCGGAGGTCCTGCCCCGACGCCTCGATGTGGTTCTTCAGGTCGAAGTCGGTGCGGTTCGCGACGCCCATGAGCTCGCCCCACTCGGTGCCGGCGAACCCGAAGCGGTACTCGATGTCGGCGGTCGCGTCGGAGTAGTGCGCCCGCTCACCGTCCGGCACGTCGAAGCGGCGGAGGTTCTCCGGGTCGATGCCGAGGTCCGTGTAAAACGCGACGGCGTCGGCGATCCACTGCTCGTAGTGCTCCTGCGCCGAGGCCGGCGGGACGAAGTACTCGATCTCCATCTGCTCGAACTCACGCGTGCGGAAGATGAAGTTGCCCGGTGTGATCTCGTTGCGGAACGCCTTGCCGACCTGACCGATGCCGAACGGGGGCTTCATGCGGCTGGTCGTGACCACCTGCGCGAAGTCGACGAAGATGCCCTGGGCGGTCTCGGGGCGCAGGAAGTTCAGGCCCTCCTCCGACTCGACCGGCCCGAGGTAGGTCTTGAGCATGCCGCTGAACTCGCGGGGCTCGGTCCACTCGCCGCGGGTGCCGCAGTTCGGGCAGGCGATCTCGGCCATGCCACCCTCGGGCGCGCGGCCCTTCTTCGCCTCGAACGCCTCGAGCAGGTGGTCCTCGCGGAAGCGGTGGTGGCAGTGCAGGCACTCGACGAGCGGGTCGGTGAAGGTCGCGACGTGCCCGGAGGCCTCCCACACCTTGCGGGGCAGGATGACGGCGGAGTCCAGGCCGACCATGTCACCGCGGCCGCGGACGAACCGCTGCCACCACTGGCGCTTGATGTTCTCCTTGAGCTCCACACCGAGGGGCCCGTAGTCCCATGCGGAGCGGGATCCGCCGTAGATCTCCCCCGACTGGAAGACGAACCCACGGCGCTTGGCCAGGGCGATGACGCTGTCGAGACGGGAGGGCTGTGCCACGTGGAGCTCCTGTGTTCGCCGAGCTGGGTGCTCGGTGTTGCGGGCGGACCCGGCAATGCTAGCGGCCCGGGAGGCCCATCCCGCCCCCGCCCGGACGCCTCACCCTGTCC
>NZ_QKSK01000002.1:0-347135 GCF_003234145.1 Curtobacterium sp. MCPF17_011
GGCTGAGCCTGTCCTCCGGGCGGCAGCCCGCACCGTCGGCGGTCCGGACGCCGGACCAGCGCAGCTCGACCGCACCGTCGGCCTCCGCGGCCGAACCCGGCGCGACCCCGCCCCGTTCCGACCGTGTCGCACGCCGACTGCGGGAACGGGCCTCCCGGATCCGACCGTTCCCCGCACCAGACCCCCGCGACGTCCGCGTGCTCGGACCCGAGGACCTGGTGGTCCGCATCGACCGCCGCCGCTCCGCCGTCGGAGCACTCCGGATCACCGGTTCGACGAGTGCTGCGTGGGAGTCGGTCGACCACGTGGTCGGCGCGGCGACCGCTGACGGCGCGACCGCCGGGCGCGCCGTGACGACCCGTGGCAACCGCCCCCTGGTCGGCTACGACGGCTCCGACGTCCTGGTCGCCCTCCGCCACGTCCGCGAACTGCGGCGGGCACTCGTGATGGGCCGCGGGTCGGACCGTCTCGTCGTCGCCCTGCACGACGGCACCACCCTGGCGGTCGACCCCGGCGACGCCGACACCACCACGATCCTGGCGCTCTCCGTCATCGACGGCGAACTCGAGCTCCGCGCCGAGCCGTTCCCCCGGGCCACCCACGACGGTGACGTGTTCGCCGCGTTCGGGTTCGTCCTGTCCGCCCCGACCGTCGGAGTCTGATCCGTGCGCCACTTCGCCAACATCGCCGATCAGGAACCGCTCTTCCTCCGACCACCCGAGGACGTGACGCGGGACAGCCCGCAGGACCTCCGCGCGGTGGCACTCGGGGCGACCCTGTACACGCCGGGGGTCCGTCCGGACCTGGTGCGTGACGTCCGTCGGCAGACGGAGCTCGGCGCGGGGTCGATCGTCCTCTGCCTGGAGGACTCCGTCGCCGACGACGACCTGCCCACGGCCGAGGCGAACGTCGAGGCCGCGCTGCGGATCCTCGCGGAGGACCTCGACCCGGCGATGCTGCCACAGCTGTTCCTCCGGGTCCGGACGCCGGAGCACTTCGCACGGCTGCTCGACCGCTTCGGCAGTCGAGCGCTCGACGTCCTGGCCGGGATCGTCCTGCCGAAGTTCGAGGACCCCGACGGTGCCGGCGCAGCGTGGTTCGCGGTCCTCGACGCCGCGAACGAGGGGCGGGCACCCGGCCGCCGTCTGCTCGTGATGCCGATCCTCGAGTCCCCCGCGATCATGCACCGTGAGTCGCGCACCGAGGCCCTGGCCGACGTCCACGACCTGCTGCTCGAACGACGGGACGACGTCCTGGCGGTGCGCATCGGGGCGACGGACCTCTCGAGCGTGTACGGCCTCCGGCGTCCCTCGCACCTGACCGTGTACGACGTGCAGGTGTTGGCGTCCGTGATCGGCGACGTGGTCAACGTCCTCGGTCGGGCGAGGGACGGCTTCGTGGTCGCCGGGCCGGTGTGGGAGCACTACCCCGACTCCGACCGGGTGTTCCGCACGCAGTTGCGCACCACGCCGTTCCAGGAGGCCGGGGACCTGGCGCTCCGCCGGCAGCTGCTCCTCGAGGGCTTCGACGGGCTCCTCCGCGAGGTCACCCTCGACCGCGCGAACGGCCTGACCGGCAAGACGGTCATCCACCCGCGCCACGTGCCCCTCGTCCACGCGATGTCGGTGGTCAGTGACGAGGAGTTCTCCGACGCGTCCGACGTGCTCGCGAACGCCACGGGCGGGGTCGCCGCCTCCCGCTACGGCAACAAGATGAACGAGATGAAACCGCACCACGCCTGGGCGGAGCGCACCATGCTCCGCGCCCGGGCGTTCGGTGTGGCGGCCCCGGACGTGACCTACGTCGACCTGCTCGAGCGGAGCCTCCCGTGACCACGACCACCTCGACGACCGCGACGACGGAGGCCGCCCTGCCGAGCCCGGACGAGCTCGGCGTGGTCCTGACCGACGCGCCGATCGTGCCCACTGCACCCGGCGTGCCGCTGGCGTCGCTCGTCCGGCTCGCACTCCGTCGGAACCCCAGACGGGCGCATCTGCTCGTGTCCACCGTGCTCGCGAAGCACGTCCCGACCGTGCCCGCGGTCGCGCTCCTCGCCGGTGAGGCGCTCGGCGCCCGGGTCGCCGACGTCCTGGACGGCGGCGCTCGGCTCGACGCCGGAGCCGCCGCGCGCCTCCGGGTCGTCCTCGACCGGCAGCAGGCGACCGACACCGCGACGGATGCGGGCGACGGGTCCGACGCCCTGCACCGAGCCGCAACGACGCTCCGCACCGACCTGGCCGCGGTCCGGCCGACCCTGCCCGACGTCCTCGTCCTCGGGTTCGCGGAGACCGCGACCGCCCTCGGCGCGACCGTCGCCGAGGCCCTGGGTGCCGGGTACCTGCACTCGACGCGCCACGACCCGCCCGGGACGACGCCGGCCGCCGGCTTCGACGAGGCGCACTCGCACGCCACGGCGCACCGCCTGCTGCCCGCCGAGGACGACTGGCTGCCGGCCGACGGCACCGTGGTCCTGGTCGACGACGAGCTGAGCACCGGAGCGACGGCCCGCGCCACGATCCGCGCCTTACACGCCGTCGCACCGCAGCGACAGTGGGTCGTCGCCGCGCTCGTCGACCTCCGCTCCGACGCGGACGTCGCCGCCACCGAGGCCCTCGCGACCGAGCTCGGCGCGCCCGTCGCGGTCGTTGCCCTCGGCCGTGGCCGCGTCTCCCTCCCGGACGGTCTCACCGACACGGCAGCGGAGCTCGTCGCCTCGGCCGCGGCGCCCCTCACCACGACGACGCCGGACAGCACGACGTCACCCGACGGCACGACGTCACCGGACGGCACGACGGCGCTCGACAGCGGACCGACCGCGGACGGGAGGCCCGCACCAGGCCCGGCACGCGCCTCCCGTCCCGACGCGGTCACCGTCGTCGCCGCCCCGCCGACCGTCGTCGACCGCACCGGGACGCCCGCCCTACGCGTCCGCACCCCGCGGACTGACGTCGAGGGCATCGCGGCCGACCTCGCCCGGGTCCTGACCGACACGTCCGGCCGGGTGCCGGACCGGGTCCTGGTCCTCGGGACCGAGGAGCACATGGCGACGCCGCTCGCCGTCGCAGACGCACTCCGCCGCCGGACGACGGCGGACGTCCGGTCCTCGACGAGCACCCGCTCCCCCGTCGCGGTGTTCGACGCCCCGGCCTGGCCGATCCGGTCCGGCATCCGGCACCGGTCCCACGACGTCACGGTCGACGGTCCCGGCGAGCGGTACGCGTACAACGTGCACGGCTTCGACGCGGTCGTCGTCATCCCCGAGCCGGGGACCGAACGATCGTCGCTCGAGGGTCCCGACGGCCTGCTCGACGTCCTGGCCACCGTGACGCCCCGGGTGCTGCTCGTGGACAGCGCCCTCGAACCCGCCGGTGCTGCCGCGTCCTCGCCCCGTCCGCTCACCGGGCCGTCCTTCGGGTCGTACGAGCCGGACGAGGTGACCTGGCTGCTGCAGGACCTCGCCGACGCCGCCCTCGAGGCCGACACCGCCGACCGGGAACGCGCCATCCAGCTCGAGGGCGCCAACTACGCGGAGTCGCTTCCCGTCGAGTACGTGCCGTCGGAGTCCTACGAGGAGCTGTACCGGGAGGCCCTCGCGCGGTCGGCGGAGCGGATCGCGGAGGCGGTCGGGATCGTCACGGACCTGGTCCTCCTCGACCGGCCGGACGCGGTGCTCGTCTCGCTCGCGCGCGCCGGGACGCCCGTCGGGATCCTGATGCGCCGGTGGGCCGAGCAGCAGCGCGGTGTCCGGCTGCAGCACTACACGGCGAGCATCGTCCGCGGGGTCGGCATCGACGAGACGGCCCTCCGCTGGCTCGCCGCGCACCACGACGCGTCCCAGGTCGTCTTCGTCGACGGGTGGACGGGCAAGGGCGCCATCACGCGCGAGCTGACCGACGCGCTCGACCGGTTCGCGGCCTCGGACGGGGTGCGCTTCGGCGACGGACTCGCGGTCCTCGCCGACCCGGCCGGCTGCACACCGCTGCACGGCACCCGCGACGACTACCTGGTGCCGTCGGCCTGCCTCAACTCCACCGTGTCCGGCCTGGTGTCCCGCACGGTGTTCAACCGAGCGTGGACCCCGGAGGGCACGCTGCACGGTGCGAAGCAGTACCGGGAGCTCGGTCCCCGCGACCACTCCCGCTCGTTCGTCGCCACCATCGCCGACCGGTTCAGCGCCGTCCGTCCCCGCGTCGACGCCGCCGTGGCAGCCGACGGCGGACCGGCGTCACGGGCCGTCGACTGGCGTGGCATGCGGACGGTCGAGGCGATCGGTGCCGAGTACGGCATCACCGACCTGCACCTGGTCAAGCCGGGGGTCGGCGAGACCACCCGGGTGCTGCTCCGCCGCGTGCCGTGGCAGGTCCTGGTGCGCGACCCGGAGGACGTCGACGTCGCGCACGTCGTCGCGCTGGCCCGTGAGCGTGGCGTGCCCGTCGTCACCCGCCCCGAGCTGTCCTACAGCTGCGTGGGGCTCATCCACCCGCTCGGGAGTCGCGTGTCGGACACCGGGACCGCTGACGGCACCACCGGGAGCGTCGCGTGAGCGCGCTCGTCGGGTTCGACCTCGACCGCACCGTCGTCTACTCCGCCGCCGCGCTCATGCTCGACGGCCCCGACGAGGACGCACCCTCGCTCGTCGTCACCGAGGTGTACCAGGGCTTGCCGCTGTCGTTCATGACGCGAGCAGCGGAGCGTGCACTCGCGGCGCTGGCCGAGACGTCCGTCGTCGTCCCGGTGACCACCCGCACGGTCGCACAGTTCCAGCGGATCCGTCTGCCGCTGCCGACGTCCGGCTGGGCCGTCACGACGAACGGCGCGGTCGTGCTGCACGACGGCACACCGGACGAGTCCTGGACCGCCACGCTCCGCGAGGAGATCGCGGCGACGTCGGCACCGCTCCCCGAGGCCGAGCACCGCCTGGCCACGGCTCTGCCCGAGGGTGCCGTCCTCCGCACCCGGCGCGCCGAGGACCTCTTCGTGTACGCCATCGTCGAGCGGGCCGCGCTGCCCGATGCCGCTGTGGAAGCCTTCGCGGCCGAACTCGCCGACCTCGGGTGGCGGGTGTCCGTGCAGGGGCGGAAGCTCTACGCGGTCCCGGTGCCGATCCGGAAGGAACGGGCCCTGGCGGCCGTCGCCGAGCGCACCGGAGCGACCCGCACGATCGCCGCGGGCGACTCGCTGCTCGACCGGGAGATGCTGGCCTGGGCGGACGTCGCGATCCGCCCGGCCCACGGCGAGTTGCACGCGGTGGGGTGGACGGCACCGAACCTCGTCGTCACGCAGGCGCGCGGGGTCATGGCCGGTGAGGAGCTCGTCGGGCTCGCAGCCGCCGCCACCGTCCAGATGACGACCTGACTGGACGCAGAACGGGCGGTCCTCCCGCAGGAGGACCGCCCGTTCGAACTCCCAGAGGGAGCAGAGCTGCTTACTTGCTGAAGCCCTTGAAGCGCTGGTTGAACTTCTCGACGCGGCCGGCCGAGTCGAGGATGCGCTGCTTGCCCGTGTAGAACGGGTGCGACGCGGACGAGATCTCGACGTCGATGACCGGGTAGGTCGCACCGTCGAGCTCGATGGTCTTGTCGCTGTTCGCGGTCGAACGCGTCAGGAACGTCTCACCGGAAGCCAGGTCGCGGAAGACGATGGCGCGGTACTCGGGGTGGGTTTCGGTCTTCATGGGGATTCCTCGGTGGATCGCGATGACGGAAGATGGGAAGTCGTGTGGCCTACGCCAGCGGACCACGTTACCAGACCACGGCCCTGATCGGGTGCGTCCGGAGCCGTGTCGCGGCCGGCCGGAGTCGGGCCCCGGCGGATCAGACGGCGCGGGCGGTCCAGCGCCCGGCGTCCTGGGACACCGTGAGCTCGACACCGAACGCCGCGGAGAGCGTCTCCGCGGTCAGGACCTCGGCGATCGGACCGGCGGACTGCACGTGGCCGTCGGCGAGGACGAGCGCGTGGGTGAAGCCCGCCGGGATCTCCTCGACGTGGTGGGTGACGATGACGATCGCCGGCGAGTCCTGGCTCTGCGCGTAGCCGCCGAGCGTCCGCACCAGACTCTCGCGGGCGCCCAGGTCGAGCGACGCTGCCGGCTCGTCGAGGAACAGCACCTCGGGGTCGGTCATCACCGCACGGGCGATCTGGACCCGCTTCTGCTCGCCGTCGCTGAGCTCCCCGAAACTGCGCTCGGTGAAGGCGCCGAGGCCCCACTCCTCGAGCACGCGCTGGGCACGGCGGACGTCGAGCTCCTCGTACTCCTCGTTCCACCGGCCGGTGACCGAGTACGCGGCCGTCAGGACCACGTCGATGACCTTCTCGGTCATCGGGATGCGACGCGCCAGGGCGGTCGACGCGAAGCCGATCCGGGGGCGGAGTTCGAACAGGTCGGCGCCGCCGAGACCGGTCCCGAGGACCTCGACGTCGCCGGAGGTCGGGAAGGTCTGCGCACCCGCGACCTGCAGCAGCGTGGTCTTGCCGGCACCGTTCGCGCCGAGCACCACCCAGCGCTCGTCGTCCTGCACCTCCCACGAGATCCCGTCGAGGATGGTGGACCCGTCACGGACCACGGAGACGTCTGACAAGCGCACGACCGAGGGCATGCCGCCAGCCTAGACGAGCACGGTCGGCTCCCCCATCAGCGCCGCGCGCCCGGCTGTCCAGGGGCGACGGACGGGAGGCCCGGTGCCGGTCTCGGGGACCGGCACCGGGCCTCCAGGCCGTCAGTCGGCGCGACGCGGTCAGCGCCCGGCGAGCACCTCGTCGTACACGGCGCGGGTCTTCGTGGCGATGGCGCCCCAGGTGAACTCGCTCTCGACGCGGAGCCGGCCGGCGCGGCCCATCAGCTTGGCGAGCCCGAGGTCGTCGAGCACCTCGTTGAGGGTCGCGGCGAGGTCGGCGACGTACCGGTCCGGGTCCGTGGGGGTACCCGTGCCGTCGGTCGCCTGGTCGATCGGGACGATGCGGCCGGTCAGGCCGTCGGCGACGACCTCGGGGATCCCGCCGGTCTTCGTGCCGACGACCGGGATCCCGCAGGCCATGGCCTCGAGGTTCACGATGCCGAGCGGCTCGTAGATCGACGGGCAGACGAACACGGTCGCGCTCGACAGGACGTGCACGATCTCGCGGTGCTCGAGCATCCGGTCGATCCAGATCACGCCGTTCCGACGGGTCCGGAGGTCTTCGACCAGCCCCGTGACCTCGGCGAGGATCTCGGGTGTGTCGGGCGCGCCGGCGCAGAGCACGACCTGGACGTCCTCAGGCAGCGACGCCACCGCGCGGAGCAGGTAGGGCAGGCCCTTCTGGCGGGTGATGCGACCGACGAAGACCACGCTGGGGCGGTCCGGGTCGATGCCGAGCGCGCGGACGGCGTCGTCGTCGCGGTCGGGAGCCCAGTCGTCGATGTCGATGCCGTTGTAGACGACCTTCACGCGGGACGGATCGATCGACGGGTACGAGCGGAGGATGTCCGCACGCATCGCCTTCGACACCGCGACGACACCGTCCGCGTTCGTGAACGCCTCGCGTTCCATCCAGCTGGACAGGCGGTACCCGCCGCCGAGCTGCTCGGCCTTCCACGGACGGAGCGGCTCGAGGCTGTGTGCCGTGACGACGTGCGGGATGCCGTGCGTCAGCTGCGCCAGGCGTCCGGCCGAGTTCGCGTACCACGTGTGCGAGTGCACGAGGTCGGCACCCTCGACGTCGGCCGCGATCTGCACGTCGGTGCCGAGCGCCTGCAGCGCGCCGTTGGCCTGTTCGAGGCCCGCCGGGGTGCGGTAGGCCCACACGCCCTGTTCGTCACGGAACCCGCCGAACGCCCGGACGCGCACGTCGGTGTCGGTCCCCGACCGCAGCGCCGCGGTCAGCTGGGCAACATGGACTCCGGCACCGCCGTAGACCTCCGGCGGATACTCCCTGGTCAGTAGATCGACTCGCACGGGTTCAAGGTAACGGTTTCCCAGTGCTGACGCCTACTGTGAGCGACATGGCAACGAAGAAGGTATTCGGCATCGTCCTGGCCGGCGGCGAGGGCAAACGACTCATGCCGCTCACCGCGGACCGCGCGAAACCGGCCGTGCCGTTCGGTGGGAACTTCCGCCTCGTGGACTTCGCGCTGTCGAACCTGGTCAACTCCGGGCTCCAGCGCATCGTCGTCCTGACGCAGTACAAGTCGCACTCACTCGACCGGCACGTCTCCCAGACCTGGCGCATGGAGGGGCTGCTCGGCTCCTACGTCGCCTCCGTCCCCGCGCAGCAGCGGCTCGGCAAGCGGTGGTTCGCCGGCTCCGCCGACGCGATCCTGCAGTCCCTGAACCTGATGCGCGACGAGCGGCCCGACATCGTCGTCGTGGTCGGCGCCGACCACGTGTACCGCATGGACTTCTCCCAGATGGTGGAGGCGCACATCGCCTCCGGACGCAGCGCCACCGTCGCGGCGATCCGCCAGCCGATCGAGCTCGCGGACCAGTTCGGCGTCATCAAGGTCGACGACGCGGACCCCACCCGGATCGAGGCGTTCCTCGAGAAGCCGAAGGACGCCACCGGTCTGCCGGACTCGCCGAACGAGGTCCTGGCGTCCATGGGCAACTACGTCTTCGACGCCGACGCCCTGGTGGACGCGGTGCTCCGCGACGGCCAGATCGAGTCGTCCGACCACGACATGGGCGGCGACATCATCCCGGACTTCGTCGCACGCGGCGACGCCGGTGTGTACGACCTGCAGCGCAACGAGGTGCCCGGGTCCAACGACCGCGACAAGTACTACTGGCGCGACGTGGGCACGATCGACTCGTTCTTCGACGCGCACATGGACCTCATCGCCCCGGTCCCGGTCTTCAACCTGTACAACCAGGACTGGCCGATCTTCAACCAGCAGACGAACCTGCCCCCGGCGAAGTTCGTCCGTGACGCGAACGGCAACACCGGCGCGACCGTGGACTCCATCGTCTCGCTCGGCTGCCTGCTCTCCGGCGCCCAGGTCGAGCGCAGCGTCATCGGCCCCTGGGCGACGATCGACTCGCAGGCGAAGGTCCTGGACTCGATCGTCTTCGAGCGCGCGACCATCGGTGCCGGCGCGATCGTGAACCGGGCCATCCTCGACAAGGACGTCGTCCTCGCACCGGGTGCGCACGTCGGCGTCGACCGTGAGGCCGACGAGGCCCGCGGGTTCACCGTCACCGACTCGGGCATCACCGTCGTCGGGAAGGGCGTGCGCGTCGAGGCCTGAGCGAGCAGCCTCCGCACGTCGCGTCAGCACGACGTCACGGGGCACCCGACCCCGCTACCGTGGTCGTGTGCCCCGTTTCCTCGTCGTCCTCGATGCCGACTCGACCCTGCTCGAGGACGAGGTCATCGAGCTCCTGGCCGACGCGGCGGGGACCCGGCCACAGGTCCAGGCGGTGACGGAGCGTGCCATGCGCGGCGAGATCGACTTCGCCGAGAGCCTCCGGGCGCGGGTCGCCACGTTGGCGGGCCTCCCGGTCGACACGTTCACCCGTGCGCAGCAAGCCGTCCACGTCACCCGCGGAGCCGACGAGTTGGTGCGCCGGGTACACGCCGCTGGCGGCACGGTCGGCGTCGTGTCGGGGGGCTTCCACGAGGTGCTCGACCCCTTCGCGGCCGGTCTCGCGCTCGACCACTGCCGGGCGAACCGCCTCGACACGCAGGACGGCGTGCTCACCGGGCGTGTCGCGGGCGCGGTCGTCGACGCGCAGGCCAAGGCGGACACGCTCCGGACCTGGGCCGCGGCGGACGGGGTCCCGCTCGCCCGCACGGTCGCCGTCGGTGACGGCGCGAACGACCTCGCGATGATGGCGATCGCCGGTCTCGCCGTCGCGTTCGACGCCAAGCCTCGGGTGCGGGCGCAGGCGGACGTCGCCGTCGTCGACCGCGACCTGTCCGTCGTGCTGGCGGCCCTCGGCCTGCGCGGCTGACTCCCGCCGCCACTCGGGCGGCTCAGCTGCTCAGTGGCCCATGCCCAGGCCGCCGTCGACCGGGATGACCGCGCCGGAGATGTAGCCCGCGCCGTCGCCGGCCAGGAACAGCGTGGCGTCCGCGACGTCGTCGACGCTGCCGTACCGTGCCGCGGGGATCGCCTTCTTGAACTCGGCCTGCAGCTCGTCCGAGAGCGCCGCCGTCATGTCGGTCTGGATGAAGCCCGGTGCGACGACGTTCGCGGTGATGCCGCGGGAGCCGAGCTCGCGCGTGATGGACCGGGCCATCCCGACCAGCGCGGCTTTCGACGACGCGTAGTTGACCTGCCCGATCTGCCCGTACGCCCCGACGACGCTCGACATCAGGACGATGCGGCCGAACTTCGCCTTCATCATCCCCTTGGTCGCGCGCTTGACCACCCGGAAGGTGCCCGTCAGGTTGGTGTCGATGACGCTCGTGAAGTCCTCCTCGGACATCCGGAGCAGCAGCTGGTCGTTCGTGATGCCGGCGTTGGCGACCAGGACCTCGATCGGCCCGAGCGCTGCCTCGACCTCGGTGAAGGCGCGGTCCACCGAGGCGGTGTCGGTGATGTCGGCCTGCACGGTGAGCGCGCCCTCGGGGCCGCCCTGACCGCTGCGCGACGTGACGGCCACCCGGTGACCGGCTGCGACGAACCGTACGGCCAGCGCGTGGCCGATGCCGCGGTTGCCGCCGGTGATGAGGACGGTACGGGGGGTGGTCATGGTCGCTCCGTTCGCTGGTGGTCGCTGGCGCGCCAGGACCCGCGGGTCCGGACACGCCCGGACGAGCCTACCGGTGCGCATCCCCCGACGGCCGGTCCCCGCACCACCGGCCGGATGTCGGTACCCGGGCGTAAACTGGAGGTCGGCAGACGGAGACCCCACCGCATGAACCGCAAGAACCAGCAGAACCCGAGCGGCCCGCGCATCCAGCTCCAGCGTTCCGCGCCGGAACACGTGATCGCAGAGCCGATGTCGGCCCAGAACATCACGACGCTCCCGGACAACCCGGAGATCGACCGCGCGCACCGGCTCTCCCGCTACGTGTGGCAGATGGCCTTCCGCGTGGTGTGCTTCGTCGCGGCCGTGCTCATCTGGAGCGCATGGCACTCCTGGATCGCCGTCCTGCCCATCGTCGCCGCCGCCGTCGTCCCCTGGGTCGCGGTCGTGCTGGCGAACGCAGGCAACCGCACCGGTGGCGACGTGGTGCGACCGGGTGGTGCCATCGAGCTGTACGACGCCGTCGACCCGCACCTCCGTGACGAGCAGGAAGAGGCCCGAGCCCAGGCCTACCGTGCCGAGCAGGAGCGTCTGCGCGACCAGGCCCAGCGCGCCCAGGAGGACTGGCAGCGCAACGGCGACCGCTCGCGTGTCTGGTCGCCCCGGAACGGCGGCCGCCGCTGATGGGATCGACCTTCGACCTGTTCACCGAACCCGGCGCGACGCCGGTGTGTTCGCGGGCCGGTTGCTCGTCGACGGCATCGTGGCGGGTGAACTGGCGGAACCCCCGCATCCACGCGGAGGACCGGGTGAAGATCTGGGCCGCCTGCGACGACCACTGCGACTTCCTCGCCGATTACCTGCGGTCGCGCTCGTTCCCCGTGCGCGTGACCGGCATCGACGACGACGTGGAGGACCTCGACGACACCACCGCGCGCGTCGCGGGTGACGGGCGATGACCGAGGGCTTCGACCCCGGCTCCCGGTACGGCCGGCGCCACGCGGCCCGGATCCGCCGGGCGGGCAACGACGCGACGACCGACGTCGCCACTGCGGACCATCAGGGCGATCAGGGCGGTCTCCCCACCGAGCCCTTCGTCGGCTGGCACTTCGTCCGCAGCCGTCGGTGGCTCGGCTACTTCGCCATCGCCGTGGCGTTCGCGGTCGTCTGCGCGCTGTTCGGCATGTGGCAATGGGACCGTCGGAACGAGGCCGTCCGCCAGAACGACCAGATCGCTGCGAACTACGACCACGCTCCCATCCCGATCGACCAGGTGCTCCCCCGCTCCGCGACGTGGAGCAACGACCTGACCTGGCTTCGCGCGAGCGTCACCGGCCGGTACGACACCGACCACCAGCTCCTCGTCCGCAACCGCGTGCACAACGGGCAGCCGGGGTTCGAGGTCCTCACTCCCCTGGTCACTGCCGAGGGTCGCGCCTTCGTCGTCGACCGCGGTTGGGTGCCCACCGGCAACGAGCAGGACGCGCCGGACAGCATCCCGACTCCCCCGACGGGGACCGTCACCGTCGTCGTGCGTCTGCAGCAGTCCGAGCCACGCATCCCCGGCCGCACTGACCCGGCGAACACCGATCAGGTGCAGTCCGTCACGCTGCCCGACGTCGCCGACAAGGCCGGCCATCCGATCTGGACCGGCGCGTACGGCCAGCTCGACAGCGAGACGCCCGCTCCGTCGGAGCGGGCGCCCCTCGGCTGGGACCGCCCGAGCGCCGACACCGGCCTGCACCTCAGCTACTTCATCCAGTGGTTCCTGTTCGCCGTCGGGGGCTTCGGCTTCCTGGCGTACGTGATGGTGCAGGAGTACCGGAACCTCAACCAGGACGACCCGGAAGAGCGCGAGCGGGCCTTGGACCGGCAGCGCCGCAAGGACGCGAAGCCGAAGTCCGACGCCGAGATCGAGGACGAACTGCTCACGTCCGGTCGCTGACGGGCTGACCGGACCGACGGGAGGCCCGTGGCGACGTGGCCACGGGCCTCCCGTCCGTCTGTGTCCCGGTTCCGCATCCGCGGGCCGCGCTCACGTCATGCGAGCTCGATGAGCTCCGCGTAGTCCTTGTTCCAGTGGTCCTCGGTGCCGTCCGGCAGGAGCAGCACGCGCTCGGGGTTCAGCGCCTCGACCGCGCCGGCGTCGTGGGACACGAGGACGACCGCGCCCTCGAAGCCCGCCAGCGCGTTGAGGATCTCCTCACGCGATGCCGGGTCCAGGTTGTTCGTGGGCTCGTCGAGCAGCAGCACGTTCGCACCCGAGACGACGATCATCGCGAGCGACAGGCGGGTCTTCTCACCGCCGGAGAGCACGCCTGCCTTCTTGTAGCCGTCGTCGCCGGTGAACAGGAACGAGCCCAGGACGCGGCGCGCCTCGGTCTCGTTGAGGTCCGTCGACGCGGAGACCATGTTCTCGATCACCGTTCGGTTGACGTCGATGTTCTCGTGCTCCTGCGCGTAGTAACCGATCCGCAAGCCGTGGCCGGGCAGGATCTCGCCGGTGTCGGGTGCGTCCGCGCCGGCGAGGATGCGGAGCAGCGTCGTCTTGCCTGCACCGTTGAAGCCCAGGATGACCACGCGGGAACCGCGGTCGATCGCCAGGTCGACGCCCGCGAAGATCTCGAGCGACCCGTAGGACTTCGACAGCCCCTCGGCCATCAGTGGCGTTCGACCACAAGGAGCCGGGGTGGGGAAGCGGATCTTCGCGACCCGATCGGCGACGCGCTCGTCCTCGAGGCCCGCGAGCAGCTTGTCGGCGCGCGCCACCATCTGGTGGGCCGCAGCCGCCTTCGACGCCTTCGCGCCGAACCGAGCAGCCTGGTCCTTGAGCGTCGCGGCCTTCTTCTCGGCACCGGCCCGCTCCTTGCGGCGGCGCTCCTCGTCGGCCGCGCGCTGCCGCTGGTACAGCTTCCAACCCATGTTGTAGATGTCGATCGCCTGGCGGTTCGCGTCCAGGTAGAAGACCCGGTTGACGACCTCGTCGACGAGTTCCACGTCGTGGGAGATCACGATCACGCCGCCCGGGTAGGTCTTGAGGTGCTCGCGCAACCACACGACGGAGTCCGCGTCGAGGTGGTTCGTCGGCTCGTCGAGGATCATCGTGTCCGCGTCGGAGAACAGGATGCGCGCGAGCTCGATGCGGCGCCGCTGCCCACCGGACAGCGTCTTCAGCTGCTGGTCGAGGATACGGTCCGGCAGCTTGAGGTTGGAGGCGATCGACGCTGCCTCCGCCTCGGCGGCGTAGCCGCCCAGGGCGTTGAACTCGTCGTCGAGCCGCGAGTAGCGCTTCATCGCCTTCTCGGCGACGGCCGGGTCCGTGCTGGCCATGTCGAGCGTGGCCTTGCGGATGCCGTCGACGAGCTCGCCGAGGCCGCGGGCGTCCAGGATGCGCTTGCGCGCGGTGTCCTCGGGGTTGCCCGAACGGGGGTCCTGCGGCAGGTAGCCGATCTCACCCGACCGCTCGATCTTGCCGTCGGTCGGGGCAGCTTCACCCGCCAGGGCCTTGGTCATGGTGGTCTTCCCCGCGCCGTTGCGGCCGACGAGGCCGATCTTGTCACCCCGCTCGACGCGGAAGGACACGTTCTCCATCAGGAGGCGAGCCCCGACGCGGATCTCGAGGTCGTGCACGGCAAGCACAGTGGTGGTCCAATCAGTTGGTGGAAGTGCACAACGGTGTGTGCGGGAGGTGCACCGCTACGCTGACGGGACCGATGGTCCGAAGAGGACCAGCAGTCCATTCTAGGAGAATCCATGACGAACGCCACCGGGTTCGCTCCCCGCGCAGTCCTCGCCGACCGTCTGCGCACGCACGGTATCGCCACCGACATGGCTCTGATCGCCGGCGGCGCGCTGTTCACCGCCGTCCTGGCGCAGGTCCAGGTGCCGATGTGGCCGGTCCCCGTGACCGGTCAGACGCTCGCCGTCGTGCTCGTCGGCGCGACCCTCGGTGCCCGCCGAGGTGTCCTGTCGATGCTCGTCTACGCGGTCGTCGGACTGGCTGGCGCGCCGTTCTTCGCCGAAGCGCAAGGCGGCCTGCACGCCCTCACCCTGCCGAGCTTCGGGTACGTCATCGGGTTCGTCCCGGCAGCCGGGCTCGTCGGGTGGCTCGCGCGTCGCAACTGGGACCGCAAGGTCGGGCGCGCGGCGGTGGCGATGCTGCTCGCGAGCGCGATCCCCTTCGTCACCGGCCTGCCGTACCTCGCCGTCGCCCTCGGCGCCCTCGGGGCCCCGAACGACCTCCAGTCCGTCCTCGCGGCGGGCCTGTACCCGTTCGTCGTCGGCGGCGTCGCGAAGGCGCTCATCGCGGCCGGCGTGCTGCCCCTGGCGTGGAAGGCGCTCGGCCGCCGCTGAGCGCACTCCGCACCACGCACGGACGGGAGGCCCGGTACCAGCTGGTACCGGGCCTCCCGTCCGTCTCGGGCTCTCGTGACTAGATCGAGAAGCCGAGTGCGCGCATCATCTCGCGACCGTCGTCGGTGATCCGCTCCGGACCCCACGGCGGCATCCAGACCCAGTTGATGCGGAACGCGTCGACGATCCCGTCCAGCGCGTTCGCGGTGTCGTTCTCGATGACGTCGGTCAACGGGCAGCCGGCGCTCGTCAACGTCATGCTGATGATCAGCGCACTCGCCTCGTCGTCCCAGGCCAGGTCGTAGATGAGGCCGAGGTCGACGATGTTCACGCCGAGCTCCGGGTCCTGCACCTCTTTCAGGCCCTCGACGACCTCGTCGAACTTCTGCGGTGCCAGTGTGGTGATCATCGTCACTCCGCCGGTGCGGCAGCGGCGGCCTGCACGTAGCGGTCGTAGCCCTCGTTCTCGAGGCGCTCCGCCAGCTCGGGGCCACCCTGCTCGGCGATCTTGCCCGCGACGAACACGTGGACGAAGTCCGGGCGGATGTAGCGGAGGATGCGCGTGTAGTGCGTGATGAGCAGCACCCCGAGGCCGGTCGCGCCCTTGGCACGGTTGACGCCCTCGGACACGATCTTCAGCGCGTCGACGTCCAGGCCGGAGTCGGTCTCGTCCAGGACGGCGAACTTCGGCTTGAGCAACTCGAGCTGCATGATCTCATGGCGCTTCTTCTCGCCACCGGAGAAGCCCTCGTTGACGTTGCGCTCGGCGAAGGCCGGGTCCATCTTGAGGTCGGCCATCGAGGTGCGAAGGTCCTTGATCCAGCCACGGAGGGCCGGCGCCTCGCCGTCGATCGCGGTCTTCGCGGTGCGGAGGAAGTTGGACACCGTGACGCCGGGGATCTCGACCGGGTACTGCATGGCGAGGAACATGCCCGCGCGGGCACGCTCGTCGACGCTCATCGCCAGGACGTCCTGGCCGTCGAGGGTGATCGAGCCGCCCGTGACGTGGTAGCGCGGGTGACCGGCGATCGTGTACGCCAGGGTCGACTTGCCGGAGCCGTTCGGCCCCATGATCGCGTGGATCTCGCCCTCGTTGATCGTCAGGTCGACGCCCTTGAGGATCTCCTTGACGCCCTGGTCGGTGTCGATGGCGACCTGCAGGTCACGGATTTCGAGAGTGGACATTGCGTTCCTTCGGTTGCAGCTGTGGTGCGGCGTCAGCCGCGGGAAGAGTGTGGGATGACGGTCAGTCGACCGGGACCGGCTCGTGCACGTCGACGTAGACGTCGCCGTCACGGACCTCGACCCGGAAGACCGGCACCGGCTCGTACGCCGGGAAGTTCTTCGGCTTGCCGGTCGCCAGCGAGAACTGCGACCCGTGCGCCCAGCACTCCAGCGAGTCGCCCTCGACGAAGCCCTCGGACAGCGAGATGTCGCCGTGCGTGCAGGTGTCACCGATGGCGTGCACCGTGCCGGCCGAGTCCTTCACGATCGCGATCGCGGTGCCGTCGACGACCGCGCGCATCGGGCTGTCCACCGCGATGTCGCTCTCGGCACAGACCTTCTCGGCCATCAGGCGTCGACCCCGGCGGCAGCGGCCTCAGCGGCGGGCGCGGCGAGGACCGTCCGGCCCTCCATCAGCTCCTGCTCGACGGCGGCGATGAGACGCTCCTCGAGCTCGGGCGCACCGATCTTCTGGATCACCTCGACCAGGAAGCCCAGGACGACGAGACGGCGGGCCTCTTCCTCCGGGATGCCGCGGGCCTGCAGGTAGAAGAGCTGCTCGTCGTCGAAACGACCGGTGGCGCTGGCGTGGCCGGCACCGGTGATGTCGCCCGTCTCGATCTCGAGGTTCGGGATGCTGTCGGCGCGCGTGCCGTCGGTCAGGACCAGGTTGCGGTTCTGCTCGTACGAGTCCGTGCCGGGGGCCGACCGTCCGATGAGGACGTCGCCGATCCACACCGTGTGTGCGCCCTGGCCCTGCAGCGCGCCCTTGTAGTTGACCCGGCTGCGGGTGTTCGGCGCGTCGTGGTCGACGTAGACCTGCTGCTCGATGTACTGGCCGGCGTCGGCGAAGTAGACGCCGTACATCTCGACGTCGCCGCCCTGCGCACCGAGGTGCGTGGACGGGTTGACGCGGATGACGTCACCGCCGAGCGAGACCACGACGTGCTTGAGGAAGGCGTCGCGGCCGACCTCGGCGAAGTGCGTCGAGACGTGCACCGCGTCGTCGTCCCAGTCCTGGACCGTGACGACGGTGAGTCGCGCGCCGTCGCGGACGACGACCTCGACGTTCTCGCTGAGGAGCGCCGTGCCGCGGTTGTCGATGACGACGATGCCCTGCGCGTGCGGCTCGGCCGTGATGACCGTGTGCGCCGCCCGCGGCTGCGAGCCGAAGTCGGAGCGGGTCACCGTGATGAACTCGTGCTCGTCGGTGCCCTTCACGGTGATCGCCAGGACGGCGTCACGCGCGCTCCAGGCGGCCGCGGCCGCCCGGTCCTCCGGCAGTCCGGCGCCGCCGACGCGGGGGTCGTCGCTACGACCCCACTCGACGTCGGCGCCCGCGGACTGGGTCGCGAGGAAGGGGTACGCCGAGCCGTCCAGCGGGCCGTCGAGCAGCGGCTGGATCTTGGCGAGCGGGGCGAACTTCCAGTTGACCTCTCGGCCGGTGACGACGGGGAAGGCGTCGACGTCGCCCGAGCGGAACCGCTCGGAACGCGTCTGCACCGGCACCTTGGTGTCCCAGCCGCCGTCGGAGTGCGCCCGGGCGCCGTGCTGGTCCGTACCGCCCGACGAGAGCGTGCTCGCGGGCTCCGTCGGCTGGTCGATGTGGGGAGGAGGGGTGGTGCTGGACATCTAGCCGACGGATCCTTCCATGCTCATCTCGATGAGCTTGTTGAGTTCGAGTGCGTACTCCATCGGGAGCTCGCGGGCGATGGGTTCGATGAAACCGCGCACGATCATCGCCATGGCCTCGTCCTCGGCCATGCCGCGGGACATGAGGTAGAACAGCTGCTCCTCGCTGACGCGGGAGACGGTGGCCTCGTGGCCGAGCTGCACGTCGTCGACACGGATGTCGATCGCCGGGTAGGTGTCGCTCCGCGAGACGGTGTCGACGAGCAGCGCGTCACAGCGGACCGTGTTGGCCGAGTGGTGTGCGCCCGGGTCGACCCGGACCTCACCGCGGTACCCGGCACGACCGCCACCACGGGCGATCGACTTCGAGACGATCGACGACGTCGTGTACGGCGCCATGTGGATCATCTTCGCGCCGGCGTCCTGGTGCTGGCCGGGGCCGGCGAAGGCGACGGACAGGGTCTCGCCCTTGGCGTGCTCACCGGCGAGGTAGATGGACGGGTACTTCATCGTGACCTTGGACCCGATGTTGCCGTCGATCCACTCCATGGTCGCGCCCTCGTGGGCGATCGCACGCTTCGTGACGAGGTTGTAGACGTTGTTCGACCAGTTCTGGATCGTCGTGTAGCGGACGCGGGCGTTCTTCTTCACGATGATCTCGACGACGGCCGAGTGCAGGGAGTCCGACTTGTAGATCGGAGCGGTGCAGCCCTCGATGTAGTGGATGTACGAGTCCTCGTCCGCGATGATCAGCGTCCGCTCGAACTGGCCCATGTTCTCCGTGTTGATGCGGAAGTAGGCCTGCAGCGGGATCTCGACGTGGACCCCCTTCGGGACGTAGACGAACGAGCCGCCGGACCACACGGCCGTGTTCAGCGCAGCGAACTTGTTGTCGCCGGCCGGGATCACGGTGCCGAAGTACTCCTCGAACAGCTCCGGGTGCTCGCGCAGCGCCGTGTCGGTGTCCATGAAGATGACGCCCTGCTGCTCCAGGTCCTCGCGGATCTGGTGGTAGACGACCTCGGACTCGTACTGCGCGGCGACGCCGGCGACGAGGCGCTGACGCTCGGCCTCCGGGATGCCCAGGCGCTCGTACGTGGTGCGGATGTCCTCGGGGAGGTCCTCCCACGACTCGGCCTGCTTCTCCGTCGACTTCACGAAGTACTTGATGTTGTCGAAGTCGATGTCCGACAGGTCGGCGCCCCACGAGGGCATCGGCTTGCGGTCGAAGAGCTTCAGCGCCTTCAGCCGGTTCGCACGCATCCACTCGGGTTCACCCTTGCGGCCGGAGATGTCGGTGACGACCTCTTCCGACAGGCCACGGCGCGCAGAGGCGCCGGCAGCGTCGGAGTCGGCCCAGCCGAATTCGTACTGGCCGAGCCCTTCGAGTTCTGGACGGTCGATGAGCACGTCGGACATGGTCTCCTCGTTTCCTTCTCGCAACAGCGTCTCCGGTACAACCCGGTGGTGTCGGACACCATTCCACCGCAGGCCGCCGACACGGCGGTCCATGGTGTTGCTGCCTCGCAACGTCGATGCTTCCACGCAGTCGCGGGACCGATCGGCGATCACGGCTCATTCGGAGCCGGCGCCTGCCTAGACTTGACTGCTGCTGAACCCTCGAATCCTACAGGTCCAGGGCCCGGAACAACAGGAAGGCACCACCCTCGTGACTCGCGTCGGCCCCACTGTCGAGCAGGACGTCCGGACTCCGACCACCTGGTGGTCACTCCCCCGCACCGTCGACCCGCGCGTCGTGGTCCTCGCCTGGGCGTCCTTCGCGGTCGAGGTCGTGCTCATCGGCACCGGTGGGCTGGTCCGCCTGACCGCCTCCGGCCTCGGCTGCCCCACCTGGCCGAAGTGCACCACCGACTCGCTCGTGTCGACGCCCGAGATGGGCATCCACGGCGTCATCGAGTTCGGCAACCGCCTCCTCACCTTCGTGCTGGTCGTCGTCGCGATCGCGATGTTCCTGGCGGTCGTCCGGATGCGGAAGACCCGGCCGGAGCTGTTCTGGCTGGCGTTCGCCCAGGGCGCGGCGATCCCCGTCCAGGCCGTCATCGGCGGCGTGTCGGTCATATCCGGCCTCAACCCGTTCGTCGTCGGACTGCACTTCGTCGTCTCCGCCGTCCTGACGAGCATCACCGCCGCGCTCGTCTACCGCTCGGTGACCGGCCCGCGTGTCCGCGACCGCATCGTGCCCCGCTGGTACTTCGCCGTCGTCCGCGGCACCGTGGTCGCCGTCGCCGTCACCGTCCTGGTCGGCATCCTCACCACGGGCAGCGGTCCGCATGCCGGGGCGAGCGAACGGGTGGACGGCGGCGCCGTGCACCGGACCGGCTTCGACACGCAACTCATGGAGCACCTGCACGCGATCCCCGCCTACGCGACCTTCGCCCTGACGCTCGTGCTCGTCATCGGAGCGGTCCGCCTCGGTGTCTCCAGCAGGAGCGCGCTGCTGTTGCTCGTCGTCGAGTTCGTCCAGATCGCGGTCGGGCTCACCCAGGCCCGCACCGGCCTCCCCGTCGGCCTGGTGGGCACCCACATGGTGCTCGCCGGCCTGCTCGTCGCCGCGATGACGGCGGTGGTGCTCTCCACCCGCTCGAGTGCCGGTCGGGACGCCGTCCGGGCCTGACCCGGCTCGGCCCCGCCGCGGCTGTGGGCCGGCCACTTCGTCACGGCAGCCGTCCGCGAGCGGTGATCCGCACCTCCCGGTCGGCCGCGGACCCGGTCCGGTCGCCGAAGGCGACAGGTCTGCGCGCACCTTCGGCCGCGAACCGTCGCTTCCGCGCAGGAGTCCGCCGGCACCGCACGCCGCTGCGCCGCTGCCGCCTGACCCCGGGCGCGAAAGCGAAAGATGAGTGCGGCCACGTTGCGGTGAACTGTCGCTTCCGAGCACGAGTCGGAGTCGGGAGCCGGACCGCGTCACCGCCGCACCCGGTCCCCGTCCCGGGCGCGGACGCGGACGCGAAAGCGACAGACTTGCGCGGACCTTCCGCCGCGAACTGTCGCTCTCGCGTCGGGGTCGGCAGCCGTGCCGCCAGCCTGCCGCCCGAGGCGCCCGACGCGCCCGCCCCACGAAGCGACGGCGGGCCCGACCTCCGAGGAGGCCGGGCCCGCCGTCACACCGGGTGGATCAGATCGTGAACGTGAACACTTGCGGGAGCAGCGGATCGATGCCGACCGCGATGAACAGCAGCGTCAGGTACGTGATCGAGCTGCGGAACACGCGCATCGGGTGGACCTGCTCCATGTGCTGGATCGCCCGGTTGTAGAGCAGGTGCGACTCGACGACGAACCAGATGCCGCCGGCGAGTGCGACCACCGTGTACAGCGGGCCCATGTTCGCGACCGGGACGAGCAGCAGCGAGCAGACCAGGGTCGCCCAGGCGTAGAGCACGACCTGCAGCCCGACGACGGTCCGCCCGCGCACGACGGCCAGCATCGGCACGTCGGCGGCGTCGTAGTCGTCGCGGTACTTCATCGACAGCGGCCAGTAGTGCGGCGGCGTCCAGAGGAAGATCACCATGAAGAGGACGACCGGCGCCCAGGTCAGCGAGCCGGTGACGGCCGCCCACCCGATGAGGACCGGCATGCACCCCGCAGAGCCGCCCCAGACGATGTTCTGCGGGGTCCGGCGCTTGAGCCAGAGCGTGTAGACGAACACGTAGATGAGGATCGCGGCGACGCTCAACGCAGCCGCCAGCCAGTTCACGAAGACGACGAGGACCGCGGTCGACACGATGCCGAGGATCCACGAGAACACCAGCGCTTCGCGGTCCGAGAGCTCACCGGTCACCAGCGGACGTGTGCTCGTGCGCTTCATCAGGCGGTCGATGTCGCGGTCGATGTAGCAGTTGAACGCGGACGCCGAGCCGGCCGACATCGCGCCACCGAGCATCGTCCAGAACACGAGCCACAGGTCGGGCACGCCGCGCTCGGCGAGGAACATCGTGGGCGCGGTGGTGACGAGCAGGAGCTCCATCACGCGCGGCTTGGTGAGCGAGACGTACGCCCGGACCTTGCGGGACAGCATCGACCGACGAACGGTGTCTGGCCTGGTCACGGTGGCAGTCGGCAAGGGAACCTCAGTCTGTTTCGCTGCAGCTCGCACGCTCGGGAGGACGTCACCGTCGGCGTCCGGGCGCGCGTGTCCGCGGAATGGTCGCGGATCACGATCAGTTTACGCGATCGAGGGCGCCACGACGATGTCCGGCAGCATCGCAGCGGGTCCGGGACACGCCCGGACGGTGACCGGCCACCGAACGGCCACCGAGGCCCGCCGGTCACCTGGGCACCTTCTGAGTGCCGGTTCACTATGCTGGAGAGGCCCTCCCGCAGCGTGCCCCGAAGACGTCGGCCGCGATCGAGCCGGTCGGCCGCCGGCAACGGCGCCGCGACGGAGCCCCGGGTGGGCACCATGTCCGTGCGATGGCACGAGCCCTCGCACATGTCGCATCAATGAAGGGTCAACATCCAAGTGGCTGAATTCACCTGGGACGCCATCGACCGGAAGGCCGTCGACACGGCCCGCGTCCTCGCCGCCGACTCTGTCGAGGCGGCCGGCAACGGTCACCCCGGCACCGCGATGAGCCTCGCGCCGCTGGCTCACCTCCTCTTCCAGAAGGTGATGCGTCGCGACCCGAGCGACTCCACGTGGATCGGCCGCGACCGCTTCATCCTGTCGGCGGGTCACGCATCGATCCTGCAGTACGTGCAGTTCTACCTGCACGGGTACGGCCTCGAGCTCGACGACCTCCAGCACCTCCGCAAGTGGGGCTCCAAGACGCCGGGTCACCCGGAGTACGGCCACACTGACGGTGTCGAGATCACCACCGGACCGCTCGGCCAGGGCCTCGCGTCCGCGGTCGGCTTCGCCTACGCGCAGCGCTTCGAGCGCGGCCTGTTCGACCCGGAGACCCCGGCCGGTCAGTCGCCGTTCGACCACTACACCTACGTGATCGCCGGTGACGGTGACATGCAGGAAGGCGTCACGAACGAGGCCGGTTCGCTCGCAGGTCGCCAGCAGCTCGGCAACCTCATCGCCTTCTACGACTCGAACCAGATCTCGATCGAGGACGACACCGACATCGCGTTCTCCGAGGACGTCCACGCCCGCTACGAGGCGCTCGGCTGGCATGTCCAGGTCGTCGACTGGAAGAAGACCGGCGAGTACCACGAGGACGCCGAAGCACTCTTCGCCGCCGTCGAGGCCGCCAAGCAGGTCCACGACAAGCCGTCGCTGATCGTCATCAAGACGATCATCGGCTGGCCGTCGCCCACCAAGCAGAACTCCGGCAAGATCCACGGCTCGGCCCTCGGTGCCGACGAGCTCAAGGGCCTGAAGGAGGTCCTCGGCTTCGACACCGAGAAGACCTTCGACGTCGACCCCGAGGTCCTCGACTACACCCGTGGCGCGATCGCCAAGGGCCAGGCCGAGCACGCCGAGTGGCAGAAGACCTTCGACGCGTGGGCCGCGGCCAACGCCGACAAGAAGGCACTGTTCGACCGGGTGCAGGCGAAGCAGCTGCCCGAGGGCCTCGAAGCCGCCCTCCCGGTGTTCAGCACCGAGAAGGCCGTCTCGACCCGCGCCGCCTCCGGCAAGGTCATCAACGCCATCGCGCCGCTGATGCCCGAGTTCTGGGGTGGCTCCGCCGACCTCGCCGAGTCGAACCTCACCACGATCGAGGACGGCAAGTCCTTCGGTCCGGCCGACGCCTCGACGAAGACCTGGACGACGGACCCGTTCGGCCGCGTGCTGCACTTCGGCATCCGTGAGCACGCCATGGGCTCGATCCTGAACGGCATCGTCCTGCACGGCAACACCCGCCCCTTCGGCGGCACCTTCCTGATCTTCAGCGACTACATGCGTCCGGCAGTCCGTCTCGCCGCCCTCATGAAGGCGCCCGCGATCTACGTCTGGACGCACGACTCCATCGCCCTCGGCGAGGACGGCCCCACGCACCAGCCGATCGAGCAGATCACCGCCCTCCGTGCGATCCCGGGTCTCGACGTCGTCCGCCCCGCGGACGCCAACGAGGTCGCGTACGCCTGGCTCGAGATGCTCAAGCACCAGGACCGCCCGGCCGGCATCGCGCTCAGCCGCCAGAACCTGCCCGTCTTCGAGCGTGGCGACGGTGACGCCTCGGGCGAGGTCTTCGCCTCGGCGAAGAACGTCGCCAAGGGTGCGTACATCCTCGCCGAAGCGCCGAACGGCACTCCGGACGTCATCCTCATCGGCACCGGCTCCGAGGTCCAGATCGCGGTCGACGCCCGTGAGCAGCTGAAGAGCGAGGGCATCAACGCCCGCGTCGTGTCCGCCCCGTCGCTCGAGTGGTTCTTCGAGCAGGACGAGGCGTACCGCGAGTCGGTCCTGCCGAAGGCCGTCAAGGCCCGTGTCTCGGTCGAGGCCGGGATCGCGATGAGCTGGCGCGACATCGTCGGCGACGCCGGCCGCAGCGTGTCGATCGAGCACTTCGGTGCCTCGGCCGACTACCAGAAGCTGTTCGAGGAGTTCGGCTTCACCACCGAGCACGTCATCTCGGCTGCCAAGGAATCGATCGCAGCAGCGTCCTGACCCACCGGGCCGGGTCCGGACATCCGGGCCCGGCCCTTCCGCACGGGAGGCCCGTGGCGGTCCCGCCACGTCCCTCCCGTGCCGGGGGCTCGACCCCCGCACAGACCAC
Organism: Curtobacterium sp. MCPF17_011; assembly: GCF_003234145.1. Lineage (NCBI taxonomy): Bacteria > Bacillati > Actinomycetota > Actinomycetes > Micrococcales > Microbacteriaceae > Curtobacterium > Curtobacterium sp. MCPF17_011. Next base: position 24,563 of record NZ_QKSK01000002.1, read on the forward strand.
GGCTCCCCGGAGCCGACGAACGAAAACGAAGCAGAGAAGAAGCGAATGACTGACACCACCCCCACCGAAGCCCTCTCCGCCGTCGGCGTGAGCATCTGGCTCGACGACCTGTCCCGTGAGCTGCTGGAGACCGGCCGTCTCGAGAACCTCATCGCGGACCGCAACGTCGTCGGCGTGACCACGAACCCGACGATCTTCGCCTCGGCCCTCGCCAAGGGCGAGCGCTACGACGCGCAGGTCAAGGAGCTCGCCGCTGCGGGCACCGACGTCACGAACGCGATCTTCGAGATCACCACGCGCGACGTCGCCGACGCGTCCGACATCTTCGCCCCGATCTACGCCTCGTCCAACGGCTTCGACGGCCGCGTCTCCATCGAGGTCGAGCCGGGTCTCGCGCACGACACCGCGAAGACCATCGAGCAGGCGAAGTTCCTGTTCGACAAGGTCGGCAAGGAGAACGTCCTCATCAAGATCCCGGCGACCGTCGACGGGCTCGAGGCCATCACCGAGGTCATCGGCGCCGGCATCTCGGTCAACGTCACCCTGATCTTCTCGCTCGAGCGCTACCGCGCCGTCATCGACGCCTACCTCGGTGGCCTCGAGAAGGCCAAGGCCGCCGGCCACGACCTCTCGAAGATCCACTCGGTCGCGTCGTTCTTCGTCTCGCGCGTCGACTCCGAGATCGACAAGCGTCTCGACGCCGTCGGCTCGGACGAGGCGACCGCGCTCAAGTCGAAGGCCGGCATCGCCAACGCGCAGCTCGCCTACCAGGTGTGGACCCAGGCGTTCGCGACCGAGCGTGCCCTCGGCCTCCTCGAGTCCGGCGCGAACACGCAGCGCCCGCTCTGGGCCTCGACCGGTGTCAAGGACCCGTCGCTGCCCGACACCCTCTACGTGACCGAGCTCGCGGCCCCGAACACCGTCAACACGATGCCGGGCAAGACCCTCGAGGCCACGTTCGACCACGGTCAGATCCACGGCGATGCCATCGCCGGGACCTTCGACGACGCGAACCAGGTCATGGACCAGCTCGCCGCCGTCGGCATCGACTACGACGACGTCGTCGACCTCCTCGAGAAGGAGGCCGTCGAGAAGTTCAACGTCTCGTGGGGCGAGCTCGTCGACACCGTCAAGACGGCCCTCGAGAACGCCAAGTAAGAGTGACCGTCTCCATCGCCGCCAGCGGTGACGCGGCGCGGGCCATCGACACGGTGGTCCCGCGCCTCGTCACCGACCTGGTGGCGTCCGGGATCACGGCCCAGGACGCCGCGCTGTGGGGTCCTGCAGCCGAAGCCGAGGCGTCGAACCGCCTCGGCTGGGTCGAGGCCGTCTCGGTCTCGCGCCCGCTCGTCGCCGAGGTCGTGGCACTCCGCGACCAGCTGCACGAGCAGGGCGTCGACCGGGTGGTCCTCGCGGGCATGGGCGGATCGTCGCTCGCGCCGGAGGTCATCGCCCGGACCGCCGGCGTGCCACTGGTGGTGCTCGACTCCACCGATCCCGCGCAGGTCCGGGCCGCGCTCACCGACCTCGAGCGCACCGTGCTCGTCGTGTCGTCGAAGTCGGGCTCCACGCTCGAGACCGACTCGCAGCGCCGGGTGTTCGAGCAGGCGTTCCAGGACGCCGGCATCGACCCCGCCGGGCGGATCGTCGTCGTGACGGACCCGGGCTCCACGCTCGAGTCCGCGGCGCAGCAGGCCGGGTACCGCGTCTTCACCGCCGATCCGACCGTCGGCGGCCGCTACTCCGCACTGACCGCCTTCGGGCTGGTCCCGGCCGGGCTGGCCGGCGCCGACATCGCGGAGCTCCTCGACGAAGCCGACGCCATCAGTGTGCTGCTCGCCGTCGACACCGACGAGAACCCCGGCCTCGTGCTGGGCGCGGTCCTCGGCGGGACCGCTCCGCTGCGCGACAAGATCGCCATCGTCGCGGACGGCACCCACATCCTCGGCTTCGGTGACTGGGTCGAACAGCTCATCGCCGAGTCGACCGGCAAGGACGGCACGGGGCTGCTCCCCGTCGTCCTCGACGTCGACGCCCCCGAGCTCGGCGCGGGTCTGCCCGACCTCCAGGTCGTGCGGCTCGTCGGGTCCCGCGACGACGAGCGCCACGTCGCCGACGGCGAGCTGGAGATCACCGGCACGCTCGGTGGTCAGTTCCTGGTGTGGGAGTACGCCGTCGCGGTCGCCGGGCGCCTGCTCGGCATCAACCCCTTCGACCAGCCCGACGTGGAGGCCGCCAAGGTCGCCGCCCGCAGGCTGCTCGACGGCCCAGCGACACCGGACGTCACGCCGGCCTTCGAGGAGCATGGCATCGCCGTGTCCGCGACGGGTGGAGTCGACGTCGGGACGACGCTCGCCCAGGCCGTGTCGGGCCTCCTGGCCGGTCTCGGTGCCGAGGGCTACGTGGCCGTCCACGCTTACGTGGACCGCGCCGCCGGTGCCGGCCTCGTTTCGCTCCGCGACCAGCTGGCCGCTCGTACCGGGCGGCCCGTCACCTTCGGCTTCGGGCCCCGGTTCCTGCACTCCACGGGCCAGTACCACAAGGGCGGCCCCGCGAACGGCGTGTTCCTGCAGATCGTCTCCGACGAGCAGGACGACCTCGCCGTCCCCGGCCGCCCGTTCACGTTCGGCCGGCTCATCCGAGCCCAGGCAGCCGGCGACGCGAGTGTCCTCGCGGAGCACGGCCGCCCGGTGCTGACCCTGTCGACGCGGGACGTCCCCGCGGCGGTGGCGGTCATCGCGGCTGCACTCACAACCTGATTCAAAGGAGTTCACCGACATGTCACCGGTGGCGATCACCCCGGAGCACAATCCGCTCCGGTTGCCCGCGGACCGTCGACTGAACCGGATCGCGGGTCCCAGCACCCTCATCATCTTCGGGGTGACGGGAGACCTCTCCCGGAAGAAGCTGATGCCCGCGGTCTACGACCTCGCGAACCGGGGGCTCCTGCCCCCGGGATTCGCGCTGGTCGGGTTCGCTCGGCGCGACTGGGAGGACCAGGACTTCTCCCAACTCGTCCACGATGCCGTCAAGGAGCACTCGCGGACCCCCTTCGACGAGGACGTCTGGCGTCAGCTCGAACAGGGCATCCGCTTCGTCCAGGGATCGTTCGACGACCCGGAGGCGTTCCGGCTGCTCAAGGAGACCGTCGACACGCTCGACGCCGAACGTGGGACGCTCGGCAACCACGCCTTCTACCTCTCCATCCCGCCGAAGATGTTCCCCGTGGTCACGGAGCAGCTCAAGGTCTCGGGCCTCACCGAGAAGCGCGACGGCTCCTGGAGCCGCGTCGTGGTCGAGAAGCCGTTCGGCTCCGACCTCCGCACCGCACGTGAGCTGAACGCCATCGTCGAGAGCGTCTTCGCTCCCGACGACGTGTTCCGCATCGACCACTACCTCGGCAAGGAGACCGTCCAGAACCTCCTGACGCTGCGGTTCGCGAACCAGATGTACGAACCCATCTGGAACTCGAACTACGTCGACCACGTGCAGATCACGATGGCCGAGGACATCGGCGTCGCCGGACGAGCCGCGTACTACGACGGGATCGGCGCGGCGCGCGACGTCATCCAGAACCACCTCCTGCAGCTCCTCGCCCTCACGGCGATGGAGGAGCCCGTCTCGTTCAAGGCCGGACACCTCCGTGCCGAGAAGGAGAAGGTGCTCTCCGCGGTCCGCCTGCCCGAGGACCTGTCCACGGCGACCAGCCGCGGGCAGTACGCCGGTGGGTGGCAGGGCGGCGAGAAGGTGCTCGGGTTCCTCGAGGAAGCGGGCATGAACCCCGAGTCCACGACCGAGACCTTCGCGGCCATCCGTCTCGACATTGCGACCCGCCGCTGGCAGGGCGTCCCGTTCTACCTGCGTGCCGGCAAGCGACTCGGTCGTCGGGTGACCGAGATCGCGATCGTGTTCAAGCGCGTGCCCGAGGACGTCTTCGGCATCGAGCAGTCCCCGCTCGGCCAGAACGCCCTCGTGATCCGCGTGCAGCCGGACGAGGGCGTCACGCTCCGCTTCGGTTCGAAGGTCCCGGGCGTCGGGACGCAGGTCCGCGACGTGACGATGGACTTCGGCTACGGCCACGCGTTCACCGAGGCCTCTCCCGAGGCCTACGAACGGCTCATCCTCGACGTGCTCCTCGGTGACCCGCCGCTGTTCCCGCGGCACCAGGAGGTCGAGTTGTCCTGGAAGATCCTCGACCCGATCGAGGAGTTCTGGCGGACTCAGGGCCAGCCCGAACAGTACCGTCCCGGCACCTGGGGCCCGGCTTCGGCCGACGAGCTCCTGGCCCGCGACGGTCGGACCTGGAGGCGTCCATGAAGATCGACCTGCCGAACACCACGGTCTCGAAGATCCAGAAGACCCTGGTGCACATCCGCGAAGAGGGCGGCGCCGTCGCCCTGGGCCGCGTCCTCACCCTCATCGTCTCGACCGCCCTCGGTCGCGAGGAAGAGGCGATCGAGGCCGCGAACCAGGCGTCCCGCGAGCACCCGATGCGCGTCGTCATCGTGTCGAAGAACGAGGGGGACGTCGCGTCCCCCGGCCGGCTCGACGCGCAGATCCGCGTGGGTAGCGACGCCGGAGCCAGCGAGGTCATCGTCCTCCGTGCCTACGGCGAGACCGCGGCGGACGAGGAGAGCCTGGTCACCGGGCTGCTGCTGCCCGACGCGCCCGTCGTGGCCTGGTGGCCGGAAGCCGCGCCGGAGAAGCCCTCGGCGTCCCCGCTCGGCCGGATCGCCCAGCGTCGCATCACGGACGCAGCCGCTCAGAAGGACCCGAACGCGGCGATCATGGCGCTGGCCGACTCCTACGCACCGGGTGACACCGACTTCGCGTGGACCCGCCTGACCCTCTGGCGGAACCAGCTCGCCGCCGCGCTCGACCAGCCGCCGTTCGAGCCGATCACCGCGGTGGAGGTCTCGGGCGCGTTCGACAGCCCGTCGACCGTCCTGCTCGCGGCCTGGCTCGGACTGCAGCTCAAGGTCCCGGTGGAGGTCACCACCTCGCCCCGGGCGACCGGTTCGAGCGGCATCCACGGCGTCAAGCTGATCCGCGAGTCCGGGACCATCGAACTCGAGCGGTCCCTGGTCGACGTGGCGACGCTGTCGATGCCCGGTCAGCCGACGCACGACCTGTCCCTGCCCCGTCGGAACCTCCGCGACTGCCTGGCCGAGGAACTCCGTAGACTCGACCCGGACGTCCTCTTCGGAGACGTCGTCAAGCACGGGGTGGCCAAGCTCCGCGAACGCATCGCGGGCTGAACCACCACGGTCCGGCCGCCCGTCCTCCCCCACCCGCACGGTGGACGGTCGGACGGCCGGCCGGACCGGCCCGCGGGCACACCGACCGCACACGAACACAGGAGTCACGTGACCAACGAACGGCGGGTGCTCGTGCACCCCGACAAGCAGGCCCTCGGCGCCTCCGTCGCCGCACGCTTCATCACGAAGATCATCGACGTCCTCGACGAGCAGGGGCGGGCCGACATCGCGATCAGCGGGGGCTCCGTCTCCACCCTCGTCCTGGCTGCGATCGGTCAGTCGCAGGCGAAGCAGAGCGTCGACTGGTCGAAGGTCCACGTCTGGTGGGTCGACGAGCGCTGGGTGCCGGAGGGGGACGCGGACCGCAACATCACCGGCACGCAGACCGACTTCCTGGACCACGTGAGCATCCCGGCGGAGAACATCCACCCGATGGCTCCGTCGGACGCCGGCATCAGCATCGACGAAGCCGCCGAGCAGTACGAGCGCGAACTCCTCGCCGCTGCCCCGGACTCCGCCGAGACGCCCCGGTTCGACATCACGCTGCTCGGCGTCGGACCGGACGGCCACACCGCATCGCTGTTCCCGGAGTTCCCGCAGCTGCGCATCACCGACCGCAAGGTCGTCCCGGTCGACGACTCCCCCAAGCCGCCGGCACAGCGCCTGACGCTCACCTACCCGGTGATCAACGCCTCGCAGCGCGTCTGGGTCATCCTGTCCGGAGCCGAGAAGGCATCGGTCCTCGGGCTGGCACTCGCGGGCGCTTCGGTCGACGAGGTCCCCGTCGGCGGCGTGCAGGGTCGGAAGCGCACGGTCTTCTTCGTCGACCAGGACGCCGCACGCGACGTCCCGGAGAACCTCATCGCGTCGACGTACTGACGCACGCGGCGCGTGACGCGCCTGCACACGGACGGGAGGCCCGGTACCAGCTGGTACCGGGCCTCCCGTCCGTCGTCCGCTCCCGGACCGTCACGGCGATGACAGAGAAGGCCCCCGCGCCGATCGGTGCGGGGGCCTTCTCTGTACCCGGTGGTGGTCTACTTGGCTGCGGTCCCGCGGCGCTGGCGCAGCTGCTGGAGCGCGTCCTCGAGGAGCTGCGCTGCCTCTTCCTCGGTGCGACGCTCCTTCACGTACGCGAGGTGCGTCTTGTACGGCTCGGTCTTGGCGACCTGCGGCGGGTTCTCCTTGTCACGACCGGCCGGCAGACCCGTGGACGGCGAGTCGACCGTCTCCGGGATCTCGTCGTCGGGCAGGTTCGCGGCGAAGTACCGGACGACCTCGTTGCCCATCGCGTCCCAGTAGGAGATGGCCACACGCTCGGCCTGGACCCCACGGTCCTGTTCGCCCATCGGGCCCGCGCCGACGCGCGACCCGCGGATTGCGCTTCCTCCGGATGCCATGTCAGCTCCCTGCCGTGAACTTGTTGATGAGACCGAGCACGATGATGCTGGAGATCCAGAGGAGCCCGAGGATCACCGTGATGCGGTTCAGGTTGCGCTCGGCGACGCCAGATGCCCCGAGGTTGCTCGTCACACCACCGCCGAACATGTCCGAGAGGCCGCCACCGCGGCCCTTGTGCAGGAGGATGAGGAGCGTGAGCAGGAGGCTCGTGATCGCGAGCAGGACCTGCAGCACGACGGAGAGTATCGCCACGACGTACCTTTCGTGTCAGTCAGCCATCCGAGTATACCGGTCACGCGGAGCGCGGTCGGGACCCGGACGGGCTGGGCGGTTCGGGAGGGGCACAGCACGAGGCGCGACGGGCGGTGCCCGTCGCGCCTCGGCGGTGCTGGTCTAGAGACCGACGTGCTGCTGGAACCGCGCGATGGCGGCGAACTCCTGCACGTCGAGGGACGCGCCACCGACGAGGGCGCCGTCGACGTCGGGCTCGCGGAGGAAGCCGGCGATGTTGCCCGACTTGACCGAACCGCCGTACAGCACCCGCGTGTCGGCAGCGGCCTGGTCACCCCAGGCGGCGGCGATCCCGCGGCGCAGCGCAGCACATTCGTCCTGCGCCTGCTCTGCGGTCGCTGCCTGGCCGGAGCCGATGGCCCACACCGGCTCGTACGCGACGACGATCTCGGACGGCTGCACGGTGCCGAGCACGACCTGGAGCTGCTCGACCGGCACGACGCCGGCCCCGCGCTGCTCCCGCTGCTCGCCGGTCTCGCCGACGCAGACGACCGGCACGAGACCGTGCTTCACGGCAGCGGCGGTCTTGGCGGCGACGACCTCGTCCGTCTCTCCGTGCATGGTGCGACGTTCGGAGTGACCGACGATGACGTACTTCGCGTCGAGTGCCGCGAGGAAGGCGCCCGAGACGTCACCGGTGTAGGCGCCCGAGTCGTACTGCGAGAGGTCCTGGGCACCGAACGCCAGCGGCAGCTTGTCCGCCGAGATCAGGGTCTGCACGCTTCGCAGGTCGGTGAACGGCGGGAACACCGCGACCTCGACGTCCGCGTGGTCGTGCCGGGCGTCCTTGAGGGTCCACGCGAGCTTCTGGACGGTCGCGATGGCCTGGAGGTGGTCCAGGTTCATCTTCCAGTTCCCCGCGATGAGCGGCGTGCGGCTCATGCGGACCACCCGAGTGCTTCGAGACCCGGCAGCGACTTGCCCTCGAGGAACTCGAGGCTCGCTCCACCACCGGTGGAGATGTGGCCGAACTGGTCGTCCGTGAACCCGAGCGACCGGACCGCGGCGGCGGAGTCGCCACCGCCGACCACACCGAGACCGTCGACCTCGGTCAGCGCCCGGGCGACCGTCTTCGTGCCGGCGGCGAAGGCCGGGAACTCGAACACGCCCATCGGGCCGTTCCAGAAGACCGTCTTCGACGCGGAGACCGCTGCCGCGAACCGCTCCGCCGTCTCCGGTCCGATGTCCAGGCCGATGCCGTCCGTGCCGAACGACGACGACTCGATGGCGTCCGCGGCGACCGTCACGTGCTGGGCGTCCGCGGCGAACCCGGAGGCCACCACGACGTCGGTCGGCAGGTCGATGGTCACGCCGAGCTCGGTCGCCCGCGAGAGGTACTCGCGGACCGTGTCGAGCTGGTCCTGCTCGAGCAGCGACTTCGCCACGCCGTGGCCCTGGGCCGCGAGGAAGGTGAAGAGCATCCCGCCACCGATGCAGATCGTGTCGACCCGAGGCAGGAGGTGGTCGATGACACCGAGCTTGTCGCTGACCTTCGAACCACCGAGTACGACGGTGTACGGCCGCTCCGGGTCCTTCGTCAGCCGCTCGAGCACGGTCAGTTCCTGCTCGATGAGCTGACCGGCAGCGCTGGGGAGCGCCGACGCCAGCTCGTAGACGGAGGCCTGCTTGCGGTGCACGACACCGAAGCCGTCGGAGACGAAGGCGTCCCCGAGTGCGGCGATGCGCTCCGCGAAGGCGGTCCGCTCGGCGCCGTCCTTCGAGGTCTCCTCCGGGTTGAAGCGGAGGTTCTCGAGCAGCAGGACGTCACCGTCCTCGAGGGCCTCGGCAGCCGCGGTCGCGTCGTCGCCGACCGTCTCGTCGACGAAGGCGACCGGCTTGCCGAGCAGCTCGGACAAGCGCTGGGCGACGGGCGCGAGTGAGTACTCGGGCTTCCGTTCGCCGTCGGGCCGGCCGAGGTGGGACACCACGACCACGCGCGCACCGGCGGTGATCAGGGTGTTCAGGGTGGTGAGCGACGCCCGCACGCGGCCGTCGTCCGTGATCGTGCCGTCCTTGAGCGGGACGTTCAGGTCACAGCGGACGACGACACGCTTGCCGGCGAGGTCGCCGAGGTCCTCGAGGGTGCGGAGAGCCATCAGGTCAGAGCTTCTCGCCCACGAACTCGGTCAGGTCGACCAGGCGGTTCGAGTAGCCCCACTCGTTGTCGTACCACGAGGTGATCTTGACGAGGTTGCCCATGACCTTGGTCAGGCCGGAGTCGTAGATCGAGGAGTGCGGGTCCGTGGTGATGTCGGTCGACACCAGCGGGTCCTCGCTGTAGAGCAGGATGCCCTTCAGCGGACCCTCGGCGGCGGCCTTGTACGCCGCGTTGATCTCGTCGACGGTGACGTCGGCCTTGGTCTCGAGCGTGAGGTCCGTGATCGATCCGGTCGGGACCGGGACGCGGAGCGCGAAGCCGTCGAGCTTGCCGGCGAGCTCCGGCAGGACCAGGCCGATGGCCTTCGCTGCACCGGTGGAGGTCGGGACGATGTTCAGCGCGGCCGCACGGGCACGACGCGGGTCCTTGTGCGGGCCGTCCTGCAGGTTCTGGTCGGCGGTGTACGCGTGCACGGTGGTCATGAGACCGCGCTCGATGCCGAACGCGTCGTGGAACACCTTGGCGAGCGGCGCGAGGCTGTTCGTGGTGCACGAGGCGTTCGAGATGATGTGGTGGTTCGCGGCGTCGTAGGTGTCCTCGTTCACGCCGAGGACGATCGTGACGTCGTCACCGGTCGCCGGGGCGGAGATGATGACCTTCTTGGCACCGGCGTCGATGTGCTTCTGCGCATCGGCGGCCTTCGTGAAGAAGCCGGTCGACTCGATGACGATGTCGACACCCAGCTCGCCCCAGGGCAGGTTGGCGGGGTCACGCTCGGCGAGGACCTTGATGGCCTTGCCGTCGACGACGATGTTGTCGCCGTCGAGCTCGACGGAGACGCCGAGCTTGCCGGTGATCGAGTCGTACTTGAGCAGGTTCGCGAGGGACGCGTTGTCGGTGAGGTCGTTCACCGCCACGATCTCGAGGTCGCTGCCCTTGGCCAGAGCGGCGCGGAAGAAGTTACGGCCGATCCGGCCGAAGCCGTTGATGCCGATCTTGACGGTCAATGGATCTCCTGTTGGGTGTGGAGCGCCTCGGGAGACGCTGCTTTTTCGGAGTGTGGAGGCGTCGTCGCGGACGACGGCCGACCCACGCACGGGGACGATGGGCCCCGTGACGTCGCCGTACCGACCCTAGCAGTCGGACCCCCGCGGACGGCCTGCATGACGCCGTCCTGGGGACGGGGCGGGTGCGGCGGCCACGGGGGTCCGACAGTGGGTCAGCTGACTGCCCGGCCCGGGCTGCGGTCAGGCGCCCTCGAGCTCTTCCGGGACGCTCGCCTCGGTGCCCGGGATGCCGAGGTCGCTGGCACGCTTGTCAGCCATCGCGAGCAGTCGGCGGATGCGCCCGGCGATGGCGTCCTTCGTCATGGGCGGGTCCGCGTGCTGGCCGAGCTCGTCGAGCGAGGCGTCGCGGTGTTCGAGGCGCAGGGCACCGGCGTACTGCAGGTGGTCGGGCACCTCGTCGCCGAGGATCTCCAGCGCCCGCTCGACCCGGGCGCACGCGGCCACGGCGGCCTGCGCGGAACGGCGGAGGTTCGCGTCATCGAAGTTGACCAGGCGGTTGGCGGTGGCCCGGACCTCCCGGCGCTGGCGCATCTCCTCCCAGTCGGCGGTGGTGCGGGCGGCGCCCATGGCCGTGAGCATCTGACCGATCGCCTCGCCGTCACGGATCACGACGCGGTGCACCCCGCGGACCTCACGGCCCTTCGCGGCGATCCCGAGGCGGGAGGCTGCACCGACGAGCGCCATCGCGGCCTCGTTGCCCGGGCAGGTGACCTCGAGCGCCGCGGCACGGCCCGGGTCGGTCAGGGTGCCGGAGGCCAGGAACGCCCCGCGCCAGATGGCGGCGAGGTCCTCGCGGTTGCCGGTGGTCAGCCGGTTCGGGAGGCCCCGCACCGGACGACGACGGGCGTCCATCAGGCCGGTCTGGCGGGCGAGCGTCTCGCCCGCCTCGAGCACACGCACCAGGTAGCGGGTGCCGCGACGGGACGACGCGGTCGAGCCGACGGAGGCCTCACTGCGGACGCCGTAGAGCTCGGCCAGGTCCTTGCGGACCCGGTGCACGATGATCCGGGTGTCGAGCTCGACCTCGACCGCGATGCGGCCGGAGATGACGTGCAGGCCCCCGGCGAAGCGCAGGACGGTCGCGAGTTCGGCGGCGCGGACCGTGTTCCGGTTGACGACGACCCTGGCCAGCTCGTCCTTCACCTCGGCAGTCAACGGCACGGCATCATTCCTTACGTTCTTCGGGGTGGGGTTCTGCGGTCCCGGGGCGCACACGTGTGGAGGCGGCCGGTGGGACGGTCACTCCCGGCCGAGATCTCGGTTCTTCACACGCACGGCGACGTTGGGCATCCCGCGGAGGAGGCTCGCCAACTCGGCGACGATGGCGACCGAACGGTGCTTGCCGCCGGTACAGCCGATGGCGATCGTAGCGTGTCTTTTGTTCTCGCGCTGGTACCCCTCGAACACGGGCTCGAGGACCGAGGCGTAGCGGTCGACGAACGGACGGGCTCCGGACTGCTCCATGACGTAGTCGGAGACGGGCTTGTCGAGCCCCGTGTGCGGCCGCAGTTCCGGCACCCAGTAGGGGTTCGGGATGAAGCGCACGTCGGCCACCATGTCGGCGTCGGCGGGCAGGCCGTACTTGAACCCGAAGCTCATCAGCGTCACCTGGACTCCGACGAACCGGTCCTCTGCGAACTTCTCGGTCACCGAGTTCGCGAGTTGGTGGATGTTCAGGTCGGACGTGTCGATGATCAGGTCGGATGCCTCGCGGAGGCCGAGCAACCGAGTGCGCTCCCGTGCGATGCCGTCGAGCAGCGTGTCCTCGCCCTGCAGCGGGTGCGGCCGGCGCACCTGCTCGAAGCGCCGCACCAGGACCTGGTCGGTGGCCTCGAGGAACAGCACCCGGACGCGGGCGCTCGTGCTCTCGCGAAGCGACTGCACGGCACGCTCGGGATCGGTGAAGAACCGGCCGCCGCGGACGTCGACGACGGTGGCGATCTTCGGGATCGACTCCCCCGCTCGGTCCGCCAGGTCGGTGAGCGGCCCCAGCATCTGCGTCGGCAGGTTGTCGACGACGTACCAGCCGAGGTCCTCCAGCGCCTTGCCGACCGTCGACCGCCCCGCGCCGGACATGCCCGTCACGATGAGGACGTCGTGCTGTTGCTGCGAGGTGGTGTCGGTCATCTGCGAAGGGGCTCCATCGTGGTGTGGCCGGGCGGGTCGCCCGTCGTCGCCGTGCGCGGTGCGCTCGGCAGGGGTCGGCCCGCGGACCCTCGGGCTGCACGCCCCGGGTCCGCGTCCAGGCTACCGTCCGGCCGGGAGGCCCGTGCCGGGGTCACACAGGCCGGTGCGGACCGTCCGGGGTCGGCTCGGGCACACGCACCGGGCCTGCCGGCGCGGGAGCACTGACGGGCTCGGGCGGCTCTGGCGCACTGGTCAGTCCAGGTGCACTGGTCGGTCCAGGTGCACTGGTCGGTCCAGGTGCGCTGCTCGGCTCGGGCGCGCTGGCCGACTCTGGCGCACTGGCCGGCACCGTCGTGAGCTTCCGGACCACCGCGGCCGCGGTCGCCGGTCCGACGCCCGGGACCTCGGCGACCTCTTCCGGCGTCGCCTGCCGGAGCCGGGCGACGGACCCGAAGTGCTTGAGCAGCGCCGAGACGCGGTTCGGTCCGAGCCCGGGGATCTCGGACAGCTGCGAGCGCACGTCACGCTTCCGACGCGTGCGCTGGTGCGTGATCGCGAACCGGTGTGCCTCGTCACGGAGGCGCTGGATGAGGAAGAGCGCCTCGGAGTTGCGCGGCAGGATCACCGGGAAGTCGTCGTCCGGCAGCCAGAGCTCCTCGAGGCGCTTCGCGATGCCGACCAGGGCGATGTCCCGGACCCCGGCCTCGTCGAGCGCACGCTTCGCCGCCGCGACCTGGGGCTGCCCGCCGTCGACGACGAGCAGCTGCGGCCGGTACGCGAACCGCTTCGAGGGCTTCGATCCCTCGACAACGCCGTCCCCCGTCACGTCCGGGACGTCGGGTGCTGCCGCGTCCTCGTCGAGCCGCGCCAGGCGCCGTGTGAGCACCTGGTACATGCTGTCGGTGTCGTCGGTGGTCTCGGCGATCGTGTAGCGGCGGTACTGGTCCTTGCGGGGCAGGCCGTCCTCGAACACGACCATCGAGGCGACGACGTTCGTGCCCTGCAGGTGCGAGATGTCGTAGCACTCCATCCGCAGTGGTGCCTCGGTCATGCCGAGGGCCTCTTGGATGTCGGCCAGGGCTGCGGCCCGCGTGGTGTAGTCGGCCGAGCGCTTGGTCTTGTAGAGCATCAGCGCCTGCTGGGCGTTCTGTGACGCGGTCCGGGCCAGTCCGGCCCGGTCACCGCGCTGCGCCGTGCTGAGCTTCGTGCCACGACCCCCACGGCGGTCGCTGAGCCACTGCTGCAGCGCGTCGGCGTCGTCCGGCAGCACCGGCACGACGACCTCACGCGGCGGGCCGTCGTTCGCGACGCCCGGGGTGGGGTCTGCGCTCGCCTGCGTGAGCAGGGCACCGTCGGCACCGGTCGAGAGCCCGTCGTCGGCGTACACGCCCTGCACGATCTGCTCGACGAGGTCGCCGGTGCTGATGTCGAGCTCCTTGTCGACCACCCAGCCGCGCACACCGCGGATGCGGCCGCCACGGACCGAGAACAGCTGCACGGCCGCGGCCAGTTCGTCCTCGGCGATGCCGAAGAGGTCGAGGTCGACCGAGTCCTTGAGCACGACGGCGGACTTCTCGAGGACCGCTTCGAGCGCCTCGACCTGGTCACGGAAGCGCGCGGCCTGCTCGTACTGCATGGCGTCCGCCGACGCGGCCATCCGCTGCCGGAGCTGCGTGATGACGCGTCGGTCGTAGCTGCCCATGAAGCGGACGAACTCCTCGACGAGCGCGCGGTGCTCCTCGATGGTCACGCGCTGGGAGCACGGGCCGCCGCACTTGCCGATCTGCCCCGGGAAGCAGGGCTTGCCGGTCTGCATGGCCCGCTTGTACGAGGACTCCGAGCACGTGCGGATCGGGAAGACCTTGATCATCAGGTCGATCGTGTCGTGCACCGCCCAGATCTTCGGGTACGGCCCGAAGTACTTGGCGCCCTTGATCTTGCGGTTCCGGGTCACCATCACGCGGGGCGCCTCGTCCGCCATCGTGATCGCCATGTACGGGTACGACTTGTCGTCCCGGAACTTGACGTTGAACGGCGGATCGAACTCCTTGATCCACGTGTACTCGAGCTGCAGCGCCTCGATCTCGGATCCGACGGTGGTCCACTCGACGCTCTTGGCCGTCAGGACCATCCGCCGGGTGCGCTCGTGCAGGGTCGGCAGCGGCGCGAAGTAGTTGCTCAGGCGGGCGCGGAGGTTCTTCGCCTTGCCGACGTAGAGCACCCGACCGTTGCCGTCGCGCCATCGGTAGACGCCCGGGTCGGTCGGGATCTCACCCGCCTTCGGCCGCCAGGGGACGGTGTCGGCCACCTAGCGAGCACCTGCCTTCTGTGCACCTGCTCGACGCGCGCCGACCGACCGCTCCTTGCCCACGCGGGCGTCCTGCGCCTCGAGGATCTCGCGGAGGAAGACACCGGTGTGGCTCTCCGGGACGTCGGCGACGTGCTCCGGGGTGCCGGTCGCGAGGACCGTGCCACCACCCGAACCGCCTTCGGGACCCATGTCGATGAGCCAGTCGGCGGACTTGATGACGTCGAGGTTGTGCTCGATCGTGATGACGGTGTTGCCCTTGTCGACCAGCGACTGCAGCACGAGCAGCAGCTTCCGGACGTCCTCGAAGTGCAGACCCGTGGTCGGCTCGTCGAGCACGTACACGGTGCGGCCGTTCGAGCGACGCTGCAGCTCGGTCGCGAGCTTGACGCGCTGCGCCTCGCCACCAGACAGGGTCGTCGCGCTCTGGCCGAGTCGGACGTAGCCGAGGCCGACGTCGACCAGGGTCGCCATGTACCGGTGGATCGCGGAGATCGGCTCGAAGAACTCGGCCGCCTCGCTGATCGGCATGTCCAGGACCTCGGAGATGCTCTTGCCCTTGTAGTGGACCTGCAGCGTCTCGCGGTTGTACCGGGCGCCGCCACAGACCTCGCACGCGACGTAGACGTCGGGCAGGAAGTTCATCTCGATCTTGATCGTGCCGTCGCCAGAGCAGTTCTCACAGCGCCCGCCCTTGACGTTGAAGCTGAAGCGACCGGGCTGGTAGCCGCGGGTCTTGGCCTCTTGCGTCTCGGCGAAGAGCTGACGGATGCGGTCGAAGACGCCGGTGTACGTCGCCGGGTTCGAGCGCGGGGTGCGGCCGATCGGTGCCTGGTCGACGTGCACGACCTTGTCGAGCTGGTCGAGGCCCTTCACGCGGGTGTGCTTGCCGGCGATGTGTCGGGCACCGTTGAGCTGGTTGGCGAGCACCTTGTAGAGGATGTCGTTCACCAGCGTCGACTTGCCCGAACCGCTCACGCCGGTGACCGCCGTGAACACCCCGAGCGGGAAGTCGACGTCCACGTCCTTGAGGTTGTTCGCCCGCGCACCCTGCACGCTGATGACGCGCTTGCGGTTCACCTTCCGGCGCTCCGACGGCATCTCGATCGCCCGACGTCCGGCCAGGTAGTCACCCGTGATCGACTCGCGGTTCTCGATCATGTCCGCGTAGGAGCCCGAGTGCACGACGTTGCCGCCGTTGACGCCCGCGCCCGGTCCGATGTCGACGACCCAGTCAGCGGTGCGGATGGTGTCCTCGTCGTGCTCGACGACGATGAGGGTGTTCCCGAGGTCCTTGAGCTTGACCAGGGTGTCGATGAGCCGGCGGTTGTCGCGCTGGTGCAGACCGATGCTCGGCTCGTCGAGCACGTAGAGGACGCCGGTCAGGCCGGAACCGATCTGCGTCGCCAGACGGATGCGCTGCGCCTCGCCGCCGGAGAGCCCGCCTGCTCCGCGCGCGAGCGTCAGGTAGTTGAGGCCGACCTCGAGCAGGAACTCGAGACGCGCCCGGATCTCCCGCAGGACGGCCGCGGCGATGTGCGCCTCGCGATCCGTGAGGGCGATGTCCGCCATGAACGCGTAGGCCTGGTCCAGGGCCATGCTCGTGACGTCGGCGATGCTGCGACCGTCGACGGTCACGCCGAGCACCTCGGGCTTCAGGCGGGTGCCGTCGCACACCGGGCAGGGCACCTCGCGCAGGTAGCCCTGGAAGCGCTGGCGCTGCGAGTCGGTCTCGGCCTCGGCGAACTTCCGCTCGATGTAGGGCATGACACCCTCGAACCCACTCGTGTACCGCATCTCGCGGCCGAAGCGGTTCCGCCAGGACACCGAGACCTCGAAGTCCTTGCCCGTCAGGATCGCCGCCTGCACCGACGACGGCAGCTGGCTCCACGGGGTGTCCATGCGGAACCCGAGCTCCTTGCCCAGACCGGCGAGCAGCTTCTCGAAGTAGGAGTACAGGCCGCTGGTGCCGGTCCAGGGCAGCAGCACGCCGTCCTTCAACGAGGCTTCGGGGTCGCCGAGCACCAGGTCCGGGTCGACGGACATCCGGGTACCGAGGCCCGAGCACTCCGGGCAGGCGCCGAACGGGGCGTTGAACGAGAAGGTCCGCGGCTCGATCTCGGTCAGGGCCAGCGGGTGGTTGTTCGGGCACGACAGGTTCTCGGAGTAGGTCCGGACGGCGCCGGGGCCCTCGTGGTCCACGAGGTCGATCGCCACGGTGCCGTTCGTCAGGCGCAGGGCGGTCTCGAGCGAGTCCGTCAGGCGTCCGAGGATGTCGTCGCTGGCGACCAGGCGGTCGACGATGACGGAGATGTCGTGCTTGACCTGCTTCTTCAGCGTCGGCGGGCTGCTCAGCTGGATCCGCTCGCCGTCGACGATGGCGCGCGAGTAGCCGGAGGCCGCGAGCTCCTGGAAGAGGTCGACGAACTCGCCCTTCTTCTTCGACACGATCGGCGCGAGCACCTGGAAACGGGTGCCGCTCTCCTGCGTCATCAGCTGGTCGGCGATCTGCTGCACGCTCTGCTTGCTGATCACTTCACCACAGACGGGGCAGTGCGGGATGCCGATGCGCGCCCAGAGCAGACGCATGTAGTCGTAGACCTCGGTGATGGTGCCCACCGTGGAACGCGGGTTGCGGTTCGTCGACTTCTGGTCGATCGACACCGCCGGCGACAGGCCCTCGATGAAGTCGACGTCGGGGCGGTCGACCTGGCCGAGGAACTGGCGGGCGTACGCCGACAGGGACTCGACGTAGCGCCGCTGGCCCTCGGCGAAGATCGTGTCGAACGCGAGCGAGGACTTCCCCGAGCCGGACAGCCCGGTGAACACGACGAGCGAGTCGCGCGGGATCTCGAGGTCGACGTCTCGGAGGTTGTGCACGCGCGCACCACGGACGCTGAGCGTCGACGTGTCGTGCGGGGCCGTCCCGCCGGGCAGGTGCAGGTCCGACGGCTCGTCGAAGTCGTCCGGGCCGGACATGGCGGTTCCGCGGTCAGAGGTGATGGTCATCGCAGACGATTCTACGAAGCCGGTCCGACAAACGCCCGCCGAGCCGGCTCAGCCGAGTGCGTCGAGAGCGAACGTGACGCCGGAAGCCGTCTCGCTGGCGGCCCAGAGTCGCGCGGCCTCGTGGCGGTCGTGCGCCCGGGGTTCCGCCGGGACGACCGTCGCCCGACCGCGGAGCTGGAACCAGCCGTCCGGTCCCCAGTACTCGCCGGACCGGACGTCGTCGCCCACCGAGGCGTGGACGAGCGGGACCGCGCCCGCGTCCTTCCCCTGCGCGACGAAGCGCTGCCCGGGCCCGATCCACGCGGGTTCGGGTCGCGACCGGCCGACTGCCAGGGTGCCGGTGACGGCCTCCTGCGTCAGGGAGTCGAGGGCGAGGCCCGGGTGCGCCACGACGCTGGACACCGGGGACCCTGCGTCTGCCAGACGCTGGGCCAACTCGAACCCGAACAGCATCACCGCGAGCTTGCTGCGCGCGTACTGCCGGTAGCCGTTGTAGTGCCCGGCACCGAGCGGGTCGTGCCGGTCGAGCGTCACCCAGCGGTGCGAGATGGATCCGAGGTGGACGACCCGACCGCCGGTGTCCCGGAGCAGCGGGAGCACCAGGCCCGTCCAGGCGAAGTGCCCGAGGTGGTTCGTCCCCATCTGCAGTTCGTGGCCCTGCGCCGTGGACCGACGCTCGCGAGACCCGACGACCCCGGCGTTGTTGAGCACCGCGTGCACCGGCCCGAGCGTTCCCAGCGCTGCCGCAGCCGCGCGCACCGAGTCGAGGTCCGCCAGGTCGAGGTGCACGTGCTCGAGCTGCGCGTCGGGCACCACCGAGCGGATGCTGCGCTCGGCAGCCGCGGCCTTGCCGGAGTCGCGCGTCGCCAGGACCACCCGGTGTCCGCCCACGGCGAGCTGTTCGGCCGCCTGGTACCCGAGCCCCGCACTGGCGCCGGTGACGACGACCGTGCGAGGTCCGGCCGGGGCGCCGGGATCAGACGACATGTCCGGCCGACTCCATCTGGCGCAGCGCCTTCTTGAGGTCCTGGACCTCGTCGCGGAGTCGTGCTGCGAGCTCGAACTTCAGCTCGGCGGCCGCCTGCAGCATCTGGTCGTTGAGGTCGGCGATCGTCGCTTCGAGTTGCGTCGCACCCTCGCCGGCGATGCCCTCGCGGCGGAGCGACGGGGTCGGGGCACGACGACCGTCACGGACGCCACCACCGCGGCGCTCCAGGAGTTCGCGGGTGTCGTCGCTCTCGCGGTTGAGGACCTCGGTGATGTCCGCGATCTTCTTGCGCAGCGGCTGCGGGTCGATGCCGTGCTCGAGGTTGTACGCCACCTGCTTCTCGCGGCGGCGGTCGGTCTCCTCGATGGCCTGCTTCATCGAGTCGGTCATCTTGTCGGCGTACATGAGCACCTGGCCCGACACGTTGCGCGCTGCACGACCGATCGTCTGGATGAGCGACGTCGACGAGCGCAGGAAGCCCTCCTTGTCCGCGTCGAGGATCGCGACGAGCGAGACCTCGGGCAGGTCGAGGCCTTCGCGGAGCAGGTTGATCCCGATGAGCACGTCGTAGACCCCCTGGCGCAGCTCCGTGAGGAGTTCCACACGCTTCAGGGTGTCGACGTCCGAGTGCAGGTACCGCACCCGGACCCCGGCGTTGCCGAGGAAGTCGGTGAGCTCTTCGGCCATGCGCTTCGTCAGCGTGGTGACGAGCACGCGCTCGTTCTTCTCGGAGCGCTGCTTGATCTCCTCGAGCAGGTCGTCGATCTGACCGTCGCTCGGCTTGATGATGATCTCGGGGTCGACGAGGCCAGTCGGGCGGATGATCTGCTCGACGACGCTGTCCGTGATGCCGAGCTCGTACTTGCCGGGCGTCGCCGACAGGAAGACCTTCTGCCCGACGCGGTCGAGGAACTCCTCCCACTTCAGCGGGCGGTTGTCCATCGCGCTCGGCAGACGGAAGCCGTGCTCCACCAGGGTGCGCTTCCGGGAGGCGTCGCCCTCGTACATCGCACCGATCTGCGGCACGGTGACGTGCGACTCGTCGATGACGAGGAGGAAGTCGTCCGGGAAGTAGTCGATCAGGCAGTGCGGTGCTTCGCCCGGCCCACGGCCTTCCATGTGCCGCGAGTAGTTCTCGATGCCCGAGCAGAACCCGATCTGCTCCATCATCTCGATGTCGAACGTGGTGCGCATCCGCAGCCGCTGGGCTTCGAGCAGCTTGCCCTGACCTTCGAGCTCGGCGAGCCGTTCGGCCAGTTCTTCCTTGATCGAGCTGATCGCGCGGTGCATGACGTCGGTGTCCGCCACGTAGTGGGACGCCGGGAAGATCGAGACCGCGGGCAGGTCGTCGATCACGTTGCCCGTCAGCGGGTGCAGCGAGGAGAGCGCTTCGATCTCGTCGCCGAACATCTCGATGCGGATCGCGTGCTCTTCGTACATCGGGATGATCTCGAGCGTGTCGCCGCGGACCCGGAAGGTGCCGCGCGCGAAGTCGACGTCGTTGCGCTGGTACTGCATGCTGACGAACTTGCGGACGAGCTGGTCACGGGAGATGTTCTGCCCGATGTGGAGCGCGACCGAGGCGTTCATGTACTGCTCCGGCGTGCCGAGGCCGTAGATGCAGGACACGGTCGACACCACGACGGTGTCGCGCCGGCTGAGCAGCGAGTTCGTCGTCGAGTGGCGCAGTCGTTCCACCTCGGCGTTGACGGACGAGTCCTTCTCGATGAAGGTGTCCGTCTGCGGGACGTAGGCCTCTGGCTGGTAGTAGTCGTAGTACGAGACGAAGTACTCGATCGCGTTGTTCGGCATCAGCCCGCGGAACTCGTTCGCGAGCTGCGCCGCCAACGTCTTGTTGTGCGCGAGCACCAGCGTCGGCCGCTGCACCTGCTCGATGAGCCAGGCCGTCGTCGCCGACTTGCCGGTACCGGTCGCGCCGAGCAGCACCACGTCGGTCTCACCCGCGTTGATGCGCCCGGCGAGTTCGGCGATCGCCGCGGGCTGGTCACCGCTCGGCGAGTACTCGCTGATGACCTCGAAGGGTCGGATGGCACGCGTGGGCTCGATGGCAACTCCCATGGCCTCAACAGTAGGCGCGGCCCCCGACATCCACGTGCTCTGCTCGCCCTGGGCGTACTGTCTCCCGATAGCGCACTCAGAGGTCCCTGATCGAATCCGGTCGTAGCCTCCGATCCGTTCAGCAACCCGACCGAAGAGGCCCCATGACCACGGCCCCCGCTGCAGCACCGGCGAAGGGCACCCCGTTCCGCGGACGCATCCGCGGACGGGTGCTGCTGCTCCTCTGCTGCATGTACGCCATCTCGTACATCGACCGTACGAACATCTCCACCGCCCTCCCCCACATCACCGACGAGTTCGGGCTGACCGAGACGGCCGCCGGCTTCATCGTGTCCGCCTTCTCGTTGCCGTACGCCCTGCTCCAGGTGTTCGGCGGCACGATCAGCGAGAAGTTCGGGCCGAGACGGGCCCTCTTCGTGATCACCGTGGTCTGGGGAGTCGCGACGCTGTGGACCGGGCTGTCGCTGGGGTTCTGGACGCTGTTCGCGGCACGCCTGCTCCTCGGCCTCAGTGAAGCAGCCGCGTTCCCGTCCGCCACCCAGGCGATGAGTCGGTGGATCCCGCGGGACCGGAACGGCTTCGCCCAGGGCGTGGTGCACTCCGCCGCCCGGCTCGGCAACGCCCTCGCGCCGTTGCTCGTCGCCTACTTCATCGCGATCAGCGGCTGGCGCCTGGCGTTCTTCGCCACCGCCGTGCTGTCCGTGGCCTGGGGCATCGCCTGGTTCTTCCTCTTCCGGGACCGTCCGGAGGACGCCCACGGGATCACGAAGGCCGAACTCGCCGAGCTGCCACCCGTCGAGACCCGGGCCACGCGTCCGCCGGTCCCCTGGCGCGCCCTGGCGAAGCAGATCCTGCCGGTGTCCTTCGTCGACTTCGGGTACGGGTGGACACTCTGGGTGTTCCTCACCTGGATCCCGACGTTCCTGAGCGACCAGTACGACCTCGAGATCAATGCCTTCGCATGGTTCACGACCGCGGTCCTCCTGGCCGGTGTGGTCGGTGACACGGTCGGCGGGATGCTCAGCGACCGGATCATCCACCGGGGCGGGGACTCCCGTCAGGCCCGTCGTCTGGTGCTGGTGATCGGCCTCTGTGGATCCCTGGTCTGCCTGCTGCCGCTCGTCGTGGTCGGGCAGAGCCTGACGGTGGCGACGGTGTCGCTCGCGCTGTCGTTCTTCTTCCTCGAGCTCTGCAACGCGAACCTGTGGGCCATCCCGATGGACGTGGCGCCGCAGTGGTCCGGCACCGCCTCGGGCTTCATGAACACCGGGTTCGGTGTGGCCGGCGTCGTCTCGCCCATCGTGTTCGGGTTCCTCATCGACACCTCCGGCTGGCAGCTGCCGTTCGGGATCTCGTGTGCGCTCCTCGCCGGTGCGGCGGTCGTGGCGTGGGTGATGAAGCCGCAGCGGCTCACCGTGACCGACGGCGTGCTCGAGGTGGGCGTCCCCGCAGTCGAGCGCGACGCGACGCACTAGCGATCGAGCGGCGGACCCGCCGGCGCAGCCGTCGGTCGGTCAGCGTCCCGTCGGACCTGTGGCGGGCCTCCAGGCCGGGAGGCCCGCGACCGTCCGTCCTGACCGGACCGCCGTCAGCCCCTCGCCCGTGCCCGGCGCGCCCGCGACGGCCGTCCGGTCAGCGGCACGCTGAGCGGCGTCCACCGGAACGCCTCGGTCACCGCGACCGACAGCACCAGCACGAGCACGTACGTGACGAGTGTCAGCCACGGCTTCGGCACCGCGCTCTCGAGCCAGCTGTCGCCGTACAGCAGGATCCAGATCATGAACGGGTGGCTGAGGAAGATCCCGAAGGACCGGTCCGATCCGTAGTCGACGACCCGCGCCAGCGCCGAGCCGGCCCGACGGCGGTCCGCCCAGGCCGCACCGATCGCCAGGAAGCCGACGAAGACCGCCGTGCTCCAGAGGACCTGGACGGGCTGCAGCGGGGTGCCGGCGGCGTACAGGGACTGGCCGAGCCCGACCTGCAGCCACCACACGCCCAGGGTGAGCGCCCCGGTGCCGGCGAAGGCCCAGAGGACGGCCCGCCGGTGCTCCCGGATGAACCGGAGGAACGGGTCCGCGTGGTCGGCCGCCACCGCCCCGGAGACGATGAAGAACACGTACGAGAAGAAGAACTGCTTCTGGTAGCCGTGCAACCAGTCGATGGAGTGCGGCCAGTACTTGTACGCGGCGAAGACGGCGAGCTGCAGCAGGAAGGCGACGACGAGCACGGCGACGTGGTGGCGCCGGGTGACCCGGACGAGCCAGATGATCACCGGCAGCAGCAGGTAGACCTGCATCGTCACGAGCAGGAAGTACAGGTGGTACCAGGACGTCCCGGTGACGATCCCCTCGGCGTACGTCGTCACCAGGGCCGGCACGTCACCCCGCGTCGTGGAGCTGAGGAGCCACGACGCGGTGACGTACACGGACGACCACGCCAGGTAGGGCACGCCGACGAGCAGGAACCGGCGTGGCCAGAACTGCGCCAGCGGGCGCGGGCGGAGCGACCAGCTGTAGACCAGCACGAACGCCGTGAGCGAGAAGAACACCAGGCGGGTGAAGTGCAGCAGGCCGAGCAGGGCGTTCAGTGGGACGTCGTCGGACGCGATGGTGTGGCTCGTGGTGTGCACGCCGATGACGCACGCGAAGGTGAGGATGCGGAGGACGTCGACCTCGTACAGGTGCCGCGGCTTGCCGGAGGCAGTCCGGGTGGGGGTCTGCACGCCCGGCGTGGTGGTGGCGGCGCTCACCGCGACTCGGTCATCGCTCGGACGCGGGCGCGCTGCACCTTGCCCGTCGGGGCCCGGGGCAGGTCGAGGACGACGGTGATCTCGGACGGACGACGGAACCGGGTCAGGGCGGACTCGGCGAGGGCCCGCAGGTCCTCGACGAGCCCGTCGGTGTCGGTGTCGGGCTGGGGGATGACGTACGCCACCGGCACCGCCCCGAGGACCTCGTCCGGCCGGCCGACGACGACTGCCTCGAGCACGCGCGGGTCCCGGAGCAGGACGTCCTCGACCTCGGACGGGTAGACCTTCTCACCGCCACGGTTGATGACGTCGTCGGACCGGCCGGCCAGCGAGACCCAGCCGTCGACGGCGACGGAGCCGAGGTCGCCCGTCGCGAGCCAGCCGTCGGCGTCGAACCGGTCGGCCGCCCGACCGCCGAGGTAGGAGCGCACGATGCCCGGACCGCGCACCCACAGGGCACCGACCTCGCCCGCGGGCAGGAGCGCGCCGTCCTCGCCGCGGACCTGGACCTCGGACCCGACGGGCAGCCCGACTGTGCCCGGTCGGGGCGGCGCGTCGAGCGGCGTGGCGGTGATCTGGCTGGCGCCCTCCGTCATCCCCCAGCTCACCACGAGCGGCAGGTCACCGAGCGCGGCCCGCACCGGGTCGGGCAGCGGCGCGGAGGCGCTCCGCACGAACCGCAGGCTCGCCGGCGGCCGCAGGGGGCCGGTCTTGGCGAGGACGGCCAGGACCGCGGGCACGGCGTTCAGCCACGTCACGCGGCGGGCCTCGAGCAGTTCCCAGAACCCGGTGCGTCGGAACCGGCGGTCGAGCACCAGGGTCGCCCCGGCGACCAGTGTCGCGAGGAGACCGACCACCTCGGCGTTGACGTGGAACAGCGGCAGCGAGTTGAACCCGCGGTCCCGCTCGGTCAGGCCGTTGTGCCGGGCGATCGCGTGCGCCACGAACCGGAGCTGCGACTCCGGCAGCTCGACGCCCTTCGGCGTCCCGGTCGAGCCGGAGGTGAACAGCACGACCGAGCCCTCGCCGGGGCCGTCGATGGGTGCGTCCGGCACGTCGCCGTCCCGGACCCCGACCGGGAGGCCCGTGGCCGCGTCCACCCGGGCCGACGGGGCTCCGGGGACACTCGCCGCTCCGGCCTCCGCACCAGGGTCAGGGTCTCGGTCCGACACGACCATCGCGGCCCCGCCCAGGAGCGCCGCCAGCCGAGCGGGTTCGGAGGCCGGCTGCCCGGTGTCGACGGGGACCGACCGACGGCCGGAGGCGACGGCCGCGAGGTGCACGGCGGCGAACGCGATCGGGTCCCCCACGTCGACGAGGACGCCGCCGGAGGGCGGGACGCCGATGGCGTCGAACGTCCGCGACCAGGCCGTCACGGCGGCGTCGAGACCGCCGTACGTCAGCGTCCGGTCGGAGCGGGCGTCCTCGAGGTAGACGTGGTCCGGGGTGCGCTCGGCGCGCTGCCGGATGAGCGCGGCCAGGGTCGTCGCGTCGCTGTGTCCGTCGATGTGTCCGTCGTCTGGCTCGTCGATGGTGACCGCCGTGCGGTCGGGGGTGGGGCGTTCGCCGTCGTGGTGCACCGCCTCATCGTATTTCCGCTGGCTATGACCGTCCGGAGGGAACGGCAGGAGTCGGGAACCGGTGCAGCATCCACTGCCAGATCCGGAGCATCCGCGGGTCGCCGTGCTCGTCGAGCGGGGTCGAGTCCTTGATGATCCGCGAGTGCGCCCAGCGCGGGTCGCCCACCGGCAGGTCGGTGAGGATCGCGTGCGGGTCGGCGGCGGGCGGCGGTGGCGCGGTGTCGGTCCGCCACGGGCCGTCGGTACCGGCCGGCCCCTCGGTCCCACGAGCGCCGTCGAGTCCCATCGCCGACCACGACCCGGTGATGCGCGGGCCGAACTCGTCGCGGACGTCGTCGAGCGCGTACATCCGGCTCGCCGGGGTCTGACCGGGGTGGTCCATCCACGCTGCGTGCACCGGGCCGACGGACTCCACCGGCGACGAGAACATCAGTGCACCGAGCACCGGCCGGATGTGGGCGATGTACGCGGCCTCGCCCCCGCCCTGTGAATGCCCGGCGACGACGATGTCCTGCCACCGGATGTCCTCGTCGGCCTGGACGAACCGCCCCCATCCCCCGGCGGGGTCGACGTCGTCGAGGTGTGCGACGGCGTCCCGGAACCGCGACACGATCGAGCCCGCCGGGCTGACGTCGCTGAACGTCGAACCGCGGGTGCCGTCGAACCGGTTCCGCTGCACCTGCCCGTAGCACCGCGCGTCGGCCTCGCACGTGCCGGACAGGGTCCTGCCGAGGTTCCAGTAGTCGAGCCCGAGCACGTGGTACCCGTCGTCCAGCGCCGTCGTGAGGAACCGCTGGTAGTCGGCCGGCTTCGCGCGGGTGGCCGGCAGGAAGAGCAGCAGCGGACCGTTCGGCGAGGTCCGGGCCGCGAAGTCGTCGCGGTTCGGGGCCAGGCGCTCCCCGTCGATCGCGCCGAGCCGGAAGCGGTGGAAGTCGCCGTGCGGTGCCTCGCCCGGCTCGAGCGTCCGGTGCGGTTGTCCGGGACGACCGCCCTCCGCCACACGCTGACCACCGAGGACGTTCGCCCCGACCAGCGCGGCGAGCCCCATGGCGACGAGGACGAGGACCGCCACGACGAGCAGCCGGTGGTGCGTCCTCATCGGACGAGGCGCGCCCATACCTCGTCGGCCGACCGGATCGTCTGCTCGAGCGTGCCGGTGGCGTCGACCACATGGTCGGCCAGGGCGAGTCGGTCCGCGTCGGAGGCCTGTGCCGCCACTCGGCGTTCCGCGTCGTCGCGGCGCATCCCCCGGTGCTCGACGAGGCGCCCGATCCGCACTGCGGCAGGGGCGTCCACGACCACGACGGCGTCGAACCGCAGCGGCCGCGTCCCCTGTGCCTCGGCGAGGAGCGGCACGTCGTAGACGACGACGGCATCCGGGTCGGCTGCCTCGGCAGCGTCGAAGCGCTGCTGCGCCAGCCGCCAGACCTCCGGGTGGGTGATGGCCTCCAGGGCCTTGCGCGCCTCCGGGTCGGCGAACACGACGGCACCGAGCGCGGGACGGTCGAGGCTGCCGTCGGGGGCGATCACCGCGTCGCCGAAGCGTTCCCGCACCGCCTGCAACCCCGGGCTGCCGGGTGCCACGGCGTCCCGTGCGAGCCGGTCGGCGTCGACCACGACCGCGCCGTGATCCGCGAACCGCCGGGAGACCGTCGACTTGCCCGCGGCGATGCCGCCCGTGAGTCCGATGATGCGCACGGGGACAGCGTCGCACGGCCTGCTCCACGAATGCTCCCAGCGACGCACGCCGAGCGCTCCGGCACGACGCCGAAGAGCCCGGCCCCGGCCGTCCCGGGGGGACGATCAGGACCGGGCTCCCGGTCGATGCGACGGATGATCAGCTCACCCGGTCACACCCGTTCAGCTGTTGCTGAGCTTCTCGCGCAGCGCGGCGAGGGACGCGTCGTCGGCGAGGGTGCCGGCTCCGGTCGTCTCGCTCGTGAACGTCGAAGCGGCGGCCGGGAGGTCGAAGCCACCCTGCGCCTCCTCGGTGAGGGACTTGGCGACCTGGGCCTTGTGGGCCTCCCAACGCGCCTGGGCGGCCGCGTACTGGCCCTCCCACTCGGTGCGCTGGGTGTCGTAGCCCTCGAGCCACTCGTTGGTCTCCGGGTCGAAGCCCTCGGGGTACTTGTAGTCACCCTTGTCGTCGTACTCGGTCGGCATGCCGTAGAGCGCCGGGTCGAACTCGGTGCTCTCCGGGTCGACGCCCTCGTTGGCCTGCTTGAGGCTGAGCGAGATGCGGCGACGGTCGAGGTCGATGTCGATGATCTTGACGAACACCTCGTCGCCCACGGACACGACCTGCTCGGCGAGCTCGACGTGCTTGTTCGAGAGCTCCGAGATGTGCACCAGGCCCTCGATGCCGTCCGCGACGCGGACGAAGGCACCGAACGGCACGAGCTTCGTGACCTTGCCCGGTGCGATCTGACCGATCGCGTGGGTGCGGGCGAAGACCTGCCACGGGTCTTCCTGCGTGGCCTTGAGCGAGAGCGACACGCGCTCGCGGTCCAGGTCCACCTCGAGGATCTCGACGGTGACTTCCTGACCGACCTCGACGACCTCGCTGGCGTGCTCGATGTGCTTCCAGCTGAGCTCGGAGACGTGGACGAGACCGTCGACACCACCGAGGTCGACGAACGCACCGAAGTTGACGATCGACGAGACGACGCCCTTGCGGACCTGGCCCTTGTGGAGGTTGTTCAGGAAGGTGGTGCGCGACTCGGACTGCGTCTGCTCGAGCAGGGCGCGACGCGAGAGGACCACGTTGTTGCGGTTCTTGTCGAGTTCGAGGATCTTCGCCTCGAGCTCCTGACCGAGGTACGGCGTCAGGTCGCGGACACGGCGGAGCTCGATGAGCGATGCCGGGAGGAAGCCGCGGAGGCCGATGTCGACGATCAGACCGCCCTTGACGACCTCGATGACCGTGCCGGTCACGACGCCGTCGGACTCCTTGATCTTCTCGACGTCGCCCCATGCACGCTCGTACTGTGCACGCTTCTTCGACAGGATCAGGCGGCCTTCCTTGTCCTCCTTCTGGAGGACCAGGGCCTCGACCTCGTCACCGACGTTGACGACCTCGTTGGGGTCGACGTCGTGCTTGATCGAGAGCTCGCGCGAGGGGATGACACCCTCGGTCTTGTAACCGACGTCGAGGAGGACCTCGTCGCGGTCGATCTTCACGACGGTGCCGGAGATGAGGTCTCCGTCGTTGAAGAACTTCAGGGTCTTCTCGACCTCGGCCAGGAAGTCATCAGCCGAGCCGATGTCGTTGATGGCGACCTGCTTGGGAGCCTTGGTCGTGGTGGTTGTCATGTAGAGATTGCTCCGAACGGACATGAGTCGGGCCGTGGCGGCGAGGGAGCGACCCCCGGTCCGCGTGCCGGTCGAGCGACCGGTGCGAGCCACCATGGCGATGAGTGTTGTTGGCGCGGATTGCGCCGCACAAGTCTATCCAGCAGGCGGGACGCCCACAACCGGGCGTGTCCGCTCAGCCGACCAGCGCACTCCGCAGGGTGTCGAGGCCGACGCCGCCGAGCGCGAGGGCGCGGTGGTGGAAGGCCTTGAGGTCGAACGACGAACCCTCACGGGCCGCCACGTCGTCGCGGATCGACTCCCAGACGCGCTGCCCGACCTTGTACGACGGCGCCTGTCCCGGCCACCCGAAGTACCGCGCCACCTCGAACTGCACGAACGCCGGGTCCATGTTGACGTTCCGCCCCATGAAGTCGAGGGCGTACTCCCACGTCCAGCCGCCGCCGTCCGGGTTGGTCTTCTGCAGGTGCACGCCGATGTCGAGCACCACGCGGGCGGCCCGCATCCGCTGCCCGTCGAGCATGCCCAGGCGGTCGCCGTCGTCGTCCAGGAACCCGAGCTGCTCCATGAGCCGCTCGGCGTACAGCGCCCAGCCCTCGACGTGGCCGGACGGCCCGGCGAGCTGCCGACGCCAGGTGTTGAGCTCGCCGCGGTTGTAGACCGCCTGGCTGATCTGCAGGTGGTGGCCCGGGACACCCTCGTGGTAGACGGTGGTCTTCTCACGCCAGGTGCCGAACTCGGTGACACCCTGCGGGACGGACCACCACATGCGGCCGGCACGCGAGAAGTCGTCGGACGGTCCGGTGTAGTAGATCCCGCCCTCCTGCGTCGGGGCGATCCGGCACTCCAGGCGCTTGATCGGGTCCGCGATGTCGAAGTAGCGACCGTCCATCGCCCGGATCGACTCGTCGCTGGTCTCCTGCATCCAGGCCCGGAGCGCATCGGTGCCGTGCAGCACCCGCGCCGGGTCAGCGTCCAGGACCTCGATCGCGCGGGCGACACTCGCACCGGACTCGATGCGGTCGGCGATGCGCTCCTGTTCGTCGCGCATCCGGGCGAGCTCCTCGATGCCCCACTCGTACGTCTCGTCGAGGTCGACGACGGCGCCGAGGAACCGGCGGGAGTGCAGCGTGTAGTCGTCCCGGCCGACGGCGTCCACCGGGGTCGAGAGCGGCAGCACGTCGTGCTCCAGGAACGCACCGAAGGACCGGTAGGCGGCCGCGGCGACCTCGGCTCCCCGGGTCAACTCGGCGCGCAACCGGTCGGGGACGGGAGCGCCGCCCTCGAGCACGGCACCGTCGGCGAGCTGCCGGAAGAACCCGTCGGGCGCGCCGTTGCGGGCGGCCTGCTCCGCGATGAGCTCGACCTGGCGCTTCGCCGCGGTGACGCCCTCGCGCGTGCCCTCCAGCAGGGTCTCGCGGTAGCCCTCCAGCGCGTCGGGCAGCGACTGCAGGCGGCCGGCGACGTCCTGCCAGTCCTCCGCCGTCGCGGTCGGCATCAGGTCGAAGACGTCACGGAGCGACTGCGCCGGGCTCTGGATGACGTTGAGGTCGCGCAGGTGCAGCTTCCGCTCGTACGACTCGACGGTCAGGTCGAGCTCGGCACCGAGGTCGGTCTTCGTCACACGGTCGACGTCGTCGCGAGCGTCGGCGGCATCGAGCGCGCGGCGTGCCGTGCGAGCGGCGTCGGCGAGGGCCGCAGCACCGGCCGGCGAGGTGTCGCCGTACCCGTCGGTGCGACCCGGCACACCGATGTACGTGGCGACGGTCGGGTCGAGGTCCACGAGCGTGGTGACCCACTGCTCGGCGACCTGGTCGACGGCGGACGGCTGACGGACGGGACGGTCATCGCTCATGTCCCAGACACTACCCACCAGCCCGACCCTACCCACCAGCACGGAGTGAGCGGCGGGACGGACGGGAGGCGCGCCTCCCGTCCGTCCCGCCGCTCACCCGGGTGCGATCGCGCTCAGTGCGCCGCCGCCTCCCAGTTCGTGCCGAGCCCGACCGACACGTCGAGCGGGACGGTCAGTTCGGCTGCGCCGCCCATGCGGGTGCGGAGGATCTCCTCGACCCGGTCCTGCTCCCCCGGCGCGATCTCGAGGATCAGTTCGTCGTGCACCTGCAGCAGCAGTCTCGAACCGAGGCCACCGTCGCGCAGGTCCGCGTCGACACCGAGCATCGCGATCTTCATGATGTCCGCCGCGGACCCCTGGATCGGAGCGTTCAGCGCCGCGCGCTCGGCGTTCTCGCGGAGCACCCGGTTCGGGCTCTTCAGGTCCGGGAACGGACGGCGGCGACCGAAGATCGTCTCGGTGTAGCCGTCTTCGCGGGCCTGCTCCACGACGTTCCGGAGGTAGTCGCGCACCGCGCCGAAGCGGGCGAAGTACTCCGTCATCAGCGTGCGGGCTTCACTCTGCTCGATGCGGAGCTGCTTCGACAGGCCGAAGGCGCTGAGGCCGTACGCCAGGCCGTAGGACATCGCCTTGACCTTCGTGCGCATCTCCGGGCTGACGTCGGACGGCTCCACGCCGAAGACCCGGGCGCCGACGAAGCGGTGCAGGTCCTCGCCCTCGTTGAACGCCTGGATGAGCCCCGCGTCTCCCGACAGGTGGGCCATGATCCGCATCTCGATCTGCGAGTAGTCCGCGGTGAGGAGCGTCGTGTACGGCTCGGCGACCGCGAAGGCCGACCGGATCCGGCGACCGACGGCGGTCTTCACCGGGATGTTCTGCAGGTTCGGGTCTGTGGAGGACACACGCCCGGTGCTCGTGCCGGTCTGCTCGTACCGGGTGTGGATGCGGCCGTCGACCACGGCGGCGTCGAGGGTGTCGACGATCTGGCGGAGCTTCGTCGCGTCGCGGTGCTGCAGCAGCAGGCCGAGGAACGGGTGCGGGTGCTGCTCCTGCAGGTCGGTGAGGCTCGCGGCGTCGGTGGAGAAGCCGGTCTTGGTCTTGCGGGTCTTCGGCATCGCGAGCTCGGTGAACAGGACCTCCTGCAGCTGCTTCGGCGACCCGAGGTTGACCTCGTGCCCGATCTCGGCGAAGGCCTGCTGGGCGAGGTCCGCGGCGCGCTCCCCGAGCTCGTGCGAGAGCCCGGTGAGCACCGGGCGGTCGATGCCGACACCGGTGGTCTCCATGCGCGCGAGCACGGACGTCAGCGGCAGCTCGATGTCGTCGAGCACCGTGAGCGAACTCGGGTCGACGCGGGCGCGGAGGGCCGTGGTGACACGGAGCACGTACCAGGCGTGCACCCCGACGTTGACCGGCTCGGTCTCGGGGACGAGCTGGTTCGGGTCGGCGGTCGGCAGCTCCTCGCCGAGTTCCTGGTACACGAGGTCCGCGAGGGGCTGCCCCTGCTTGCCCGGGTTCGCGAGCCAGCCGGTGATGCGGGCGTCCCCTGCGACGCCCGCGACCGTGAACCCCGCGGTGCCGAGCGCCTTGATCGCGGCCTTCGCGTCGTGGAAGTGCTTCGGGGCGTCCGAGGCGAACCACGTGGCCAGCTGCTCGTAGTCCAGGGCGCCGCTGCCACCCGGCACGAGGACGGCGTCGTCGTGCGTGGCGATGCCGATCGCGCTCAGGCGGCCGTCGATGACCTCGACCGCGACGCCGTACCCGTTCTCCGCGTCGGCGGCGTTCTTCCGCTCGAGCCAGTAGCCGAGTTCCTCGTCGATCAGGGTCTTGACCGGCGGCGGTGTCGGGCCGGCGTCCTCGACGCTGCCGTCGGTCGTCGACGGTTCGGTCGGTTCGCCGCTGCCGACGACCTTGAACACCCGGTCGAGCAGGGTCCGGAACTGCAGCGTGGCGAAGAGCTCGCGCACCGCGGCTTCGTCGAGCGGGCGGAGGGCGACGTCCGCCGGGCCGACCGGCAGTTCGACGTCGGTGACGAGGCGGTTCAACCGGCGGTTCCGGATCGCCCGGTCACGCTGCTCGCGGAGGTTGTTCCCGACCACCCCCTTGATCTCGTCGGCGTGTTCGAGCACCCCGTCGAGCGAGCCGTACTGCGTGACCCACTTCACCGCGGTCTTCTCGCCGACCTTGTCGATGCCGATCAGGTTGTCGCTGGTCTCCCCCACCAGGGCCGCGATGTCCGGGTACTGGTGCGGCTCGATGCCGTACCGCTCGTACACCTTGTCGCGGTCGTAGCGCGTGAGTTCGGACACGCCGCGGACCGACGGGTACAGCAGTGTGACGTCGTCGTTCACGAGCTGGATCGAGTCGCGGTCGCCGGACACCACGTAGACCTGGAATCCCTGGTCAGCACCCTGCTTCGCGAGCGTGGCGAGGATGTCGTCCGCCTCGAAGTCCTCCTTCGTGACGGTCGTGATGCCCATCGCCTCGAGCGCCTGCTGCAGGAGCGGGATCTGGCCCTTGAACTCGGCCGGGGTCTCCGACCGGGTGCCCTTGTACTCGGCGTACTCGCGCGTGCGGAACGAGAACCGGGAGATGTCGAACGCCACCGCCAGGTGCGTCGGCTTCTCACGCTGCAGCAGCATGAGCAGCATCGAGATGAACCCGTGGATGGCGTTCGTGTGCTGCCCCTCGCGGTTCACGAAGCTGTCGACCGGCAGGGCGTAGAAGGCCCGGAAGGCGAGCGAGTGGCCGTCGATGACCATGAGGGTAGGCTTTGCGGAGTCCGACACCCGGACAGCCTACCGACGGCCCCCGACAGGGTGCGGCCGCGGTCCGGGCGGAACGACCACGCGGAAGGCCGACGCGACGTGACCGACGAACAGACCGTCCGGGGATCCGACGAGGGCGTCGCGGAGTACCTCGCGCGCGGCGTCGGGCAGCTCGCCGAGAAGATGGGCATGGAGTTCACCGAGCTCTCCGCCGAGCATTCGGTCGCCAGCATCCCCGTCGAGGGCAACCGGCAACCCGCGGGCCTGCTGCACGGTGGTGCCTACGTCGTCCTGGCCGAGAGCCTCGGGTCGATGGCAGCGAACATCCACGCCGGTCCCGGTCGCTACGCGGTCGGCATCGAGCTCAGCGCGTCGCACACGCGGAGCGCGACGAGCGGCCGGGTCACCGGCACGTGTACCGCGATCCACCTCGGCGGCACGCTCACCACGCACGAGATCGTCCTGACCGACGACGAGGGCCGACGCTGCTCGACCGTGCGCATCACGAACATCATCCGCGACGCCCGCTGACGCTCGACCGGGCCTCGGGTGCTGCGCCTCGGGCTCCGGGGCTGGTCCGCCGAGTCTCAGGCCTCCGGCGGTCGCTGCAGCAGCAGCGGGGTGTCCCCGAACCCGAGCCGCCGGTAGAGTGTCTCGCCGTCGACGCTCGAGTGCACCGACGTCCGCTCCACCCCGGCGTCGTCCGCGAGCTCCAGCAGTGCCGTGACCAGTCGTCTCGCGACACCCCGGCCGCGCAGGACCGGGTGCACGTAGACGGTCTGCACGTCACCGGTCACCCGACGCTCCGGTCGGTCCGGCGTCGGCGGTCGCTCCGTCAGGGCCAGCCAGCCCATCCCGAGCACGACGCCGTCCCGCTCCGCGACGACGCACCGGTGGCTGTCCGGGTGCGCGGCCGCGAAGGCCGTCGTCGCGTCGCGGTACCGCTCGGCCGACACCGCGGGCGTCGCACAACCCTCGTCGACGCTCCACCGCCAGCGCAGGTCGGCCACCGTCGGCAGGTCGGCCGGTCGGGAGGCCCGGATCACCACGTCGTCCATGCCCTCACCCTGCCACGTGGCACGGCGGAACCGGCATGTCCGCGCCGACGCCTACTTCTTCGCGCTGAGCTGCTCGATGATCGCCTTGGCGACGTCGTGCATGGTCAGCCGGCGGTCCATCGACGCCTTCTGGATCCAACGGAACGCCTCGGGCTCGGTCAGGCCCATCTTCTCGTTGAGCAGGCCCTTGGCCCGGTCCACGAGCTTGCGGGTCTCGAAGCGCTCGACGAGGTCCGCGACCTCTGCCTCGAGCGTGATGATCTGCTGGTAACGCGAGAGGGCGATCTCGATCGCGGGGAGCAGGTCGTTCGGGGTGAAGGGCTTCACGACGTACGCCAGCGCGCCGGCTTCGGTCGCTCGCTCGACGAGCTCCTTCTGGCTGAACGCCGTGAGGAGGACGACCGGAGCGATGTGGTTCTTCGACAGCCGCTCAGCTGCGGAGATGCCGTCGAGCTGCGGCATCTTGACGTCCATGATGACGAGGTCGGGGCGCAGGTCGGTCGCGAGCTGCACCGCGGTCTCGCCGTCGCCGGCTTCACCGACCACGTCGAACCCGTTGTCGCGCAGGATCTCGACGATGTCGAGGCGGATGAGCGACTCGTCCTCGGCGACGACGACGCGACGGGGTGCGGCTGCGGTTGCTTCTGTGTCACTCACGACGGAGAGCCTACTAGACGCTCGATCCGACCGCGGCAACCCGCCCGACAGAGCTCCGGTACTCGGAGCTCCGGTACTTGTACGAGTGGCGGGACTCGAACCCGCACGCCAGAGGCAGAGCATTTTGAGTGCCCCGTGTCTACCATTCCACCACACTCGCGAGCCGTGCCAGCGTAGCAGTCGCGCCCGCCGACGCAGGTTCCGGCCAGGCCCCGGCTCACCGCGACGCGGGTGGCCCGGTCACGGTACGGTCGGAGGTCCGGCTGACCTGTCAGGGAGGAGCACCGTGGACTCTCGTGCCGTCCGCACGTTCCGCGCGTTCGTCGTCGTCACCGCGGTCGTCGCGATGATCGCCGGCGTCG
Organism: Curtobacterium sp. MCPF17_011; assembly: GCF_003234145.1. Taxonomy (NCBI): domain Bacteria; kingdom Bacillati; phylum Actinomycetota; class Actinomycetes; order Micrococcales; family Microbacteriaceae; genus Curtobacterium; species Curtobacterium sp. MCPF17_011. The sequence continues at coordinate 59,527 of NZ_QKSK01000002.1, forward strand.
TCGCCGTCGTCTGGCCGCGACCGACGCTCGTGCTCGTCGCGCTGCTGTTCGGGGTCTACCTGGTCGTCGCGGGGGCGATGCGGGTGTTCGCCGCGGCGCGCGGGTACGGCACGCCGGCCGTGTGGCGCTGGACCTCGGGCGTGGTCGGCACCCTCGTCGGCATCGCCGGGCTCGTCACGCTCCTCGACCCCGCGGTGCCGCTCGTCGTGTACGCGGTCCTGGCCGGGGTCGGCTTCCTGGTCGAGGGCGTCGCGGCGCTCGTCGGGGCCCTCGTCGGGCACCCCGGCTCCTCGCGGGCGCCGACCGTCGTGAGCGGTGTGCTCTCGGTGCTCTGCGGTGCCGCCGTGTTGCTCGCACCCACGACAGCACTCGAGGTGTTCACGGTCCTGGCCGGCATCGCGCTCGTCGGGGTCGGCAGCGCGGCGCTGCTCCTCCTGCCGGCCCGCGCGGCCGCCCGCCGTTGACCGGCCGCTGACGGCCGCTGACGGCCGCTGACGGCCGCTGACGGCCGCTAGCCGCTGCTCGTCCCGAACAGCAGACCGAGCAGGTACGTCACGGCGGCGGCGCCGAAGCCGATGCCGAGCTGCCGCAGGGCGCGCCGCAGTGGCGAAGCACCACTCAGCACACCCACCACCGCGCCGGTGCCGAGCAGGGCGAGGCCGACCAGGGCTGCCGCCAGGCCGATTGCGGGCCAGCCCTCGAGCCCGAACAGGTAGGGCAGCACCGGGATCACCGCACCCGACGCGAAGAAGCAGAAGCTCGAGAGCGCCGCGCTCGTCCCGGTGCCGATCGCCTCGTGGTCGTCCCCGTCTTCGGTGACGCTCGGTCGGGGCAGGGCCGACCGCGACCGGACGACGGGCACGCCGCCCGTGGTCGGGGCGACGAGCAGCGAGGCGATGACCTCGTCGGCGTGCGCGGCGGCCTCGTCCTCGCTCATCCCCCGCGCCCGGTACACCAGCGCCAGTTCGTTCACGTCGACGTCCAGGTCCGCGACCGCGTGCTGCGCCTCCGGGTGCGGTGCCGAGGCTTCGAGCAGCTCCCGCTGCGACCGCACCGACACGTACTCCCCCGCGCCCATCGACAGCGCCCCGGCGAGCAGGCCGGCGATGCCGCTGAGCAGGACGAAGTGCCGGTCCGCTCCGGAGGCACTGATGCCGATGATGAGCGCCAGGTTCGACACGAGGCCGTCGTTCGCCCCGAAGACCGCGGCGCGGAACGTCCCCGACAGACGCATCCGGCCACGGTTCGCGAGCCCCCGCACCACTTCGCCGTGGATCCGCTCGTCGGCGGCCATCGTCGCGGTGGCGTCGGCGTCGTCCGCGTACGGCGAGCGGTCCTCGGCCCGCTGCATGAGTGCGAGGACGAACACCGACCCGAACCGCTTCGCCAGGGCGGCGAGGACACGGGTCCGCAGGCTGCCTGCGAGCGGACGGCCGACGTCGTCGCCGAGCAGGTCGCGCCAGTGCTGTTCGTGTCGGCCCTCGGCCTCGGCGAGGGCTGTCAGGATCTCGCGCTCCTCGCCGATCCGCCGCGTGGCCAGGTTCCGGTAGACGGCCGCCTCGGCACGCTCGTCCGCCAGGTAGCGGCGCCACCGCTGCACGTCGGGGCGGGAGCGCGTCGGGCCGTCGGACGGTGCGCTGTCCGACGGTGGGCGGTCGGACTGGAGGCTCGGGTCACCCATGCGACGCTCCTCGCGTTCTCGGTCGGTCGGGACGGGACCACGCTACCGACGCGGCCGGCGTCGAGGACGCACCACGGGCCTCCCGGCCACCTGACCAGCCGAGCGGCACACGACGCGAGGCCGCCACCCGGTCCGGGTGACGGCCTCTCGTCGGATCGGTCCGGGTTCAGTCGCGGACGTACGCCGGCGCGGCCTCGGCGTGCGCGTCTCCGACGCGGTGCACCCGGAGGTCGTTCGTCGAGCCCTCGAGTCCGGGAGGGGAACCCGCCGTGACGATGACACGGTCGCCGGGGATGGCGAGACCGTTGCCGATGAGGACGTCGTCGACCTGCGAGAAGAGCTCGTCGGTGTGCGTCTTCCGGTCGACGAGGAAGGAGCGCACGCCCCAGGTCAGCGCCAGGCGGCGACGGGTCGCCTCGTTCGGCGTGAACGCGATGATCGGCAGGCCGTGGCGGAGGCGCGACATGCGACGCGCGGAGTCACCCGACTCGGTGAACACGCAGAGGTACGACGCCTCGGTGAACTCGGCGATCTCGACGGCCGCGAGGGTGATCGCACCACCGAGGGTGCGCGGCTTGGTCCCGAGGGGCGCGATGCGCTCCAGGCCGTGGTCCTCGGTCGACTCGACGATGCGGGCCATCGTGCGGACCGTCTCGACCGGGTACTCGCCGACACTGGTCTCGCCGGAGAGCATGACCGCGTCGGCACCGTCGAGGACGGCGTTCGCGACGTCGGAGGTCTCGGCGCGGGTCGGGATCGGGGACGAGATCATCGACTCGAGCATCTGCGTCGCGACGATGACCGGCTTCGCCATCCGGCGGGACAGCTCGACCGCGCGCTTCTGCACGATCGGGACCGCCTCGAGCGGCAGCTCGACGCCGAGGTCACCCCGGGCGACCATGATGCTGTCGAAGGCGTCGATGATCTCCTCGAGCGCGTCGACGGCCTGGGGCTTCTCGACCTTCGCGATCACGGGGAGACGCTTGCCCTCTTCGTCCATGATCTCGTGGGCGCGCACGACGTCCGAGGCGTTCCGGACGAACGAGAGCGCGATGAGGTCGGCGCCCTGGCGGATGCCCCAGCGCAGGTCGGCCTCGTCCTTCTCGCTCAGTGCGGGGACGTTCACCGCCACCCCGGGCAGGTTGATGCCCTTGTTGTTCGAGACGGTGCCGCCGACGACGACCTCGGTACGGACGCGCACGCCGTCGGTGTCGAGGACGCGCAGGCGGACCCGACCGTCGTCGATGAGCAGCGGGTCGCCGGGCTTGACGTCCTGCGGCAGGCCCTTGAAGGTCGTGCCACAAACGTCCTTCGTGCCGGGGACGTCCTCGGTCGTGATGGTGAACTCGTCGCCGACGGCCAGCTCGTGCGGGCCGTCCGCGAACTTCGCGAGACGGATCTTCGGACCCTGCAGGTCGACGAGGATCGCGACCGGCTTGCCGAGCTCCTCGGCGGCACGACGGACGTTCTCGTAGTTGGCCTCGTGCACGCTGTAGTCACCGTGGCTGAGGTTCAGGCGGGCCACGTCGACCCCGGCCTGGATGATCTGCTTGACGACCTCGTAGTCGGCGGTTGCAGGTCCGAGCGTCGAAACGATCTTTGCGCGTCTCAATGGATTCCTTCGTGTGGTGGTGTGGCTTCGGGAACGACGAGAGGCCACCAGCACCCTATCGAGTGCGGGTGGCCTCTCGTCTACGGGGAGGGGACCATCAGACCGAGATCGCCCGGTCCGTCGCTTTGACCGGGGACGGCAGGATCGTCGAACCCTCGAGGTACTCGTCGACCTTCGCGGCAGCGGCGCGGCCCTCGGCGATCGCCCAGACGATCAGGGACTGACCGCGACCGGCGTCACCGGCGACGAACACCCCCGGCTCGTTGGTCGTGTAGTCGGCCTGACGGGCGACCACGCCGGAGACGCTCGTCGGCAGGCCCAGCTGCGGCTCGATCGTGTCGGTCTCGGGACCGGTGAAGCCCAGCGCGATGAGCACCAGGTCCGCCGGGATCTCCCGCTCGGTACCGGCCTTGGGGACGCGACGTCCGTCGAGGTACTCGGTCTCGGCCACGCGGAGTGCGCGGACCTCGCCGGCCTCGTTCGGCAGGAACTCCACCGTCGAGGCGAGGAACTGTCGCTCCCCGCCCTCCTCGTGCGCGCTCGTGACCTCGAACACGGTCGCGAACATCGGCCAGGGCTGCTCCGACGGACGCTCCAGCGGCGGCTGCTTGCCGATCGCCAGGTTCGTGACACTGAGCGCTCCCTGCCGGTGTGCGGTGCCGATGCAGTCCGCGCCGGTGTCACCGCCACCGATCACGACGACGTGCTTGCCCTCGGCCGTGATCTGGTTGTCGACGACCGTGCCGGCGTTGGCCCGGTTCTGCTGGACGAGGTAGTCCATGGCGAAGTGCACGCCGGAGAGGTCGCGTCCCGGGATCGGCAGGTCACGCGGCACGGTGGCGCCGGTCGCGACGACGACCGCGTCGTAGCGGGACTTCAGGTCGTCCCACGTGATGTCCCGGCCGATCTCGACACCGGCGCGGAAGCGCGTGCCCTCGGCCTGCATCTGGGCGAGGCGGGCGTCGATCTGCCGCTTCTCCATCTTGAAGTCGGGGATCCCGTAGCGGAGGAGACCACCGATGCGGTCGTCACGCTCGTAGACGGCGACGGTGTGGCCGGCACGGGTCAGCTGCTGCGCGGCGGCGAGGCCGGCAGGGCCGGACCCGACGACCGCGACGGTCTTGCCCGTCAGGCGCTCCGGCGGGTGCGGGGTGACCCACCCCTTCTGGTACGCCTCGTCGATGATCGAGACCTCGACCTGCTTGATCGTCACCGGCGGTTGGTTGATCCCCAGCACGCAGGACGACTCGCACGGGGCCGGGCAGAGCCGACCGGTGAACTCGGGGAAGTTGTTCGTCGCGTGGAGCCGCTCGATGGCCTGACGGCCCTCGCCGCGCCACATGAGGTCGTTCCACTCCGGGATCAGGTTGCCGAGCGGGCAGCCCTGGTGACAGAACGGCACGCCGCAGTCCATGCAGCGGCCAGCCTGTCGCTTCAGCGCGCCGGACTCCTGCTGCTCGTAGACCTCTTTCCAGTCCATCAGCCGGACGGGCACGGGGCGGCGGGGCGGCAGTTCACGTTCCTGGACCTTCAGGAACCCCTTGGGGTCAGCCACGGGTCACCTCCTGGGTGAGGGTGCGGGTCGAGCGGGTGCGGGTCGAGCGGATGGCGGGGTCGCCGATGTGGATGTCGTCAGCCACCGGTGACCTCCAGGATGCGGTTCCAGACGACGGTGCCGTCCGGGTCGAGGCCCTCGTCGACGGCCTGACGACGCGTCTCGAGCACGGCCGCGTAGTCACGCGGCAGCACCTTGACGAACTCGGAGAGGTCGCCGGAGTCGAGCAGCCCCGCAGCGATCGTCGAACCGGTCTCGTCGGCGTGCCGTCGGAGCAGGTCGGTGACGATCTCGACGTCGGCGCTGTCGAGCGGCTCCAGCCGGAGCTCCCCCGAGGCCAGCGCGTCGGTGTTGACGAGTTCGCGACGGAGGCCGCGGACGTACGCCGTGCCTCCGGACATGCCGGCACCGAGGTTCCGGCCGGTCTCGCCGAGGATGAGCGCGAGGCCGCCGGTCATGTACTCGAGCGCGTGGTCGCCCACACCCTCGACCACCGCGGTCGCACCCGAGTTGCGGACCAGGAAGCGCTCGCCCACGATGCCGCGGATGAACATGCTGCCCTGGGTCGCGCCGTAGCCGATGACGTTGCCGGCGATGACGTTCTCCGCCGGGTCGAACCCGGCGTCCTCGGCCGGACGGACGACGATCTCGCCGCCGGACAGCCCCTTGCCGACGTAGTCGTTGCTGTCGCCGACCAGGCGGAGCGTGATGCCGGCCGGCATGAACGCGCCGAGCGACTGTCCGGCCGACCCGCGGAGGGTGATGTCGATCGAGCCGGTCGGCAGCCCGTTCTCGCCGTGGCGCAGCGTGACCTCGTGGCCGAGCATCGTGCCGACCGCGCGCTCCGTGTTGCGGATCGGCAGGTCGAGCGACAGCGTGCCGCCGTGCTCGAGCACGTCGGACGCCTCGGCGATGAGCCGGACGTCGAAGTGCTGCTCGAGTTCGTGGTCCTGGGCGCGGCGACGGCTGCGCGGCTCGTCGGGGGCGAACTCCGGTCCCTTGAGCACGGGCCCGAGGTCGAGACCCGACGCCTTCCAGTGCTCGACCGCACGGTCCACGTCGAGGGCGTCGGCGTGACCGATCGCCTCGTCGAGGCTCCGGAACCCGAGCTCGGCGAGGAGCTCGCGGACCTCCTGTGCGACGAACTCGAAGAAGTTCACGACGAACTCCGGCTTGCCGGAGAAGCGCTTGCGGAGCTCCGGGTTCTGCGTGGCGACGCCCACCGGGCAGGTGTCGAGGTGGCAGACGCGCATCAGGATGCATCCCTCGACGACCAACGGAGCGGTCGCGAAGCCGTACTCCTCGGCGCCGAGCAGTGCGGCCACGACGACGTCGCGCCCGGTCTTCATCTGCCCGTCGACCTGCACCGTGACGCGGTCGCGCATGCCGTTGAGCATGAGCGTCTGCTGCGTCTCGGCGAGACCGATCTCCCACGGGGTGCCGGCGTGCTTCAGTGAGTTCAGCGGGCTGGCGCCGGTGCCGCCGTCGTGGCCCGAGACGAGCACGACGTCGGCCAGGGCCTTCGTCACGCCGGCCGCGACCGCACCGATGCCGGACTGGCTGACGAGCTTGACGTGCACGCGCGCCGAGGGGTTGGCCCGCTTCACGTCGAAGATCAGCTGCTTGAGGTCCTCGATCGAGTAGATGTCGTGGTGCGGCGGCGGCGAGATGAGGCCGACACCGGCGGTCGCGTGCCGGGTCCGGGCGACCCACGGGTACACCTTCTGCGGGGGCAGCTGGCCGCCCTCGCCGGGCTTGGCACCCTGCGCCATCTTCAGCTGGATGTCGGTGGCGTGCGTGAGGTACATGCTCGTCACGCCGAACCGGCCGGAGGCGACCTGCTTGATCGCGCTGCGGCGCTCCGGGTCGAGCAGGCGCTCGACGTCCTCGCCGCCCTCTCCGGTGTTCGACCGTGCGCCGAGACGGTTCATCGCGATCGCGAGCGTCTCGTGCGCCTCCTGCGAGATCGACCCGTAGGACATCGCACCGGTGTTGAACCGTTTGACGATCTCGGCGATCGGCTCGACCTCGTCGAGGGGCACCGGGGTGCGGTCGCCCGTGGTGAAGCCGAACAGGCCGCGCAGCGTCATCAGCTGTTCGGACTGGTCGTCGACCGCCTTCGAGTACTCGCGGAACACGTCGTACCGGCGGGCACGGGTCGCGTGCTGCAGGCGGAAGACGGTGTCCGGGTTGAACAGGTGCGGCGGTCCTTCGCGGCGCCACTGGTACTCGCCGCCGGTCTGCAGGCGCTCGTGTGAGAGCACCGCACCGTCCTGCGGGTACGCCTGCGCGTGCCGCTCGGCGTTCTCCGCCGCGATCACGTCGACATCGACACCGCCGAGGATCGACGAGGTCCCGGTGAAGTACCGGTCGACGAACTCCTGGCTGAGGCCGACCGCCTCGAACGCCTGGGCACCGGCGTAGCTGGACACCGTCGAGATGCCCATCTTCGACATGATCTTCAGGACGCCCTTGCCCAGCGCCTTGATGACGTTCTTGACGGCCTGCTCCGGCGTGAGACCGGTGATCATTCCCGACCGTACGAGGTTCTCGCAGGTCTCCATGGCGAGGTACGGGTTGATCGCCGAGGCGCCGTACCCGATCAGGGTCGCCACGTGGTGCACCTCGCGCACGTCGCCGGCCTCGACGATCAGGCCGACCTTCATGCGCTGCTCGGTGCGGATCAGGTGGTGGTGCACCGCGGCGAGCAGCAGGAGGCTCGGGATCGGCGCACTCTCGGCGTTGCCGTCGCGGTCCGAGAGCACGATGAACTGCTTGCCCGACTCGATGGCCGCGTCGACCTCGTCACAGACGGCCTGGAGGCGCTGCTCCATCGCCGTCTCGCCGGCGTCGACCCGGTAGAGCCCGCGGATCGTCACGGTGAGGTGCCGGCCCGAGGCCGTCTCGAAGTGCTGGATCTTCGCCAACTCGTCGTTGTCGATCACCGGGAAGTCGAGCACGATCTGCTTCGCGTGCTCGGGCCCGGCGCTCAGCAGGTTGCGCTCGGGACCGAGCCCGAGGCCCATCGACGTGATGACCTGCTCACGGATCGAGTCGAGCGGCGGGTTCGTGACCTGTGCGAACTGCTGCGTGAAGTAGTCGAAGAGCAGGCGCGGACGCTGCGACAGCACTGCGATCGGTGTGTCGGAGCCCATCGCGCCGAGCGGCTCCGCCCCGGTCTGCGCCATCGGACGCAGCAGGATGCGGACCTCTTCCTCGGTGTAGCCGAAGGCACGCTGACGACGGGTCACCGACGCCGGGGTGTGCACGATGTGCTCGCGGTCCGGCAGGTCGTTGAGGTTGATGCGCCCGGACTCGAGCCACTCGGCCCAGGGGCCGGACGTCGCCAGGTCGTGCTTGACCTCGTCGTCCTCGATGATGCGGCCGTTCTCGGTGTCGACCAGGAACATCCGGCCCGGACGCAGACGGCCCTTCCGGACGACCTTCGAGGCGGGCACGTCGATGACGCCCGTCTCGCTGCCCATCACGATGAGGCCGTCGTCGGTGACCAGGAACCGTCCCGGACGCAGGCCGTTGCGGTCGAGCGTGGCGCCGACGAGCGTGCCGTCGGTGAAGGTGATCGCCGCCGGGCCGTCCCACGGCTCCATGAGCATCGAGTGGTACTCGTAGAACGCCCGGAGCTCGGGGTCCATGTCGGTCTGGTTCTCCCAGGCCTCCGGCACCATCATCGACATCGCGTGCGGCAGGGACCGGCCGGTCAGCGTGAGGAGTTCGAGGACCTCGTCGAACGAGGCCGAGTCACTCGCCCCCGGGCTGACGATCGGCAGCAGCGGGCCCATGTCGCCGAGCAGTTCGCTCTCGAGTTGCGACTGGCGGGCGCGCATCCAGTTGCGGTTGCCGCGCACGGTGTTGATCTCGCCGTTGTGCGCGAGCGAACGGAACGGCTGGGCGAGCGGCCACGACGGGAAGGTGTTCGTGGAGTACCGCGAGTGCACGATCGCCAGACGGGACGCGAAGCGCTCGTCGCTGAGGTCGGGGTAGAACGGCTCGAGCTGGAGCGTCGTGACCATGCCCTTGTAGACCATGGTGCGGCTCGACAGCGACATGAAGTAGAGCTCGCTGCCCTGCTCCGCACGCTTGCGCAGGCGGAACGCCTGGCGGTCGAGTTCGATGCCGGAGCGCAGTGCACCCTGCTCGTCGTGGTGGGTGGACGCGACGAAGACCTGCTCGAAGGCGGGCATGGCGGCGCGGGCGAGGGTGCCGAGCACCTCGGGACGGACCGGCACCTCGCGCCAGCCGAGGACGCGGAGCCCCTCGGCAGTGGCGAGCTGCTCGACCGTGGCCTTCACGTCGGCACGGGCGTCGGCGTCGAGCGGCAGGTAGGCCGTGCCGACGGCGTACTGACCGGTGTCCGGCAGGTCGAAGTCGACGACGTCGCGGAGGAAGGCGTCGGGAACCTGGCAGAGGATGCCCGCGCCGTCACCGGTACCGGCGTCCGAGCCGACGGCACCGCGGTGCTCGAGGTTGCGGAGCGCACCGAGGGCGGCGTCGACGATGTCGTGCCCGGCCGTCCCGCGGAGCGTCGCGACCATGGCCAGGCCACAGGCGTCCTTCTCGTTCGCCGGGTCGTACATGCCGGCGGCATCGGGGATCGCGGAGAACCGTCGGTGCGGCGAGCGGAGCCCGGTCCGTGACGACGGGTCGTTCGCGCCGTTCGGGACTGCAGAGGGCTGGGGTGGCAGGAGCGCCATGGGGAACCGTCCTCACGAGGAAGTGGAACAGGGACAGCGATGGCCCGGTGGTGCGTTCCGCCCGAGCGGGCGGGACTGGTGCCCGTGCTCGCCGTCAGGCTGTGCCCTGACGGCGTGCGAGGAGTGGAGTCCGCTTGTGGCGGACGGCAAGCGCGGTGTGGTGCTGCGTTCGGGAGAGGCTGGGGACCTCAGTGTCGGTCGGCGACGACGGCGACCGGCTCCGGATCGGCGACACCGGTCGTGGTGTCGTGCTCCGAGTAGGTGTCGTCCGAGTCTACATCGGACTTCGAGCGCGGCTCGCGACCCGGCAGGTACGGGCTCGGTTCCTTGCCGACGTGTCGTCGGGACTGGATCGCGAAGATGATGATGCCGAGCAGGATCGCGGCGAAGGACATCCAGACGTTGGTGCGGATGCCGGCGAAGGTCTCGCTCGTGTCGACGCGGATGGACTCGAGCACCGACCGGCCGACGCCGTACCAGATCAGGTAGAGCGCCATGACGCGGCCCCACTGCAGGCGGAGCCGGCGGTCGATGAGCAGGATCAGCACGGCGCCCACGACGTTCCAGATGATCTCGTAGAGGAACGTGGGGTGGAACAGCACGCCTTCCGGCAGCCCCTTCGGGTAGGCCGGGTTCGTCGCTTCGATCTGCAGACCCCACGGCAGGTTCGTCGGCATGCCGAAGAGCTCGTGGTTGAAGTAGTTGCCGAGACGACCCGCGGCCTGGGCGAGCAGCACACCGGGAGCGGCGGCGTCGATGAAGGCCGAGAAGCGGAGGCCCGCCATGCGGCAGCCGATCCACGCGCCGACCGACCCGAGGATCAGCGCGCCGAAGATGGCGAGACCGCCCTCCCAGATGTAGAAGATCGAGAGCGGGTCGATGCCGGGACCGAAGTAGTCGCTGACGTGGGTGAAGACGTGGAACAGGCGACCGCCGATGATGCCGGCCGGCACCGCCCAGATCGCGATGTCGATGATGATCCACCGCTCGGCACCACGGGCGTTGAGCCGGCTGTTCGTGAGCAGCACGCAGATGACGATCCCGATGAGGATGCAGATCGCGTACGCGTGGATCCGGAAGTCGAGCGGCAGGGTCAGACCGGACACGCTGTGCAGCCAGGCGGTGAGGTCGAAGTACTGCCAGGCCGTGCTCGGGCTCGGGATGCTCAGGAGGGGCATGTGCGACTGTCGCCTTTCACGTGTGGAGCTGGGCAGTCGATGGGGGTGGCCCCTTGCCCTGCGGGCTGGTCGGCCCGGATCACTGTAGCGCGGGTCAGCGCCGCGCTGCGCCGGACGACAGGTCGGCGGCGCGGTCCGCGACCCCGGTCACGCCGAGGTCGGCGAGTGCACGGACGAACGCCGAGCCGATGATGGCACCGTCCGCGTACTCGAGCACCTCGGCGACCTGGTCGGCGGTGGAGATGCCGAGACCGACGCAGGTGCGCTGGACGCCGGCGTCCCGCAGGCGGGAGACCACCGTGCGGGCGGCGGTGTCGACGCCCAGCCGGGCGCCGGTGACGCCCATGGTCGAGACGGCGTAGACGAACCCACGGCTGCGGTCCACGGCCTGGCGCATCCGGACGTCCGTCGAGGACGGTGCCGCGAGGAACACCCGGTCGAGACCGGTGCGCTCGGACGCGTCGATCCACTGCTGGCCCTCGTCCGGGATCAGGTCCGGCGTGATCAGGCCGGCGGCACCCGCTGCGACCAGGTCGTCGGCGAAGCGGTCGACGCCGTAGCGCAGGACCGGGTTCCAGTAGGTCATCACCAGGACCGGCACGTCGACCCGCTCGGTGATCGCGTTGACGGCGTCGAACACCTGCGCGACCTTGAAGCCGTTGGCCAGGCTCTCCTCCGCGGCGCGCTGGATCACCGGGCCGTCCATCACCGGGTCGGAGTACGGCAGACCCAGCTCGATGACGTCGACGCCGTTCTCGGCGAGGGCGACCGCCGCGTCCACGCTCGTCTGCAGGTCCGGGTAGCCGGCGGGCAGGTAGCCGATCACGGCTCCGGCTCGCTCGGCGTTCGCGCGGTCGATGGTCGCGGCGACGGTCTTGTTCGTGCTCACGACTGCACCGCTGTCTCGTCGAGGATGCCGAAGTAGCGGCTGGCCGAAGCCACGTCCTTGTCGCCGCGGCCGGAGAGGTTCACGAGGATGACGCCCTCGGGTCCGAGTTCCTTGCCGAGCTTCATCGCCCCGGCGAGGGCGTGCGAGGACTCGATCGCGGGGATGATGCCCTCGGTCCGGCTCATCAGCCGGAAGGCCTCCATCGCCTCGGTGTCGGTGATCGGCTCGTACTGCGCACGGCCGATCGACGCCAGGTACGCGTGCTCCGGACCGACGCTCGGGTAGTCGAGTCCGGCCGAGATGCTGTGGCTCTCGATGGTCTGGCCGTCCTCGTCCTGCATCAGGTACGACTTCGCGCCCTGCAGCACGCCTTCGCGCCCCAGGGTGATGCTGGCGGCGTGGCGACCGGTCTCGACACCGTCGCCGCCCGCTTCGAACCCGTGCAGCCGGACCGATTCGTCGTCGAGGAACGCCTCGAAGATGCCCATGGCGTTCGACCCGCCGCCGACGCACGCGGCGACGGCGTCGGGCAGGCGACCGACGCGGTCCAGGACCTGCTGCCGAGCCTCTTCACCGATCACCTTGTGGAACTGGCGCACCATCTCCGGGAAGGGGTGCGGACCGGCGACCGTGCCGAGGAGGTAGTGCGTGGAGTCGACGTTGGCGACCCAGTCGCGGAGGGCGTCGTTGATGGCGTCCTTCAGCGTGCGCGATCCGGTCTCCACCGGGATGACCTCGGCGCCGAGCAGGCGCATCCGGGCGACGTTGAGGGCCTGTCGCTCGGTGTCGACGGCGCCCATGTACACGACGCAGTCCATCCCGAACAGGGCCGCCGCCGTCGCGGTGGCGACGCCGTGCTGGCCGGCACCGGTCTCCGCGATCAGCCGCGTCTTGCCGAGCCGGCGGGCGACGAGCGCCTGACCGAGCACGTTGTTGATCTTGTGCGACCCGGTGTGGTTGAGGTCCTCGCGCTTGAGGATGATCCGGGCACCACCGGCGTGCTTCGCGAACCGCGGCACCTCGGTGATGATCGACGGCCGTCCGGTGTAGTCGCGCTGGAGGGTGTCGAGTTCCTCGCGGAAGGACGGGTCCGCCCAGGCCGAACGGAACGCGGTCTCGAGTTCGTCGAGCGCCAGCACGAGCGACTCGGGGACGAACCGCCCACCGAAGTCGCCGAAGTAGGGGCCTTGCAGGTCACGGAGTGAGGTCACGGTGGTGCTCCTGGGTGTCCGGCGTGCACCGGACGGGTTGTCAGCCGTCGATGAACGACGCGAGCGTGGCGGCGGGGTCGGCGCCGGTGACCAGCGCCTCCCCGACGAGGACGACGTCGGCACCGGCGGACCGGTAGTGGGCCACGTCGGCGGGGGTCTTCACGGCGGACTCGGCCACGCGGACGACCCCGTCCGGGATCCGGTCGGCCAAGGACCCGAAGAGGTCGCGGTCGAGCGAGAAGTCGGTCAGGTCGCGGGCGTTCACACCCAGGATCCGTGCGCCGGCGTCGAGGCCACGCGCGACCTCGTCCGCGGAATGCGCCTCGACAAGGACGCGCATTCCGAGTTCTTCGGCGAGGCCGTGGAGCTGCACGAGCGTGGGCTGGTCGAGGGCCGCGACGATGAGCAGGACGATGTCCGCTCCGGCCGCACGCGCTTCGACGACCTGGTACGGGTCGGCGATGAAGTCCTTGCGGAGCACGGGGATGCCGACACGGGCCTTGACCGCCTCGAGGTCGGCGAGCGTGCCGAGGAACTTCCGGCCCTCGGTCAGGACGCTGATCGCGGAGGCTCCGCCGCGCTCGTACTCGGCGGCGAGGGCAGCCGGGTCCGCGATCGGGGCCATCGACCCACGTGACGGACTCGCACGCTTGACCTCGGCGAGGACCTTCACCCGGTCACCCGGGGCCAGGAACTGCAGCGCGTCGAGCGGCGAGGCGACCCGGTCGAGGTCGCGTTCGACGTCCGCGTACGGGCGGTCGAGTCGACGAGCAGCGGCGTCCTCGAGCGCACCGGCGACGAGGCCCTGCAGCAGGTCGACCCCGGGCACCGGAGGAACGCGCACGGTGTCGGTGGGCTCAGCCGACACGGGCTCAGCCGCCGTGGTGCTTGGTGACGTACTTCGGACCGTTGACGCCGTAGCCGGCCTTGCCCATCGCGAAGCCCACGATGAGACCGATCACGACGACGGCAGCGGACGCCCACACGCCCCAGGCGATGTCGAACCAGAAGCAGAGCGTCCCGGCCGCGAAGCCGATCAGCATGATGACGACGGCCGTCCAGGCCGCCGGCGAGTGGCCTTCGCCGAGTTCTGCGGGCTCAGTGTTGCTCACGGTGCTCCTCGTGGTCGCTGGCACCACCGGTCGGGCGGCGCTCCGTCGATCCTACCGTGTTCGGGGTGTCGGACTGCCCCGCGACGGCGTCCCCCGCGGTCGGGTCGACGCCCGCGCTGAGGTCGTCCCAGTCGACGACCGCGTCGCGTACGACGGGTCGGCGCGGAGCACCGTCGACGGACGCGGGACCGCCACTGGCCCCGGCCGCGGAGGCCGCTCCGGGCGTGGCGGCATCGCCGTACCTGCGGCTCGGACCGGGCCAGGACCGCTGCAGGAAGAGCACCGCGACGCCGAGCAGCGACGCGAGGACCCCGCCGATGATCCCGATGACCGGCCAGACACCGACGTCGACGCCGGTGACGACCTGCCGGACGGCGCCGATGTCGCTGACTCCGGCGACCGAACCGATGGCGCTCCGCGCGGCGGCGACTGGATCGGACAGTGCCGTGACGCCGGTGACGACGACGGCCACCCCGAGCAGGACCTGCACCACGGCGAGCACGACGCGGACGACACGGCCGGCGATCGTCATCGCGAGGAACAGGGCGAGGCTGGCGATCGCGACTGCGGTGTACTGCGGTACGACGGTGGCTCCGTCCGCGTCCACGGTCTTCACGACGGCCGCGGTGTGGTCGAGGTGCACGGTGAACCAGGTCTGCGTCCACGACAGCATCACGAGTCCGGCGACCAGGAGCCCGAGGACGACGACGAGCGGTCGGGAGCGCTTCACGGGGCGACCCCGGTCATCCGGTTGGCGGTCGCGACGGCACGCAGCGGCGCGGCGGCCTTGTTGACCGACTCGAGGTGTTCGCTCATCGGGTCCGAGTCGGCGACGAGCCCGGCACCGGCCTGCACCCGTGCGACCCCGTCCTGGATCAGGGCGGTGCGGATCGCGATGGCGACGTCGGCGTCCCCTGCGAAGTCGAAGTACCCGACGACCCCCGCGTACGCCCCGCGCTTCGCGGGTTCGAGCTCGTCGATGATCTGCAGCGCGCGCGGCTTCGGCGCACCCGAGAGCGTGCCGGCCGGGAAGGTCGCCCGGAACACGTCGATGGCCGACATCCCCGGGCGGATCGCCCCCTCGACGCTGGAGACCAGGTGCATGATGTGGCTGAACCGCTCGACCGTCATGAACTCCGTCACGGCGACGGTCCCCGGCTCGCACACCTTCTGCAGGTCGTTGCGGGCGAGGTCCACCAGCATCAGGTGCTCGGCGCGCTCCTTCGGGTCCTGCAGCAGCTCGTCGCCGAGGCGCACGTCCTCTTCGGTCGTGGCACCGCGCGGCCGGGAGCCGGCGATCGGGTGCGTCATCGCGCGACCGTCCTGCACCTTCACCAGGGCCTCCGGCGACGCTCCCACGATCCAGAACGGCCGGGCGTCGGTGCCCGCGAGCGACAGGAAGTACATGTACGGGCTGGGGTTCAACGTGCGGAGGACCCGGTAGACGTCGAGGGGGTCAGCTGTGACCTCCTGGTCGAACCGCTGCGAGATGACGACCTGGAAGACGTCGCCGTCGCGGATGAACTGTTTCGACCGCTCGATGGCGGCCGCGTACTCCTCCGGAGTGGACCGGGAGCGTGCGGTCGGTTCGGCGATGTCGAACGCCTCGGCGACGGTCGCGATGCTCGGCTGCACGAGGTCGGCCTGCATCCGGTCGAGCCGGGCCTGCGCGTCCGACCACAGGGTGTCGGCATCGTCCGTGCCGTCGTTCAGCGCCGTCGCGACCAGGAGCACCAGTCCGGTGCGGTGGTCGAGGGCGGCGAGTTCGGCGACGAACGACAGCGCCTGTCCGGGCACGTCGAAGTCGGCGGGCGGCGCGTCGGGCAGGTGTTCGAGCTGGCGGACCGCTTCCCACCCGATGAAGCCGACGGTGCCGCCGACGAGGGGCGGCATGCCCGGCACGCGGGGCGTCGCCCAGCGCTCGTGCAGCCGGGCGAGGACCTCCAGCGGCTGCCCGTCGAGCGAGCCGACGGCCCGTTCGGCCGACATGCCGGTGTCGATCCAGGCGGCGCGGTCGCCCTCCTGGGTCAGGACGCCGAAGCTGCGGACACCGACGAACGACCAGCGCGACCAGAGGCCGCCCTGTCCGGCGGACTCCAGGAGGAACGACCCGGCGCGACCGTCGGCGAGCTTCCGGTAGACCCCGACCGGCGTCTCACTGTCGGCGAAGAGCGCGCGGACGACGGGCACGACACGGTGGCCGTCGCGGACGAGTCCGTCGAAGTCGTCGCGGAGCGTGGTGCGGGGCGAGTCGCTCATCGAGCCGCCCCGTCCGCAGCCGCGGTGTCGGGCGCCGAGGCGGTCACCGGCTCGAGCGGATCGACGTCGAAGCACCGGTGGGCACCCGTGTGGCACGCGGCTCCGACCTGCTGCACCGTGACGAGGAGCGTGTCGTCGTCGCAGTCCAGGGCGGCGGCACGGACGTACTGGGCGTGGCCCGACGAGTCCCCCTTGCGCCAGTACTCGCTCCGGGACCGCGACCAGAAGGTCACCCGGCCCTCCGTCAGGGTGCGGCGGAGGGCTTCACGGTCCATGTAGCCGAGCATGAGGACGTCCTTCGACGATTCCTCCTGCACGATGGCGGGGAGCAGTCCGTCCGTACCGAAGCGCGCGCGGTCGAGGACCGCTTCGGTGCTGGTGCTGGTGCTGTCGGTCATGAGGGCACCAGCCTACGGCCCTGCCCGGCGCGCTCGCTGCGGACGGACACGCCGGACGGGAGGCCCGAGCCGGCTCGCCGGGACGGCGTCAGCGGACGACGTGGCCGGTCGCGCGGAGCGCCCCCTTGACGTCGCCGACGGTCATCTCACCGCGGTGGAACACGCTCGCCGCGAGGACCGCGTCGGCACCGGCGTCGACGGCGGGGGCGAAGTGCTCGACGCGCCCCGCGCCTCCCGAGGCGATGACCGGCACCGTGGAGACCGGACGGACCGCGGCGACGAGGTCGAGGTCGAAGCCGTTCTTCGTGCCGTCGGCGTCGATGGAGTTGACGAGGAGCTCCCCCGCGCCGCGCTCGACGGCCTCGCGCGCCCAGGCGATCGCGTCGATGTCGGTCTCGGTGCGACCGCCGTGCGTGGTGACCACGAAACCGGACGGCATCCGGTCGGAGCGCTTGACGTCGAGCGACAGGACGACCGCCTGGGCACCGAACCGGTCGGCGATCTCGGACACCAGCTCCGGGCGGGCGATCGCGGCACTGTTGACGCCGATCTTGTCCGCGCCGCACTGCTGTAGGCGAGAGACGTCGTCGACGGTGCGGACCCCACCGCCGACGGTGAGCGGGATGAAGACCTGCTCGGCGGTGCGGGTGACGGTGTCCCACATCGTGGCGCGGTTCTCGACCGTCGCGCCGACGTCGAGGAACGTCAACTCGTCGGCGCCCTGCTCGTAGTACCGCGCGGCGAGCTCGACGGGGTCCCCGGCGTCCTGCAGGTCGAGGAAGTTGACGCCCTTGACGACCCGGCCGCCGGAGACGTCGAGGCACGGGATGACACGGACCGAGACCCCGCCGAGTGCTGCGCCCGGTGCGGTCGCGTCGGGTGCGCCGGTCACAGGCGTGCGGCGTGGATCGGGCTGACGAGGATCGCCCGGGCGCCGAGGTCGTACAGCGCGTCCATGATGAGGTTGGCGTCGTCGCGCGGGATCATCACGCGGACGGCCGACCAGGCGCGGTCGTGCAACGGCGAGACCGTCGGCGACTCGATGCCCGAGGCGATCGCGGTCGCCTGCTCGAGCAGGTCGGACGGGATGTCGTAGTCGAGCATGACGTAGCCGCGGGCCACCAGGACGCCCTGCAGCCGGCGCCGGAGCACGTCGATGCCGGAGATGGTCTCGTCGGTGGTGATGAGCACCGCGGTGGACTCCAGGATGACCGGGCCGAAGATCTCGAGCCCGGCGGCGCGGAGTGTGCTGCCGGTCGAGACGACGTCCGCCACCGCGTCGGCGACCCCGAGCCGGACGGCGCTCTCGACAGCGCCGTCGAGCTTCACGAGGGTCGCGGTGACGCCGTGTTGGGCGAGGAACTCGCCGACGAGGCCGGGGTAGCTCGTGGCGACGCGGACACCCTCGAGGTCCTGCAGCACGCTGTACCGGCCCGGGGCGCCGGCGAAGCGGAAGGTGGAGTCCGCGAACCCGAGCGCGTCGACCTCGTGCGCGGTCGACCCCGAGTCGAGCAGCAGGTCGCGGCCGGTGATCCCGACGTCGAGTGCGCCCGAGCCGACGTAGGTGGCGATGTCCCGCGGACGGAGGAAGAAGAACTCCACCCCGTTGCGCTCGTCGATGAGGTGCAGCGCCTTCGGGTCACGGCGGCCGGCGTACCCGGCCTCCCGCAGCATCTCGGAGGCGGTCTCGGACAGTGAGCCCTTGTTGGGCACGGCGATGCGGAGCATCAGGTCTGCTTCCTGGAGGAGGGGTCGGTGACGGATCTGCGGTGCGCGGGGTGACGCGCTCCCTACAGATGTCGCCAGACGTCCGCCGGGGTCAGGCCCTTCGCGATCATGAGGACCTGCAGGTGGTACACGAGCTGCGAGATCTCTTCCGAGGTGCGCTCGTCGCCCTCGTACTCGGCCGCCATCCAGACCTCGGCGGCTTCCTCCACGATCTTCTTGCCGATCTGGTGCACGCCGGCATCCAGTTCGGCGACGGTGCCGGAGCCGTCCGGGCGCATGCGCGCCTTCTCGGTCAGCTCCGCGAACAGGTCGTCGAACGTCTTCACGTTCCCAGGCTACCGGTCTGCGAGCGCACGCTGTGCCGCCGCCCGGAGATCGGTGATGCGGGCGGCGGGCTCGCCGCCGTAGACCGCGGAGCCGGCGACCAGGGTGTCCGCGCCGCTCCGGACCGCCTCCGGCACCGTGTCGACCGCGATGCCACCGTCGACCTCGAGCCAGACGTCGAGCCCCGACGCGTCGACCGCGGCGCGTGCGTCGGCGAGCTTCGGCATCACCGAGGTCATGAACGCCTGACCACCGAACCCGGGCTCGACGGTCATCAGCAGGATCATGTCGTAGGCGTCGAGGTGGTGCAGCACCCGGGTGATCGGGGTGCCGGGCTTCACGGCGACCGCGGCGCGGGCCCCGTTCGACCGGATGGCGGCAGCGGTGGCGACGGGGTCGGTCGCGGCCTCGACGTGGAAGGTGACGCTGGACGCACCGGTCTCGGCGTACTTCGGCGCCTCGGTGTCGGCGTCGGTGATCATGAGGTGCACGTCGAGGGGCACGGGCGACACCTGCTGCAGGCGCTGGACGATCGGCAGGCCGAGCGTCAGGTTCGGCACGAAGTGGTTGTCCATCACGTCGACGTGCACCATGTCGGCGGTCTCGATGCGCTGGAGCTCGCGCTCGAGGTTCGCGAAGTCGGCGGACAGGATGCTCGGCGAGATGCGGATCGTCACCCGTCGAGCCTACCGGCCCGGACCCGGCCGGCCACCGAGCCGACAGCCCGTCAGGCGGTCCGGCGGAACAGTGCGATGAACATCGCGTCGGTACCGATCCGGTGCGGCCAGAGCTGCACGGTCCGGCCGTCCGCGACCTGCGGGTCACGCGCGGCGACCGAGCGGACCACGGATGCGGTGTCGAGCTGCTCGAGCAGGTCCCCGTGCCGACGCATCAGGGCGTCGACCTGGCCGCGCGTCTCGCCCAGGTGCGGCGAGCACGTCACGTACGCCAGGGTGCCGCCCGGTGCGAGCACGCGGACCGCGGCCTCGAGCAGCTCCTCCTGCAGGACGGCCAGTTCGGCGACGTCCTCCGGCTGCTTCCGCCAGCGGGCCTCCGGACGGCGACGCAGCGCGCCGAGGCCGGTGCACGGGGCGTCGAGCAGGACGCGGTCGTACGTGACACCCGAGCCGTCGTGCCCGTAGCGGCGACCGTCGCCCTCGACCACGGTGACGGTGTCACGGAAGTCGCGGAGTGCCTCCCGGACGAGTCCCACCCGGGCCGGGACGAGCTCGTTGGCGGTGAGGGTCGCACCAGCCTGTGCGGCCTCGGCGGCCAGGAGTGCGGCCTTGCCACCCGGGCCTGCGCAGAGGTCGAGCCAGCGTTCGCCGGCCCGTACCTCGGACGAACGGGACAGCGCGAGGGCCGCGAGTTGCGAGCCCTCGTCCTGGACGCGGAGCCGGCCGGCGGCGACGCCGGGGACGCGCGCCGGGTCACCGGTGACGCCGCGGATCCCGACGGGCGAGACCGGCAGGTCGGGAGCGGCCGGGGCGGGCTCGGGCACCGCGTCGGCCTGGTCGGCCTCGGCCACCTCGGCGGCGTCGGCGTCGGCGCCCGGACCGACGGGAGGCACCTCCCCCGTCTCGTCGTCGTCCCCCGCCACGCGGGCGGTCGCCTGCTCGACGTCCTCCGCCGACGCGACACCGGGCAACGCCGCGAGCTGGACCCGCGGTGCCTCGTTGTCGGCGGCGAGGAGCGCGACGAGTTCGTCACGGGACCGTTCCGCTGCCAGGGCGTCCCGGAGTGCCGACACGACCCACACCGGGTGCGACCAGCGCGTCGCGAGGAGTGCGTCCCCGCCGAGGCCCGCCGTCACCAGGGCGTCCCACTCCTCCGGGGTCTTGCCGGCGACCTTCCGCATCACGGCGTTGACGAAGCCGGTGGCGCGGGCGACGCCGACCTCGCGGGCGAGCTCGACCGTCGCGGAGACCGCCGCGTGCGTCGGGGTCCGCATGCCGAGCAGCTGGTGCACACCGAGGCGCATGACGTCGAGCACGTCGGCTTCGATGAGGTCCGCCCGACGTCCGGACGCCACCGCGACCACCACGTCGTAGCGGCCGATCATCCGGATCGTGCCGTAGGTGAGTTCGGTGGCGAAACCGGCGTCCCGGGCGCTGAGCCCGGCTCGTCGGATGCGCGTCGGCAGGAGCAGGTTCGCGTACGCGTCGTCGACCTGGACGGCACGGAGGACGTCGAAGGCGACCCGCCGGGCGCTCACCTGCCGGGGCTCCCGGGGTCGGCCGCCGGGGCGCCCGCCGGTCCGCCCGACACCGCTGCCGCCGCTGCGGCCGCCACGCTGCGATCCGCGTGACCGCGCCTGTTCCGCGCTCATGCGAGCACCTTCCCGTCGAGCGGTCCGAGCCCTCGGGCCCAGGCCGCAGCGTCCATCGCCTTCTTGCCGGCCGGCTGCACCTCGGTCAGCACGAGCGGTTCGTCCGCCGTCCCGACCAGCAGGGCACCGTCCACGAGCCGGAGCGCACCCGGCGCGAGGTGCGGCGCGGAGTCCTCCGGGCCTCCCGGCCGGCCGTCGGGTGCACCGTACCGGCGGGCCCGCAGCAGCTTCACCCGGGTCTCGCCGAGGTGTGCGAACGCACCGGGCTCCGGGGTGACGCCGCGGAGCCTGGCGTGCACCGCGGCGGCCGGGGCGGCGAAGTCGGTCCGGCCGTCGTCGAGCGTGAGCTTCGGGGCCGACGACGGAGCGCCGACCTGCTCGGTGGCGACGGCGGTGCCCGCGGCGATGGCGTCGACGACCCGCACGACGACGTCGGCACCGGTCACCGCCATCGCGCCGAGGACCTCGCCGGAGGTGGCCTCCGGGTCGATCGTGAACGGCTCGGCCGCGAAGACTGGGCCCGCGTCCAGGGCCTCGACCAGCTGGAACACCGTCGCGGCCGTGGTCGTCGCACCGGCCATCACGGCACGCTGCACGGGGGCGGCACCGCGGTACGCCGGCAGGTCGGAGAAGTGCAGGTTGACCCAGCCGAGCCGCGGGGCGTCGAGGGCTGGGCGACGGAGGAGTGCGCCGTACGCGACGATCACACCGAGGCCGACGTCGAGCGCCGCGATCCGGGCCGTCACCTCGTCGTCCACACGGGAGGCCTCGATCACCGGCAGCCCGAGCTCCGCCGCTGCCTGCGCGACCGGCGTGGGCGTCAGCACGCGCTTCCGGCCCTGCGGCGTCGGCGGGCGGGTCAACACCGCCGCGATCTCGTGGTCGGACGCCGCCAGAGCACGGAGGGTGGGGACCGCGGCAGCGGGACTGCCGGCGACGACGAGACGCATCGGACCAGTCTCCCACGAGCCGCGGCCGCGCCCGGGCGGACGCCGTCCGCGCCGGGCCTGGGGACGCGCTGAGGCGTGCCTGCCTACGGTCGCTGGCATCTCGACGGAAGGACCACCATGACCACCGACGCACTGCCGCTGCCGGACTTCGACCACCTGCCGCTCGGCAACCTCGCCGAGCACGTCCGCCCGCTCGACCGCGACCAGCTGCAGACCCTGCTCGAGCACGAGCGGGCCCACGGGAACCGGCTGCCGGTCGTGGAGGTGCTGACCTCCCGGATCGCCGCACTCGAAGCCGGGGCCGAACCGACCGGCTCGGTGCCCGAGCACCTCCCGGAGGTCCAGCAGGGCACCGGCGGTTCCCCCGCCGTCACCCCGGCCACGTCCGGGCCGGTCATCAACCCGCCGTCACACGGCGACCCGACCAACCCGGCCCAGCCCCGCTGATCCGCGGACCCGGCTCGCCGGCGTCGTGCCGGACGAGCTGTGCCCTCGCCTCCGGACAGCGCGGAGACCGACGGGTACGTTCACAGGCGATTCCCTGAAAGGAACGAACATGTCAGACCGACTCTCCACCCCCGCTCCCACCAGCTTCGCCGAGACGCCCGTCCAGAAGGGCACGCTCGTCGTCGGCATCGTCTTCCTGCTCGTCGGCCTGGCGGGCTTCATCCCCGGCCTGACCACCGGTGACCTCGGTGGTGCCGGCAACGACTCGATGGGCATGCTGCTCGGCATCTTCCAGGTGTCGGTCCTGCACAACATCGTCCACCTGCTCTTCGGCATCGTCGGCGTCCTGGCGGCCCGACGCGCCAGTGGTTCCCGGCTCTACCTGGTCATCGGCGGCATCGTCTACTTCGTGCTCTGGATCTACGGCCTGTTCACCGCGAACAGCGACAGCGCCGCGAACTTCGTGCCGCTGAACTCGGCGGACAACTGGCTGCACCTGGTCCTCGCGATCGGCATGGTCGCCCTCGGCGTCGTGCTCTCGCGCGGCCGCCGTGCACCGGTCGGCGCGGAGCGGACCGCGCGCTGACCCTGATCGGTGACCTCGGTCGGTGACCTCGGTCGGTGACATGACGGGAGGCCCGTGGCGGGATCGCCACGGGCCTCCCGTCATGTCCGGGCTCGGCTCTGCAGCGACCGGTTCAGACCTCGGAGAACGGCTCGGCGTCGTCCATCCGGACGCGGAGGGCCGGAGCCGCGCGACGCTTCGCCCCGCCCTTGACCACCCGGCGCGTCGACGACCGGCGGATCACCTCGGCCTTGAGGGTCGCCGCCACCTCTGTCCCGTGGCCGTAGGGGAAGCGCACGATCGCGCGGACCGTCCCCGGCGTCGGGTCGTCGACGGGGACCGGTCCGAGGACCGGGCCCACCGGCGCGTCGCCGAGCGCCTCGATCGCGCCGGTCACCGCCTCGTCCGTCCCGGTCAGCGTGGCGACCCGCACCGCGGGCGGGAAGAACAGCTCACGCCGGTCGGTGAGTTCGTCGTGGGCGGGTACGTCGAGCCGCCAGAGTGCCATCGCGTTCGCGAGCTTGCCGCCGATGCCGACGAGGTACACCGGCGCTCCGGGAGCGCCCTTCGCCGCGGCGTTCGCCCAGATCCGGAGGACGTCCTCCTGGACTCGCAGTCCCTCGCGCGCCAGCATCCGTTCGCCGTCCAGGAGCAGTACGCAGGCGTAGCCGCCGGCGACGTCCGGTTCGGCGCCGCGGGTCGCGACGACGACCGCGGGACGGGCCGGTACCTCGTCGATCGGGCGCGATCCGTCGGCCACCACGATCCGGGTGTTCGGGAAGGCGCGGCCGAGTTCGTCGGCGGTGCGCTGGGCACCCTGGCCGACGGGCTTGAGCTTCCCGTTGCCACAGGTCGGGCAGCGGTACCCGGCCGCCAGCGCGCCGCAGAACCGACACTGCGGGGTGGACCCGGCGTGCGGACTGCCGAGTGGACCACCGCACACCCGGCAGTGGGCGCGCTCCCCGCACTCGGTGCAGACCAGGCCGGTCCCGAAGCCGGGGTTCGACACCTGCACGAGCACGGGTCCGTCGTGACTGGCCTCGCGGGCGGCCCGCCAAGCACTGCTCGGGATGCGGGCCTGTGCGGCGTACCCGTCGGCGTTGGTCTGGTGGGCCGTCGGGACGACCTTCGGCACACGGGCGCGGTGCGGACCGATCTCCTGCAGCCATCCGAGCTCGACGAGCCGCTGCACGTCGGTGCTCCGCGCGTGCGACACCATCAGGAGCGCGGCCCCGGACTGGGCGGTCCGTACCAGCGCGACGTCACGGGTGTGCACGTACGGCGCGCGCTGCTCGGCGAAGGACGGGTCGCCGTCGTCCCAGAGGGCGATGAGGCCGAGGTCCGACGCCGGTGCGTAAACAGCGGCACGATTCCCGATCGCGACGACCGGGTGCGTCCGGGCGGTGAGGAGTGCCCGGGCGCGCTGCCCGTTGGTCTGCTTCGCGTCGAACCGCACCACCCGCTCGGCGGGCACGAGGACGAGCAGGGCGCGCTCGAGGTCCGTGACGTCGCGGAAGTCGGGCACGGCGATGACGGCCGACCGCTCCCCCGCCAGGGTGTGTGCGGCGGCCTGCGCCAGGGTCGCGGCCCAGCCGGGCACCCAGGCGGGAGCAGGCCCGTCGGCGTCGTCGGCCGGGATCGCTCGGGCCGGGGCGGCGAGCAGGACCGGGTGCGGGATCGCACCGACGGCCGCGCGTCCGCCGGCGTCCATCACCGCCTCGACGACCGCGTCGCCGTACCCGTCGACCGGGACCGCCGTCACGCGGGGCGGCACGTGGTCCGGGTCACGAGCGAGCCAGGCCTTCTCCGGCCGGACCTGCCGCGTCGGCACCGCGAGGCGCAGCACGTCGCTGGCGACCCCGGCGGCACGGTCGGCCACGGCGCGGGCCAGCTCCCAGACCTCCGGCGCGAGCACCGGCACCGGGCTGACGAGCTCCTCGACGGCACTCAGCTCGCCCGGGAAGTCGTTCTCCGGCGAGAGGGCGTCGTCGGCCACGACCTCCACCACGTAGGCGTCGGTCATCCGGGCGCCGGAGCGCAACGGCACCCGGACCCGGACCCCCGGCACGCAGTCGTCCTCGATCTCGGCCGGGACCCGGTAGTCGAACAGACGGTCGAGTTGCGGGAGCGGTGAGTCGAGGACGACACGCGCGACGTTGGCCACGGAGGGCCTCAGACGGTGACGGAGACGAGTCCTGCCGCGGTGCGGAGCTCCTCGACGCGGTCGAGCTGCTCCCAGGTGAAGCCGGGCAGTTCGCGACCGAAGTGCCCGTAGGTCGCGGTCTGCGCGTACTTCGGGGTCAGCAGGTCGAGGTCACGGATGATCGCGGCCGGTCGCAGGTCGAACACCTTCGTGATCGCGGCTTCGATCGTCGCGTCGTCGACGTGGCCGGTGCCGAAGGACTCGACGTACAGGCCGACGGGCTTGGCCCGACCGATCGCGTAGGCGACCTGGACCTCGAGGCGGTCGGCGAGACCCGCCGCGACGGCGTTCTTCGCGACCCAGCGCAGGGCGTAGGCGGCCGAGCGGTCGACCTTGGACGGGTCCTTGCCGCTGAACGCGCCGCCGCCGTGCCGGGAGGCCCCGCCGTAGGTGTCGACGATGACCTTGCGCCCGGTGAGTCCGGCGTCGCCCTGCGGGCCGCCGATCTCGAAGCGTCCGGTCGGGTTCACGATCACGTCGACGTGCGACGAGTCGAGCTCCACCAGGTCGAGCACCGGGCGGATGACGTGCTCGGTGATGTCCGCGGTCAGCTGCTCGAGCGAGACGCTCGGCGCGTGCTGGGTCGACAGGACCACGGTCTCGACGGTCTTCGGCGTGACGCCGTCGTACCCGACCGTGACCTGGGTCTTGCCGTCCGGGCGCAGGTACGTCAGCTCGCCGGACTTGCGGACCGCGGCGAGCTTCTCGGCCAGGCGGTGCGCGAGCCAGATGGCGACGGGCATGTACTCCGGCGTCTCGTTCGTCGCGAAGCCGAACATGATGCCCTGGTCCCCGGCGCCCTGGCGGTCGAGCGGGTCCGTGCCGGCACCCGAGCGGGTGTCGAGGGACTCGTCGACGCCCTGGGCGATGTCCGGGGACTGCGCGCCGATCGAGATCTCGACGCCGCAGGTGCGACCGTCGAAGCTCACGTCCGACGAGTTGTACCCGATCCCGGTGATGACGTCGCGGACGAGCTGCGGGATCTCGACGTAGCCCGAGGTCGTGACCTCTCCTGCGACGTGCACGAGCCCGGTCGTCACCATCGTCTCGACGGCGACCCGCGCGTTCGGGTCGACCGTGAGCAGGGCGTCCAGGATCGCGTCCGAGATCTGGTCGCAGATCTTGTCGGGGTGGCCTTCGGTCACCGATTCCGACGTGAACAGGCGGAGCGCACTCACCGGGATCAGGCGGAGGGCTGCTGCTGCTTGGTGACGGTCAGCTTGTCCTCGTTGATCTCGTGGAGCGCGACCGAGAGCGGCTTGTCGTCGATCGTCGAGTCGACGAGCGGACCGACGTTGTCGAAGAGCGAGCCTTCGTGCAGGTCCGCGTAGTAGTCGTTGATCTGGCGAGCGCGCTTCGAAGCGAAGATCACGAGCGCGTACTTCGACTCGACCTTGCTGAGCAGGTCGTCGATGGGCGGGTCGATGATGCCCTGGGGGTTGGCCATGGGGTTGCTCCTCGTCGTCGGTGCACCGGTCAGGGCGCAGAGAACAAGTCTACGACCTCGCGTGCCGCCGTGCTGACATCGGAGTTCACGATCCGCACGTCGAACTCGTCCTGGGCCGCGAGCTCCACCTTCGCGGTCTCGAGTCGCCGGGTCTGCTCCTCGGGCGTCTCGGTGCCGCGGCCGATGAGCCGACGGACGAGTTCGTCCCACGTCGGCGGCAGCAGGAACACCAGGACGGCCTCGGGCATCGCGTCCCGCACCTGTCGGGCGCCCTGCAGGTCGATCTCGAGCATGACCTTCTCGCCGGCGTCGAGCGCGCGGTCGATCGGCGGGCGCGGGGTGCCGTACCGGTAGGAGTTGTGCACGGTCGCGTACTCGAGCAGCTCGCGGTCGCGGATCATCCGGTCGAACTCGGCGTCGTCCACGAAGTAGTAGTGCACGCCGTCGACCTCGCCCGGGCGGGGCTTCCGGGTCGTCGCGGAGACGCTGAGGTTCACCTCGGGGTACTGCTCACGGATGTACGCGCTGACCGTGCCCTTGCCGACCGCGGTGGGTCCGGCGAGCACGACGAGCTTCGACGCCGCGCGCTTGCGTCCGCGCTGGGCGAGCCAGTCCGCCAGTTCGGTCCGCTGCCGGCTGCCGAGTCCCCCGAGGCGCTTCGACGGGGCGATCCGCAGCGCACCCATCACGGCCTCCGCCCGGGCCGGTCCGACACCGGGCAGGCTCGTGAGCAGGTCACGGACGCGGAGCGAGCGTTCGGCCGCGGTGGTCGCGACGACGGACTCGTCCTCAGACCAGGCGGAACGGGCGACCTCGAGCGGCGACCGTTCGCCGGTGGCGATCGCCGACTTGACCGCGGCGCGTGCGCGTCGTGCGGCGACGGCGGCCTTCGCGGCCGCGACCCGGTCGACCTCCGGCGGGTTGCGGTGCGCCGGCAGGGCCGAGCGGCCGGGATCGGTGTCGTCGGACCGGACGTCCGCCTGCTCGTCGCTCACGCCGCCGTCCCCAGCGCGCGTGCGATCCGGTCGGCACGGTCGGCGACGAGTGCGGCGACACCGTTCGGCCCGTCGCCGAGCAGCCCGCGGGACTCGCTCACGAGGACCTGCTCCGCCCGGCTGCCGTACAGCGCGCGGAGGTCCTCGATCCGGGCCCCCTGCGCACCGAAGCCGGGTGCGAGGACCGGGGCGGTGCCGATCTCGTCGGCCGTGATGCCGAAGTCGTCGAGGTCGAGGGTCGCGCCGAGGACCAGCCCGACGTCCCCCAGGGGCTGGTCGGCGCTCGTCCGGTTGTCGTCTGCCACGTCCACGACGATACCGGCCGCCACGGTCCGGCCGGCACGCGGGCCCTCGGCGAGCACCGCTGTCTGCAGCACACGCGCCTCCGGGTTGCTCGTCGCGGCGAGGACGAACACGCCCGCACCGTTCTCGCGGGCGACGGCGACGGTCCCGGACAGCGAGCCGTACCCGAGGTACGGCGACACCGTCATCGCGTCCGCCGTGAACGGGCCGTCACGGTCCAGCCACGCCAGGGCGTAGTCGTCGCCGGTCGAACCGATGTCGCCGCGTTTGACGTCCGCGACGACCAGGAGGCCCGCATCACGCGCGCGACCGATCGTCGCCTCGAGCGCTCGGTACCCGGGCACCCCCGCCGCCTCGAAGAACGCGATCTGCGGCTTCACGACCGCCGCTCGCCCCGCGGCGGCGTCGACCAGGGTGGCGCCGAAGGCGGTGAGACCGGCCTCGTCGCGGCCGAGCCCCCACGCCGCCAGGGTGGCGGCGTGGGGGTCGATCCCGACGCAGAGCGCCGACCGCGACTCGATGGCGGCCGCGAGCCGGACGCCGAACGGGGTCGGGCCTCCGTGCAGACCTGGGGTCACCAGCCCGCCCGCTCGAGCGCGTAGTCCTGCAGGCTCCGGACACTGTGCGGCGTCCCGATCGTCTCGATCGCCGCGACGGCGGCGCCGAGCTGCGAGATCGTCGTGAACAGCGGCTTGTCCGCCGCCACGGTGGCCGCGCGGATCTCGTACCCGTCCGCGCGACCGGCGGCACCGCTCGGGGTGTTGATGACGATGTCGACCTCGTTGCGGGCGAGCAGGTCGACGACGCTCTCCTGCCCCTGGCTGTACTTGCCGACGGTGCCGACCAGGATGCCGTTGCGGCGGAGCACCTCGGCGGTGCCCTCGGTGGCGATGATCGTGAAGCCCAGCTGCTGCAGGCGGTGCACCGGCAGGACGATGGCGCGCTTGTCGGTGTCCGCGACGCTCACGAACACGGTACCGCTGGTGGGCAGACCACCGTAGGCGGCCTCCTGGCTCTTGAGGAACGCCCGCGGGAAGTCGCGGTCGATGCCCATGACCTCTCCGGTGGAGCGCATCTCGGGGCTGAGCACCGAGTCGACGACCTGACCCTCGCGGGTGCGGAAGCGACGGAAGGGCAGCACGGCCTCCTTCACGGCGATCGGGGCCTCCATCGGGACGAAGGCGCCGTCGCGTGCCGGCAGCAGTCCCTCGGCGACCAGGCCGTCGACACTCGTGCCGGTCATGATGCGTGCCGCGGCCTTGGCCAGTGCGATGCCGAGCGCCTTCGAGACGAACGGGACCGTGCGGCTGGCGCGGGGGTTCGCCTCGAGGACGTAGAGCACCCCGGCGGCGATGGCGAACTGCACGTTGAGGAGTCCGCGGACGCCGACCCCGCGCGCGATCTTCTCGGTCGCGTCGACGACGGCCTGGATCTCGGCGCGGCCGAGGCCGACCGGGGGCAGGGTGCAGGACGAGTCGCCGGAGTGGATGCCGGCCTCTTCGATGTGCTCCATGATGCCGCCGACGTAGAGCCGCTCGCCGTCGTAGAGCGCGTCGATGTCGATCTCGACCGCGTCATCGAGGAACCGGTCCACGAGCAGCGGCAGGTCCGGGCCGATGATCGCCTGGTCGGCCATCCGGTCGAAGTAGTCGGCGAGGGTGGCGGAGTCGTAGACGATCTCCATGCCGCGGCCGCCGAGCACGAAGGACGGACGGACGAGCACCGGGTAGCCGATGCCCTCGGCGACCGCGGTGGCGCTGGCCAGGTCGTGGGCGGTGCCGTTCTTCGGCGCGAGCAGGCCTGCTTCGTCGAGGATGCGCGAGAACGCCCCACGCTCCTCCGCCAGGTCGATCGCGTCCGGCGTGGTGCCGAGGATCGGGATGCCCGCGGCCTCGAGGGGCTTCGCCAGGCCCAGAGCGGTCTGGCCGCCGAGCTGCACGACGACGCCCACCACCTGGCCGGACGCCTGCTCGGCCTCGATGACCTCGAGCACGTCCTCCACCGTGAGCGGCTCGAAGTAGAGCCGGTCCGAGGTGTCGTAGTCGGTCGAGACCGTCTCCGGGTTGCAGTTGATCATGATCGTCTCGAATCCGGCGTCGCTCAGCGCGAAGGACGCGTGCACGCAGGAGTAGTCGAACTCGACGCCCTGGCCGATGCGGTTCGGGCCGGAGCCCAGGATGACGACCTTCTTGCGGTCGCTCGGGGCGACCTCGGTCTCGGTGTCGTAGGACGAGTAGTGGTAGGGCGTCAGGGCGGGGAACTCGCCGGCGCAGGTGTCGACGGTCTTGAACACCGGGCGGATGCCGAGCGCGTGTCGCTGGTCGCGCGCCTCCTGCTCGGAGACCCCGCGGAGCGCCGCGATCTGCGCGTCGCTGAAGCCGTGCTCCTTGGCCCACCGGACGGTGTCCGCGTCCAGGGTCTCGGCGGCACGGACCTCGTCCGCGACCTCGTTGATGAGCACGATCTGGTCGATGAACCACGGGTCGATCTTCGTGGCCTCGAAGACCTCGGCCGCGGTGGCGCCAGCGACGAGGGCCTGCTGCACCGTGACGATGCGGCCGTCGGTCGGGACCGCGGACTTCTCGAGCAGGGCGGCCTTGTCGAGCTGGTCGGCCGGCACGTCCCAGTGGAAGCTCGACCCGCGCTTCTCGAGCGAGCGGAGCGACTTCTGCAGCGCGGTGGCGTAGTTGCGGCCGATCGCCATCGCCTCGCCGACGCTCTTCATCGTGGTGGTGAGCGTGGCGTCGGCGGCCGGGAACTTCTCGAACGCGAAGCGCGGGGTCTTCACGACGACGTAGTCGAGCGTCGGCTCGAAGCTCGCCGGGGTGACGCGGGTGATGTCGTTCTGGATCTCGTCCAGGCGGTACCCGATGGCCAGCTTCGCGGCGATCTTGGCGATCGGGAAGCCCGTCGCCTTCGACGCGAGCGCCGAGGAGCGGGAGACGCGCGGGTTCATCTCGATGACGATCAGACGGCCGTTCGCCGGGTCGACCGCGAACTGGATGTTGCACCCGCCGGTGTCGACCCCGACGCGGCGGATGATGTCGATGCCGATGTTCCGCATGTTCTGGTACTCGCGGTCGGTCAGCGTCAGCGCCGGGGCGACGGTGATCGAGTCGCCGGTGTGCACGCCGACCGGGTCGACGTTCTCGATCGAGCAGACGACGACGGTGTTGTCGGCGTTGTCCCGCATCAGCTCGAGCTCGTACTCCTTCCACCCGAGGATCGACTCCTCGAGCAGGACCTCGGTCGTCGGGCTGGACTGCAGACCGTCGCCGACGAAGCGCACGAGTTCCGACTCGTCGTAGGCGAAGCCGGAGCCGAGACCGCCCATCGTGAAGGACGGGCGGACCACGAGCGGGTAGCCGAGGTCCTTCGCGAACTCCTTCGCCTCCTCCAGGGTGTGCGCGATGTGGCTGCGGGCGACGTCGGCACCGGACTCGAGGACGAGCTCCTTGAAGAGCTGCCGGTCCTCACCGCGCTGGATGGCGTCGACCTTCGCGCCGATGAGCTCGACGCCGTACTTCTCGAGGATGCCTGCTTCGTCGAGGGAGATCGCGGCGTTCAGCGCGGTCTGTCCGCCCAGGGTCGGCAGGACGGCGTCCGGCTGCTCGATGCGGATGATCTCCTCGAGCGACGCGTTCGTGATCGGCTCGATGTAGGTCGCGTCGGCGAAGTCCGGGTCGGTCATGATCGTCGCCGGGTTCGGGTTCACCAGGATGACGCGGACGCCCTCCGCGCGGAGGACGCGGCAGGCCTGCGTGCCGGAGTAGTCGAACTCGGCGGCCTGCCCGATCACGATCGGGCCGGAGCCGATGACCAGGACGGAGCTGATGTCGGTGCGCTTGGGCATCAGTTGCCCTCCTTCGTGATGTCGGCGGCAGGCGTGGTGGCGTCGGTGGTGGCCGCGTCGAGCGGCGCTCCCTGCCGTCGGGCGAGCACCATGTCCCGGAAGCGGTCGAAGAGGTACATGCTGTCGTGCGGTCCGGCGGCGGCCTCGGGGTGGTACTGCACGCTGAACGCGGGGATGTCGAGCGCCCGGAGGCCCTCCACGACGTTGTCGTTCAGTGAGTAGTGCGAGACCTCGACACGACCGAAGCCGACCGGGGACTCGAGGACCTCACCGACGGGCGCGTCGACCGCGAAGCCGTGGTTCTGGCTCGTGATCTCGACCTTGCCGGTCGTCGTGTCGAGCACCGGCTGGTTGATGCCGCGGTGACCGAACGGCAGCTTGTACGTGCCGAAGCCCAGGGCACGGCCGAGCAGCTGGTTGCCGAAGCAGATCCCGAAGAACGGCCGGCCGTCGCGGAGGCTCTCCTGCAGCAGGGACACCTGCGCGTCGGACGCCGACGGGTCGCCGGGGCCGTTCGAGTAGAAGAGCGCGTCGGGGTCGAGTTCGCGGAGCCGCTCGACCGTGACGTCCTGCGGCAGCACGTGCACCTCGAAGCCGCGCTCGGACAGGTAACGGGTCGTCGACGACTTCACCCCGAGGTCGAGGACGGCCAGCGTGCCGATCCGCTCGCCGACCGGCTCGACGACGTACTCCTCGGCCGTTGAGACCTCGGCGGAGAGGTTCTTCCCCGCCATGCCGGCCTGCTCGGTGACGATCCGGAGCTGCTCGTCGGCGTCGAGCGTGGCATCCGCCCCGCTGAACACGCCGCCCTTCATGGCACCCGCGTCGCGGATGCGACGGGTGAGGGCGCGGGTGTCGATCCCGGAGATCCCGACGATGCCGTCGCGCACCAAGTGCTCGTCGAGCGACGCGTCCGCGCGGTGGTTCGACACCACGCGGCTCGGGTCGCGCACGACGTACCCCGCGACCCAGATGCGCCGGGACTCGGGGTCCTCGTCGTTGACCCCGGTGTTGCCGATGTGCGGCGCGGTCTGCACCACGATCTGCCCGGCGTAGGAGGGGTCGGTGAGCGTCTCCTGGTAGCCGGTCATGCCGGTCGCGAAGACCACCTCGCCGAGCGTGCGCCCACGGGCGCCGTAGGCCCAGCCGTCGTACCGGGTGCCGTCTTCGAGGACCAGTACGGCCCGTTCGCGTGTCATGAGTTCGTCCCTTCGCCCGCGGTGTGCGGGGAGTCGTTCGTCGTCGCCAGTCCCTGCAGGGCGGTGAGCGCTTCCGCGTCGCCCTCCGGGAACCGGAAGTAGGTGTCGAGGTCCGTCGCTGCTGCGGCGCCGGTCGCCGTCCATCGCAGTCGGACCAGTCCCCCGGGCTCGACCACTCGGTCGATCGCCCACGTGGCCCGGTCGGCGCCGCGGACGGCGCTCCGGGCGATCCACCGGTCGTCCACGCCGGCGTGGTGCAGCACGACGCCGGTCGCGTGCACGGTCACGCCGCCGCGGCCGCGGAAGCCGAGTCCGCCGGCGGTGATCCGTTCGAGCGGTTGGTCCGCTCGGGTCGTCGCGACGGTGAACCCGTCCCACGACCCGGCCGCCGGACCACGGTCGGCCGGCACCGGGACGGGAGGCACGGCCTCCGCCTGCCGTCGGCTCCGCGTGCGCCACGTGCGCGCCATCGCGACGAACAGCGCGGCCACCGCGAGCAGGATGACCCCGCCGAGCAGCCAGCGCGCCGTGTCACCGCTCATGCCGTCGCCACCCGTGCCGCTGCAGCCCGGGCCGCGACGGTGTCGGCGTCGACGAGCTGCCCGTCGAGCACCGTCGGCTCGCCGTGGTGGAAGGTCGCGACGACCCGGCCGGGCAGCCGCATCCCGAGGTACGGCGAGTTCTGCGACTGCCCGTGCAGGTCGGCCACCGAGAACTCGCGGCCCGCCGCGGGGTCGTAGAGGGTGATCTCGGCCGGCGCACCCGCGGCGATCGCGTGGCCGTGGCCCGTGACCTGGCCGATCCGGGCCGGCGCGCTCGACAGCACACGGGCGACGTCGGCCCAGTCCAGTCGGCCGTCCTCGACCACGGCGGCGTGCACCACGCTCAACGCGGACTCGAGCCCGACCATGCCGTTCGCGGCGGCGGGCCACTCGCAGTGCTTGGCCTCGGCGGGGTGCGGGGCGTGGTCGGTCGCGACGATGTCGATCGTGCCGTCGGCCAGGGCGGCGCGGAGTGCCTCGACGTCCTCGCGGCGGCGGAGCGGCGGGTTCACCTTGTACCGGGCGTCGTAGCCCGGGGTGCCGTCGTGCCCGGCGATCAGGTCCTCCGTGAGCAGCAGGTGGTGCGGTGTGACCTCGGCCGTGACGTCGATGCCGCGGGACTTGGCCCAGCGGATCACCTCGACGCTGCCGGCGGTCGAGACGTGGCAGACGTGCAGCCGAGCTCCGACGTGGTCTGCGAGCAGGACGTCTCGCGCGATGATCGACTCCTCCGCCACGGCCGGCCAGCCCGCCAGACCGAGTTCGGACGACAGTCGGCCCTCGTTCATCTGCGCGCCGACCGTCAGACGGGGCTCCTGCGCGTGCTGTGCGAGCACGCCGCCGAAGCCCTTGATGTACTCGAGCGCCCGGCGCATCAGCAGCGGGTCGGCGACGCACGAGCCGTCGTCCGAGAACACCCGGACCTTCGCGCGTGAGGTCGCCATGGCACCGATCTCGGACAGGTGCGTGCCCTGCAGCCCCTGCGAGACGGCACCGATCGGACGGACCGTGACGTACCCGGCGTCGTCCCCGAGCGCCTGCACCTGCTCGACGACCCCGGCGGTGTCCGCGACCGGCGAGGAGTTCGCCATCGCGTTCACGGCCGTGAAACCGCCGGCGGCCGCGGCCCGCGAGCCGGAGAGGACGGTCTCGGACTCCTCGTGCCCGGGTTCCCGGAGGTGGGTGTGCAGGTCGACCAGGCCCGGCAGGGCGAGCAGCCCGTCGGCGTCGACCACCGTCGCACCAGCCGCGTCGAGACCGGACCCGACCGCGGTGACGAGCGGTCCCTCCAGGCGGATGTCGGCACGCGAGCCGTCGACCAGCTGCGCGCCACGGATGAGGTGTGCGGTCATGCGACGGTCTCCTTCTGGTGGTCGCCGGTGAGGGCGAGGTAGAGCACGGCCATCCGGACCGAGACGCCGTTCGCGACCTGTTCCACGACGGTCGAGCGAGCGTCGTCCGCGGCGACCCCGGCGATCTCGAGGCCCCGGTTCATCGGTCCGGGGTGCATCACGAGCGTCCGCTCGGGCAGCCGGGCGAACCGCGCGGCGGTCAGCCCGAAGTGCCGCGTGTACTCACGCGGGTTCGGGAAGAAGGCGTCGTCCATCCGCTCCTGCTGGATCCGGAGGGTCATCACGACGTCCGGGTCCTCGGCCAGTGCGGCGTCGAGGTCGTGGTGCACGGCGGCGCCGAAGGGACGGTCGACCGCCGGCAGCAGTGTCGGCGGGGCGGCGAAGGTGACGTGTGCACCGAGCGTCCGGAGCAGCCAGGCGTTGCTCCGGGCGACGCGGCTGTGCAGCACGTCACCCACGATGAGCACCCGGACCCCGTCGAGCCCCTGCCCGCGGCTGTCGGTGCCGTGCAGACGGCGGCGCATCGTGAAGGCGTCGAGGAGCGCCTGCGTGGGGTGCTCGTGGGTGCCGTCACCCGCGTTGACGACGGGCACGTCGATCCAGTCCGCCTCGGCGAGCACGCGCGGCGCGCCGGACGCTCCGTGGCGGATGACGATGCCGTCGATGCCCATCGCGTCGAGGGTCTGCACGGTGTCCTTGAGCGACTCGCCCTTCGACACGCTCGACCCCTTGGCGGCGAAGTTGATGACGTCCGCGGACAACCGCTTGGCGGCGGCCTCGAACGAGATGCGGGTGCGGGTCGAGTCCTCGAAGAACAGGTTCACGACCGTCCGACCGCGGAGCGCCGGGAGCTTCCGGACCTCGCGCGTGTTGACCTCGGCCATCTCCTCGGCGACGTCGAGGATCCCGATCGCCTCGTCGCGTGACAGGTCGGCGGTGGAGAGCAGGTGCCTCACGACGCACCACCCTGTTCGGGACCGCCCTGTTCGATGACGACGTCGTCGACACCGTCCGTCTCGGTCAGGTGCAGCGTGACCCGTTCGTCGCCCGCCGTCGGCAGGTTCTTGCCGACGTGGTCGGCGCGGATCGGCAGTTCGCGGTGGCCGCGGTCGACGAGGACCGCGAGGCGGACGGCGCGCGGACGGCCGATGCCCTGCAGGGCGTCGAGGGCCGCGCGGACCGTCCGGCCGGAGTACAGCACGTCGTCGACCAGGACGACGACCTTGCCGTCGACGCCGCCGGCCGGGATCACCGTCGGGTGTGGCGCTCGACCGATGCCCCGGCGCAGGTCGTCCCGGTACATCGTGACGTCGAGTGCGCCGACCCGCTCACTGCCGATCCCCGCGGCGGCTGACTCCCACCCGGGCTCGATGTCGGCGAGGATGCGACCGAGGCGCTCGGCGAGGACGGCCCCACGGGTCGGGATGCCGAGCAGCACGAGTTCCGAGCCACCGTGGTTGGCCTCGAGGATCTCGTGCGCGATGCGTGTCAGAGCACGCGTGATGTCGGGTTGCTGCAGGACCGTTCTGGTACCCACGCCGACCTCCTTCCCCGCCTCTCTGGACGGCTCCCGTCTCTCTGGACGGCTTCAAGGATGCTGACGGCTTCGAGCCTAGCGGGACTCCTGGTCCTCCGCGACAGTCCGACCGGACGGTCCGCGGCCGCCCGCGACGGCGCCGAGGACACCGTTCACGAAGCCGGCCGAGTCGTCCGTGGAGAGCGACTGCGCGAGCTCGACGGCTTCGGCGATCGCGACCGCGTCGGGGACCTCCGGGTTGAACCGCAGCTCCCAGACCCCCATGCGCAGGATGCAGCGGTCGAGCACCGGCATGCGGGCGATCGACCAGCCCTGCGCGTGGTCGGCGATCACGCCGTCGATCTCGTACCGGGCTTCGTCGATGCCCGTGACGATCTGCCGCGCGTAGTCCCAGCTGGAGGCACGCTCCGGCTGGTCGAGGTGGCGGACCGTCTCGGTCGCCAGGACGTCCGCGATCGGCAGCTCGCGCACCTCGGCCACGTAGAGCATGTCGAGGGCGCGCTTCCGCGCCTTGGAACGAGCACTCATCCGGTCAGCGCCTAGTCGTTGACGCGGCCGAGGTAGTTGCCGTCACGCGTGTCGACCTTGACCTTCGTGCCGCTCTCGAGGAACAGCGGGACCTGGATCTGGTAGCCCGTGACGATCGTCGCCGGCTTGGTGCCGCCGGAGGAGCGGTCACCCTGCAGGCCCGGCTCGGTCTCGATCGTGGTGACGATCGAGGTCGGGAGCTCGACGTAGAGCGGGTTGCCCTCGTTCATCGCGATGGTGACCTGCGCGGACTCGAGCAGGAAGTTGCGCGCGTCACCGACGACGGCCGCCGGGACGTTGACCTGGTCGTAGGTGTCCTGGTCCATGAAGACGTACGAGTCGCCGTCCTCGTAGAGGTACTGGAAGTCGCGACGGTCCACCACGGCGGTCTCGATCTTCGCGCCGGCGTTGAAGGTGCGGTCGACGACCTTGCCGGAGACGACCTGCTTGAGCTTGGTGCGCACGAAGGCGCCGCCCTTGCCCGGCTTCACGTGCTGGAACTCGACGACCGACCAGAGCTGCCCGTCGATGATGAGAACGGCGCCGTTCTTGATGTCAGTGGTACTCGCCATTGGTCTTCCGTTCGATGGTGTTGTGAAGGAGTCCGGGCTCGTGGAGCCCCGGACGAGTGTAGCGGACGGGCTACTGCCGTCGGCGCGCGAGCCAGGCGTCGATCGCTGCCCAGGCGAGCAGGACGACGCAGGTGCCGCCGAGCAGGGCGCCGGCCACGAGCGTGCTGATCACCGCGGTCGGTCGCGCGGGCGTCGCCAGGTACACCACGGCCAGGAGGCCCGACCCGGCTCCCAGGAGCACGAGCAGCACCCGACGGATCATGCCCGACACCGTCTGCCGGTCCCGTCGATCGCTGAGCAGGCGGATGTTCACCGACAGGCGGCCGGCCTCGACCGCCTCGGTGATCTTGTCGATGCGTCGTGGGAGCCGACGTGCCGAGGTGACGAGGCCGAACAGTTCGCGCACCAGCACGTTCCGGATCGCGGCCGGACGGAGCTGGTCGCGGATCTGCTCCGCAGCCAGGCCGCGCGACTCCTCGAGCAGGTCGAACGACGGGGTCAGCGTGCGGAGCGTGCCCTCGAAGATCGCCAGGGCCCGGGCCGCCGCCACGAAGTCCGCCGGCGCACGGAGCCGGTACCGCCCGAACACCGCGACGGCGTCGTCGACCGTCTCGACCCCGATCCGTGCGCCCGGACCGAGCTCCTCCGCGACGAAACGGGCCATGTCCCGACGGAAGTCGGACTCGTCCTCGGCGTTGCGGACCGGGGCCATCCGGAGCACCGCGTCGGCGATGCGCGAGGTGTCGTCCTGCAGGTAGGCGGCGAGGAGTTCCTGGACCGTGTCCCGGAGACCCGGGTCGAGCCTCCCGACCGAGCCGAAGTCGATGAGGGCGGGCCGACCGTCGGGCAGCACCAGGACGTTCCCCGGGTGCAGGTCCGCGTGGTAGACCCCGTCGAAGACGACCTGGCGCAGGAACGACCGCAGGATCGCCCGCATCGGCTCGTCGAGGTCACGGTCGGAGCGCTCTGCTCGGATGGCGCTGAGCGTGTCCCCCTCGAGGAACTCCATCACGAGCACGCGACGGCTCGACAGGTCGCGGTACGGCTCCGGGAACCGGACCTCGTCGGGTCGGGCGCTGCGGGCCTGGGCGGCGCGGAGGGACTCGAGGTTGCGGAGCTCGGCCGAGAAGTCCACCTGGCGGATCAGGTCCGCACCGTACTGCTCGGCGACCTGCACCACCCCGAGCTGACGAGCCTGGGCGGAGGTCCGGGTGAGGAACCGCACGACGCGGAGCGCGATGTCGACGTCCCGCCGGACGGCTGCGTCGATGCCGGGGCGCTGGACCT
This sequence comes from Curtobacterium sp. MCPF17_011, assembly GCF_003234145.1. Lineage (NCBI taxonomy): Bacteria > Bacillati > Actinomycetota > Actinomycetes > Micrococcales > Microbacteriaceae > Curtobacterium > Curtobacterium sp. MCPF17_011. Next base: position 98,295 of record NZ_QKSK01000002.1, read on the forward strand.
TCACGGCCACCGCGGTGCCGTCGGTGAGCCGGGCGCGGTGCACCTGCGCGATCGAGGCCGCGGCGACCGGTTCCGAGTCGAACGACGCGAACACCTCGGACACCGGCGCGCCGAGTTCGGCCTCGAGCAACGCCGCGACCTCGACCGGGTCCGCGGGACGGACGCCCCGCTGCAGGTGCGCGAGACCCTCGGTCCACTCCTCGGGCAGCAGGTCGTCGCGGGTCGACAGGAGCTGGCCCATCTTCACGAAACCGCCGCCCGCTTCCTCGAGTGCCCGGCGCAGGTGGTCCGCCTGGTCACGGCGCAGGTCGGCGGTGGCCGGGTCCCGGGAGAAGTCCAACCGACGGAACGGCAGCAGCGCGTGCCGACGGGCGATCCCGAGCACCTCGGTGAAACGGCGGCCGCGGCTGCGGAGACCCGAGGGCTCCTGGCGCTGCTGGGTGGAGAAGTCGCTGAGACGGGGCGGGTTCGGCACGCCGTCAGTCTGCTCCGCGGGCCTGGGGCCGACCGGGGTACAGCCCTCAGGCACCCACCTCTTGGTAGGCGGTGAAGAGCAGGTGGTCCTCCGGTCCCTCGAGCGTCACCGGCTTGCCGACGGCATCGAGGATGATGAACCGGAGCATGCCGGCGCGGGCCTTCTTGTCGCGGCGCATCGTCGCCAGGAGGCTCTGCCACCGGCCGAGCGGGTAGGTCGTCGGGAGCGACAGCGAATCCAGGATCGAGCGGTGCCGGTCGACCGTGGCGTCGTCCAGGTGCCCGGTGAGGCGTGCCAGCTCGGCGGCGAACACCATGCCGACCGCCACCGCCGCACCGTGTCGCCACTGGTACCGCTCGGCGTGCTCGATGGCGTGGCCGAGGGTGTGCCCGTAGTTGAGCACCTCGCGGCGGCCCTGCTCGGTGAAGTCCTCGGACACGACCTGGGCCTTCAGCTCGATCGCGAGCTCGACCACGCGGCGGAACTCCGGCGTCGTCGGGTCGGTCACGCGGTCGACGTCTGCCTCGATCACGTCGAGGATCTCCGGCACGGCGATGAACCCGGCCTTCACGATCTCGGCGAAGCCCGCCAGGATCTCGTTCCGTGGCAGGGTGCGGAGCAGGTCCAGGTCACCGACCACGGCGCGCGGGGCGGCGAAGGCCCCGACCAGGTTCTTGCCCTCGTTCGTGTTGATGCCGGTCTTGCCACCGACGCTCGCGTCGACCAGCCCGAGGACCGTCGTCGGCATCGACAGGTACGGCACACCGCGCAGCCAGGTGGCGGCGACGAAGCCGGCGAGGTCGGTGACGGCACCGCCGCCGAGGCCGATCACGGCGTCGGTCCGGGTGAAGTCCGACTGTCCCATGACCTGCCAGCAGAACGAGGCGACCTCGATCCGCTTCGCGGCCTCGGCGTCGGGCACCTCGGCGATGAGGGCCTCGAGCCCCGCGCCGACGAGCAGCTGACGGAGGTCCTCGGCGCGGGCACCCAGGGTCCGGGCGTGCACGATGAGGACCTTCGCCACTCGCGGACCGAGCAGGGCGGGGACCGACGCGAGCAGGCCGTTGCCGACCGCGACGACGTAGCCGTCCTGGCCGCCGACGCGGATCTCGGTGGTGCCCTCGGGCAGGGACGAATCGGTCACGGTGCTCCTTCGTCGGAGGTGGGGGGAGGTGGAGTGTGGGTGCCGGCGGGTGCGCTGTCGCGGACCCAGGTGACGACGTCGTCAGCAACCCGGGACATGGGTCGGCGCGAGGTGTCGAACACCACGTGGGCGAGCTCGGCGTACGTCGCCGCCCGCTCGTCCAGGATCGCCTGCCAGGCGTCGATGCCACCCGAGGCGATGAGCGGGCGGTCGCTACCGGCGATCCGCGCGGCGACCGCCTCGGCCGTGACGGTGAGGAGCACGACGTGCGCGCCCGCCATCGCGGCGCGCGTCTCCGGGTGCATGACCGCTCCCCCGCCGACCGAGACCACGCCGCCGATCTGCATCGCGCGACGGACCGCCGCGGCCTCGAGTTCCCGGAAGGCCGGCTCGCCGTGTTCGGCGAAGAGCTGCGGGATCGGACCGTGTTCGCGTGCGATCACCCGGTCGGTGTCGGTGAACGGCACGCCCAGGGCCTTCGCGACCCGGCGCCCGACGCTCGACTTGCCGGCACCCATCGGCCCGATGACGACGACGGGCGGGACCGCGGCCCCGGTCTGGGCTGCCCCGGGCGGGACGTCGGCCCCGGTCACCAGGCGGCGGTCTGCGCGGGCGACTCGGTGCGACGCGTCCGGAGCGTGTCCGGGATCGCGGCGAGGTAGCCCTCGAGGTTGCGCTTGGTCTCGGCGACGCTGTCCCCACCGAACTTCTCGAGCACTGCGTCGGCGAGCACGAGTGCCACCATCGCCTCGGCGACGACCCCGGATGCCGGCACCGCGCAGACGTCCGAGCGCTGGTGGTGTGCGGCCGCGTCCTCGCCGGTGGCGACGTCGATGGTCTGCAGGGCGTGCGGCACGGTGGCGATCGGCTTCATCGCGGCACGGACGCGGAGCACGGTGCCCGTGGACATGCCGCCCTCGGTCCCGCCAGCGCGATCGGTCCTCCGGACGATCTCGCCGTCCTCGCGCTGGAGTTCGTCGTGCGCGGCGGAGCCGCGCCGGGCCGCGGTCGCGAAGCCGTCCCCGACCTCGACGCCCTTGATCGCCTGGATCCCCATGATCGCCGCCGCCAGTCGGGCGTCGAGACGACGGTCCCACTGCACGTGCGATCCGAGCCCCGGTGGGACGCCGTAGAACAGCACCTCGACGACACCGCCCAGGGTGTCGCCGTCCTTCTTGGCCGCCTCGACCTCGGTCACCATGCGCTCGGAGGTCACGGGGTCGAAGCAGCGCAGCTGGTCGTCGTCGAGACGGTCGACGTCCTCTGGCACGGGCAGTGCTGCGTCGTCCGGCACCCGGACGGTCCCGACCTGCAGGGTGTGCGCCACCGAGGCCATGCCGAGTTCGGCGAGGAAGGACTTCGCGACGGCGCCGAGGGCGACCCGCGCGGCGGTCTCACGGGCGGACGCGCGCTCGAGGATCGGCCGGGCCTCGTCGAAGCCGTACTTCTGCATGCCGACGAGGTCGGCGTGCCCGGGCCGCGGACGGGTCAACGGCGCACCTCGGCCACGCGACGCGTCGGTCTGCTCGACGGGCTCGGGGTTCATCACCTCGACCCACTTCGGCCATTCGGTGTTGCCGATGCGGATCGCGATGGGGCTGCCCATCGAGAGGCCGTGTCGGACGCCGCCGGACAGGTGGAGCTCGTCCTGCTCGAACTTCATGCGCGAGCCACGCCCGTAGCCGAGCTTGCGGCGCGCGAGGTCGGCGCGGATGGACTCGTAAGACACCGGGACGCCGGCCGGGAGGCCTTCCATCATGGCGATCAGTTCGGGTCCGTGGGACTCACCAGCGGTCAACCAACGAAGCATGACGACATCCTCCCACAGCGACGGGCGGCGGCCGGTGTACCGCGAGGTGCACCGACCGCCGCCCGTCGCGCGAGGTCCTGCTGGTGGTCCGACCGACTACTGGTAGGCGGGGTGGGCGCGCAGCCAGGCCTGGAAACGCTGCACGGCCTGCTCGTGCTGCGCGAGCGTGTCCGAGAACACGGTCTCACCGCTCTCGAGGTCGACCGTCACGAAGTAGTGCCAGTTGCCGGTCGCCATCTTCGTCACCGCGTTGATGGCGAGGTCGCCCGGGTTGGAGATCGGTGCCGGCGGCAGCCCCTCGTGCTGGTAGGTGTTGTACGGGTTGGACCGGTCCGCACGTTCGGCGTCCGTCGTCGTCACACGGTGCGTGTTGCCCGTGCCGTACGCCACCGTCGCGTCGGACTGCAGGAGCATGCCGTCGTCGAGTCGGTTCTGGAAGACCCGCGCGACCTTCGGGTAGTCAGCTGCGAGGCCGGCTTCCTTCTGCACGAGCGACGCGAAGACGACGACGCGCTCCTGATCTGCGGCGGCGACACCGGCGGTCTCCAGGTGCTGCTTCATGGTGTCGACCATGGTCTGGAAGTACTGCTTCGCCGTCCACTTCGGGTTGATCGGGTAGGTGGCGGGGAACAGCCAGCCCTCGAGCGTGGTGACACCCGACGGCAGGCCGTACGCGGAGACGTCCTCGGCTGCAGCCTCGACGTCGGCCTTGCTCAGCCCGGCCTTCGAGACCATGCCGGCCTCGATGTCCTGCAGCGCCGTGCCCTCGGGGATCACGATCGACGGGTCCTCGACCCGGTTGGCCTTGTCCTGCAGAGCCGTCAGCGCGGCCTTCGAGCTCATCTTCTTCTTCAGCGAGTACGAGCCGGGCTGGAACTGCACGTTCGGCGACGAGAGCAGGAGCTGGTAGAAGACCTTCGAGGTCTTCACCACACCGCTCCGCTGCAGCGTCGCGGCGACGTCCTCACCGATGTCGCCGTCCTTGATCGTGATCGTCACCTTCGAGGTGCCGTCGCCGGTGTAGTCGTCGCTCTCCTGCGACCCCGAGATCGCGCTGGCGATGGCCTGGATCTTCGGTGCCGCGAAGTTGTAGGCGACCGCACCGCCAGCGACCACGATCGCCACGATGACGATCCCGGCGATGAGGGGCCCCTTGCGTCGCGGCGGACGCTCGTCGCGCGGCGGCCGGGAGGCTCCCCCACGTCCGCCACGTCGCCCGCCACCGTCGCCACCACGGCCACTCTCGCCGCCGGTGCCACCGGCACCACTCGTGCTCGCCAGGGCGTCGCCGTCCACGCGGTCGCCGTCCGGGTCGTCGCCGACCCGCCCAGTGCCGTCCGGGAGAGGCGATCCGACGTCGACGCCCTGCCAGGTGCCGCGTCGTCGGGGCTGCTGCCCGTGGTCCTCGTCGACGCCGTCGGCCGGGCCTCCGTCGGCCGGGCTTCCGTCGGCCGGTGCCGCGGTGCCGGGCACCGGACCGCTGTGCAACGAGCCACCGAGGAGGGCGTGCACGTCGGGGTGGACGGCGTCACCTGCGGGAGCGGCGCCGACGCCGGGACGGGGGGCGGGCCTCCCGGCAGCGTCGGGACGCTGGTCGCCGTCGTCGTCGGGTCGGTACGCGGTCGGATCGACGGCTTCGTCGGCCGATGCCGATGCCGATGCAGCTGCTGCGGCTCGTGCACGCGCAGCACGGGCTTCCCGACGCGACAGCGGCGGGTCGTCCGTGGGCGTCTCGGTGGGTCCCTCGCCTCGGCGGGTCCCCGTGCGGTCACGGCGTTCGGCGTCGCTGCCGGTCGCGATGATCGCGTTCCAGTCCAGATCGTCTGCCAACGGTCCTCGGTCTCTCGGTCGGGAACCCCGCGCGGCTCCGGTCCGCTGGGGCGGGTCCGGGAGGGCAGCTGTCAGGGGAGTTCGGCCCCGGGTGGGGCGCCGGCTGCGCGCTCGTGGTCGAGCGCATGTTGCAGAATGATAACAGCGGCCGCTTGGTCGATCACGGCCCGCGACTTCTTCGTGTTCTTCCCCGCCTGGTGGAGCCCGCGCTGCGCCGTGACCGTCGAGAGTCGCTCGTCGACGAGCCGGACCGGCCGGTGCGCCGCGATCCGGGCGGCGAAGTCCCGGGCGTCGGTCGTGGAGGGGGTGTCCCCACCGGACATCGAGAGCGGGAGTCCGACGACGATCTCGAGGACGTCGTACTCCTCCGCGATCGCCAGGATCCGCCGGAGGTCGGCCGAGTCGTCCCGACGGACGGTCTCGACCGGGGTGGCGAGGAGCCCGTCGCGGTCACACACCGCCACCCCGATCCGGGCGCGGCCGACGTCGATGCCGAGCCGGCGCCCGGAGCGGACCGCCACCGTCAGGCCGCGATGCGGTCGGACACGGCGCGGAGGGCCGCGGGAAGCGCCGACGCGTCGGTGCCACCGCCCTGCGCGAGGTCCGGCTTGCCGCCGCCACCACCGCCGAGGACACCGGCGGCCTCCTTGGCGAGCGGCCCCGCCTGGACACCGGCGGAACGGGCGGCGTCGTTGGTCGCGACGATGACGACCGGCTTGCCGCCGATGACGGCACCGAGCACGACCACGGCGGCGTCGGAGCCGAGCTGGCCCCGGACACCGGTGGCGAGGGCACGGAGGTCGTCGCCGGAGGACAGCCCGTCGACCACCTGTGCGACGAGCGCCACGGCACCCACGCGCTCGGCGGTCCGGGCGATCGCCGGCACGCGCTGTTGCAGGTTCGCCGACTCGAACTCGGCGATGCGCTTCTGGGCCGTCTTCAGGTCCTCGAGCAGCGACTGCACACGGCCCGGGAGGTCGTCACGCGGCGCCTTGAGTGCGCTCGAGAGCTGGGACACGATGGTCCGCTCGACGGCGAGCTCGCGGAAGCCCTCGAGCCCGACGAGGGCCTCGACACGGCGGTTGGTCGACCCGACGCTGGACTCGCCGACGAGGTTGACGAGGCCGACCTGGGAGCTGGAGGCCACGTGGATGCCACCGCAGAGTTCACGGGACCACGGGCCGCCGATGTCGACCATGCGGACCTCGGCGCCGTACTTCTCGCCGAACAGCGCCTGGGCCCCGAGGGCCTTGGCGTCGTCGATGGGCAGGATGCGCGTGGAGACCTCGAGGTCGGAGCGGATCGCGGTGTTCACGACCTCCTCGATCTCGGAGCGGGTCTCGAGCGACACCGGCTGGCTCCACGAGAAGTCGAGGCGCATGTAGCCGGCCTTGTTGTACGAGCCGGCCTGCAGTGCCTCCGGGCCGAGGACGTCGCGGAGCGCCGCGTTCACCAGGTGCGTGGCCGAGTGGGCCTGGGTCGCACCACGGCGGTACTCGGCGTCGACCAGGGTCGTCGCCGGGTCACCGACACCGACCTCGCCGGAGCGCACCTGGACGGTGTGGCTCCAGAGGCCGGACACCGGGCGCTGCACGTCGAGCACCTCGAGGTCGAAGCCGTTGCCGACGATCGCCCCCTGGTCGGCGTCCTGGCCACCGGACTCGGCGTAGAGCGAGGTCTCGCCGAGGATGACCTCGGCGATGTCGCCGACGACCGCTCGGTCGACGCTCCGGCCGTCGACGATGAGGCCGAGGATCCGGCTCTCGGCCTGCAGGGCGTCGTAGCCGAGGAAGACGGTCTCCCCCGCGGCACGGAACGCGCTGTAGACGCTGAGGTCGGCGAGGGCGGTCTTCTTGCTCTTCGCATCGGCCTTGGCACGCGAGCGCTGCTCCGACATGAGCGTCTCGAACGCGGAACGGTCGACGTGGACGCCCGCCTCCTCGGCCATCTCCATGGTCAGGTCGATCGGGAAGCCGAACGTGTCGTGCAGCAGGAAGGCGGTGTCCCCGCCGATCGACGGACGGCCGTCTTGCTTGGCGCGGTCGACGGCGACGTCGAGGATCGTCGTGCCCTGCGCGAGCGTGCGGAGGAACGTCTCCTCTTCGGCGTAGGCGATCCGGGCGATGCGGTCGTACTGCTCGCCGACCTCGGGGTAGGCGTCGCGCATGGCGTCGCGCGACGCCGGGAACAGCTGGGGGAAGGTCGCACCCTCGACCCCGAGCAGCCGCATCGCGCGCACGGTGCGACGGAGCAGGCGACGGAGGATGTAGCCACGACCCTCGTTGGACGGCGAGACACCGTCGGTGATGAGCATGAGCGCCGAACGGACGTGGTCCGCGATGACGCGCATCCGGACGTCGTCCTCGTGGTCGGCACCGTAGCGACGGCCCGAGACCTCGGCGGCCTTGTCGAGGACCGGGCGGACCTGGTCGATCTCGTACATGTTGTCGACGCCCTGCTTGATGAAGGCGACGCGCTCGAGCCCCATGCCGGTGTCGATGTTCTTGTTCGGCAGCTCGCCGGTGATCTCGAAGTCGTACTTCGACCGCACGTCGGCGATCTGGTACTGCATGAACACCAGGTTCCAGATCTCGACGTAGCGGTCGTCGTCGGTCGCGGGACCGCCGTCGACGCCGTACGCCGGGCCACGGTCGAAGAAGATCTCCGAGCAGGGGCCGGCCGGACCGGGCTGCCCCGTCGACCAGTAGTTCGTGTCCTTGCCGAGGCGCTGGATGCGGTCGTCCGGCAGCGTCGAGTGCCGCTTCCAGAAGTCGATCGCCTCGTCGTCCTCCTCGTAGACGGTGACCCAGAGGTCGTCCGCCGAGAAGCCGAGCCCGCCGTCGGACTCCGGGTCGGTCAGGAACTCCCAGGCGTACTGGATCGCCTGCTCCTTGAAGTAGTCGCCGAACGAGAAGTTGCCGTTCATCTGGAAGAACGTGCCGTGCCGAGGGGTCTTGCCGACCTCTTCGATGTCGTTGGTGCGGATGCACTTCTGGACGCTCGTGGCGCGGGGGTACGGCGCCGGGATGAGCCCGGTCAGGTACGGGATGAACGGCACCATGCCGGCCACCGTGAACAGCAGCGACGGGTCGTCCGAGACGAGCGACGCGGACGGGACGACGGTGTGGCCGCGGTCACCGAAGAACTGGAGCCAACGACGGCGGATCTCTGCGGTCTGCATGGTGCTTCCTGTAGGGCGTGTGGCGGGGACGGGAGGCTCGGAGCGAGTCAGGTGGGACGGTGCGGCAGGTGGACCCAGCGTCCGGAACGGGGCTGCGTCAGTCCGTGTGGGCGGTCGGGCGCAGCTCGGCTCCGCGTGAGCGGTACCCCTCGGCCACCGCGCCCGTGAAGGCCTTCGCGCCGGCGTCGACCTGGGCGAGGAGGTGTGCGGCGGACGGCGTCCGGCTGACGCGCTGCGCGGCGACGAAACCGATCACCACGCCGACGGCGACGAAGAACAGCTGCTTCACGATGCCTCCCTCTCGGGCACGCCGGGGCGTGCGTCCGACAAGCGTAGCGCGGGCACGAAGAACGGCGGGCCGCCCTCCGAGGAGGACGACCCGCCGTTCACACAGGTGCTGGGATCAGCGGGCTGCGTAGTACTCGACGACGAGCTGCACTTCGCAGGTCACGGGGACCTCGGCGCGCTTCGGGCGACGGACCAGGCGGGCCTGGAGCTTGTCGATCTCGACCTCGAGGTAGCCCGGGACCTTCGGGAGGACTTCCTGGTGGCCACCGGCAGCGGCGACCTGGAAGGGCTCGAGCGACTCGGAGCGCTGCTTGACGTGGATCAGCTGGCCCTCCTTGACGCGGAAGGAGGGGCGGTCGACGAGCTTGCCGTCGACCAGGATGTGGCGGTGCACGATCAGCTGGCGGGCCTGCGAGGTCGTGCGGGCGAAGCCGGCGCGGAGCACGAGGGCGTCCAGACGCGTCTCGAGGGTCTCGACGAGGTTCTCACCGGTCAGACCGGCCGCCTTGCGGGACTCTTCGAAGACGATGCGGAGCTGCTTCTCGCGGATGCCGTACTGGGCGCGCAGACGCTGCTTCTCACGGAGGCGCACCGCGTAGTCGCTGTCCTGACGACGGCGGGTACGACCGTGCTCACCGGGGCCGTAGGGGCGCTTCTCGAGGTAACGGGCCGCCTTCGGCGTCAGCGGGATGCCGAGCGCGCGAGACAGGCGGGTCTTGCTGCGGGTGCGTGACTTGGTAGACACAGGGTCCTTTTCTCTGTACTGAACTGAAGGTGTCACGGGTCTCGGAGCGCGCACGCGCCGACGGACCCCGCGACGGGATCCAGAGGGATGAGCCTGTGGGATCGGGCGGCTACAGCCCGAACCTCTGCCCCCGTGCCGGTCAGGTCCGTTCAGGACGTGTCCGACACTGTGTCCTCGACGCAGCCGCACGCGAGGACCAGGACGTAGGCCCGTCAACGATAGCAGCATCCGGTCCCGATGTGGCCCTCACGGCGCCCGCGCGTCGCACCCGGGGGTCAGTCGCCGCGGATGATCCCGCGGAGTCGGTCGAGCCGCGGGCCGATCTCGCGCTCGAAGCCGTTGCCGGTCGGCGTGTAGTACTCGGTGCCGTCCAGGGCGTCGGGCAGGTACTGCTGCGTCGCGACCCCGTGCTCGGCGTCGTGCGAGTAGATGTACCCCTTGCCGTGCCCGAGCCGCTTCGCGCCGGCGTAGTGCGCGTCGCGGAGGTGGTTCGGCACGACGCCCATCCGACCGGCCTTGACGTCGGCGACGGCCTGGTTGACGCCGTTGTACGCCGCGTTCGACTTCGGCGCGGTCGCCAGGTAGACGACGGCCTCGGCGAGCGGAATCCGACCCTCGGGCATGCCGATCAACTGCACGGCCTGCGCGGCGGCGACGGCGATCGGCAACGCCTGCGGGTCCGCCATGCCGATGTCCTCGGACGCCGAGATGATGATCCGTCGGGCGATGAACCGCGGGTCCTCACCGGCCTCGATCATCCGCGCCAGGTAGTGCAGCGCCGCGTCGACGTCACTCCCCCGCACCGACTTGATGAAGGCGCTGATCACGTCGTAGTGCTCGTCGCCCTGTCGGTCGTACCGGAGGAGTGCGCGGTCCACCGCCGCGGCGACCGTGTCGGCGTCGACGACCGGAGCGGTGCTGGCCGCACGCTCGTCGTCGTCCTGGGCCGCCACGGCGGACGCCGCCGCTGCCTCGAGCGCGGTGAGGGCCCGGCGGGCGTCACCGGAGGCCAGACGGACGATCGCAGCCCGCGCTTCGTCGCCGAGGACCACCGCACCACGCAGGCCCCTGGCGTCCTCGACCGCGCGGTCGACCAGCATGCCGAGGTCGGCGTCGGTCAGCGGCTTGAGCGTGAGGAGCAGCGAGCGCGAGAGCAGCGGCGAGATGACCGAGAAGGACGGGTTCTCGGTGGTCGCGGCGATGAGGATCACCCAGCCGTTCTCGACCCCGGGCAGCAGGGCGTCCTGCTGCGCCTTGCTGAACCGGTGGATCTCGTCGAGGAACAGGACCGTCGTCGCCCCGTAGAGGTCCCGGTGCGTCAGGGCCTTCTCCATGACCTCCCGCACGTCCTTGACACCGGCGGTCACCGCGGACAGCTCCACGAACTCGCGGCCGGACTGCCGGGCGATCGCCTGCGCCAGGGTCGTCTTGCCGGTGCCGGGCGGTCCCCACAGGATCACCGAGACGCCGCCTGGGCTCTCCCGTGAGCCGGTCGCCAGCTGCACGAGCGGTGACCCGCGTCCGAGGAGGTGCTGCTGACCGGCCACCTCGTCGAGACTGGTCGGACGCATGCGGACGGCCAGCGGTACCGAACCCTGGGCCAACCCGGTCCGGCCACCCGTCGTGGGCGCGTTCATCCCCGACCGGTCAGTTGCCATGCGTCGATCGTAAGCGCCAGCACCGACGGGCCGGTGACGGGCGAACCGGTACGCTCGTCGGACACCGCGACGAGAGGTCAGAAGAGCACCGTGGCACCGAAGAACCAGAGCCGTGAAGCCCGCGAGCGTCTCCGTCTCTACCAGGCCAGACAGGGCCTCCACGAGCGTCAGCGTCGACGTCGTGTCCGTGACAACGTCATCGGGGCCGGTGCCCTCGTCCTCGTCGCCGCCCTCGCCACCGGGTCACAGCTGGTGCACGCGTCGACGCAGGATGACGACCGCGCCTCCGCTCCGGCCAGCGCGACCTCCACGGCCACCCCGACGCCTTCGGCCAGCGCGACCGCCGGCAACACCGGCGACGTGCCGAGCAAGCGCATCGCACAGGGCACGACGTGGACCGGCACGCTCACGCTGAACAAGGACATCCGCCTGGGCATCGAACTCGACGGGGCGAAGGCCCCGCAGGCCGCGAGCGTCGAGATCGACCTCATCCGCAAGCAGTTCTACGAGGGCACGAAGTGCCACCGCCTGGCCGACAGCACCGGCTTCCACTTCCTGCAGTGCGGATCGGCGAACGGCGACGGCACGGGCGACGCCGGGTTCCAGTACGGACCGCTCGAGAACGTGCCGAGCGACGGCACCTACGCGAAGGGCACGATCGCCATCGCCCGCGGCGCGACGCCCGCGTCCCAGACGACGCAGTTCTTCATCGTGACGGACGACACCACGCTCGACCCGTCGACGGGCGGCTACACGGTGGTCGGCAAGGTGACCAGCGGGCTGTCGGACCTCGTGTCGAAGGTGACGTCGAAGGGCATCGCCGACGCGGGTTCCGACGGGTCCGGTGAGCCCGAGGTCGCCACCGAGATCACCGGCGCGACCATCGCGGAGCAGAAGTAGTCCACAGCGAAAGCGCACACGCCCGTCGTACGGCGCGGCGGTGCAATAGGCTGACGACCTGACCGTGCCGACGGTGACGTCGGTGATGCACGACCACGATCGAGGCGAGACCTGTGGCATCTGACGAAGCAACGACCTGGGGCCGGGTTGACGAGAACGGGACGGTCTACGTCCGGTACGAGGACTCGGAGCGGGTCGTGGGTGAGTACCCCGACGCCTCCGCGGAAGAGGCGCTGGCCTACTTCGCCCGCAAGTACGCGGACCTCGAAGGCCAGGTGAAGATCGCGGAGCAGCGCGTCAAGGGCGGCGCGTCCGCCAACGACGTCGCCCGGACCGTCGAGCACCTGCGCAGCCTGGTGGCCGAAGCCCGCGTCGTCGGCGACATCAAGTCGCTCGAGGACCGCATCGGCGCCCTGACCGACCAGGTGGGCTCGCTCACCAAGGAGCAGGCCGCCCAGGCGCAGGCCGCCCTGACCGAGGCGCTGGCTCACCGCACCGCCCTGGTGGAAGAGGCCGAGGCACTCGCCGCGGTGGACCCCGCCCGTGCGCAGTGGAAGCAGGTGACCGCGCAGCTCGACGACGTGTTCGCCCGGTGGCAGCAGCACCAACACGACGGGCCCCGGATCCCGAAGAACGACGCGAACGACCTCTGGAAGCGGTTCCGCACCGCCCGCTCCACGGTCGACCAGCACCGTCGGGCCTTCTACTCGGAGCTCGACTCGCAGCACCGCGACGCCCGGGCACGCAAGCAGGAGCTGGTCCAGCAGGCCGAGGCGCTCGCTCCCCGCGGTTCCGACGCCATCCCGGCCTACCGGGAGCTGCTCGACGAGTGGAAGAACGCCGGCCGCGCCGGCAAACGCCACGACGACACGCTCTGGGCCCGTTTCAAGGCGGCCGGAGACGTCCTCTTCGAACAGCGCCACGCCGAGAACACGGCCGAGAACGAGGAGTACTCGGCCAACCTCGAGGCGAAGCTGGCACTCCTGACCGAGGCCGAGCCGATCCTGCAGATCAAGGACCGGGTCGCCGCGCGCAAGGCCCTCACCGACGTGCAGCGCCGCTGGGACGAGATCGGACGGGTCCCCCGCGCCGACGTCCGTCGCGTCGAGGACCGCATCCGTGCGGTCGAGGACCACGTGCGCAGCCTCGAGGACAGCCACTGGAAGCAGTCCGACCCGGAGCGCAAGGCCCGTCAGACGGGTCTGGCCAGCCAGCTCGAGGACGCGATCGCCAAACTGCAGTCGGAGCTCGCCGACGCGCAGGCGACCGGCGACGCCCGCAAGATCAAGGACGCGCAGGAAGCGCTCGACGCCCGCAAGATCTGGCTCGACGCGCTCGGCGGCTGAGCACGAGCTGCACCCACGAACGCCCCGCGACCAGATCGGTCGCGGGGCGTTCGCGTTGCGCTCGAGTGGATCAGACGGAGCCGACCAGGCGCTGAGGGTCAGGCGGAGACGGGCATCCCGAGGAGCAGTCGGATGTCCAGATCGTCCTGTCGCATCTGGGCGGCGAGTTCGTCCATGCCGCGGAAGGCGACCATGCCCCGGACGTAGGCGACGAACAACACCGAGATCGTCTCGTCGTACAGGTCGAGGTCGACGTCGAGCAGGTGCGCCTCGATCTGCTTCGCCGGGACTCCCTCGAACGTCGGGTTGTTGCCGACCGACACCGCGGCCGGGTACGTCACACCGTCGTGCAGCACCCGGGCGGCGTACACGCCGTCAGCGGGCACGAAGCCCTCGCAGGCCGGCGCGAGGTTCGCCGTCGGGTACCCCATCGCCCGGCCGCGCTGGTTGCCGTGCACGACGACGCTCCGGACGGCGTGCTCACGACCGAGCAGACGAGCGGCCTCGGCGACCCGACCGACGGACAGGAGTTCGCGGATCCAGGTCGACGACACGCGGCGCTCCCCCACCGACCGGACGTCGTCGGCCAGGTCCACGTCGTCGATGAGCTCGACCTGGAAGCCGTGCCGTTCGCCGAGCTGTCGGAGCAGGGTGACGTCCCCGGCACCGCGGGCACCGAACCGGAAGTCGCTGCCGACGAAGACGAGCTTCGCGTGCAGGGTGTCGACGAGGATCTCGGACACGAACGCCTCGGCCGGCTTCGCCTGGAGCGCTGAGTCGAACCGCAGCAGCAGCGTCGTGTCGACACCGACCGCGTCGAGGAGTTCGCGCCGCTGGGCCGTGCTGGTCAGCGCCGGCGGCACACGCAGAGGGTCGATGACGTTGAGGGGGTGCTGGTCGAACGTGACCACCGTCGAGACGAGACCGCGGGCCCGTGCGGCGTCCTCGAGGTGGGCGATGACGGCGCGGTGGCCGACGTGGACACCGTCGAACTTGCCGATGGTGACCGCGCTCGGACCGAAGTCGTCGGGGACGTCGGCGACGTCGTCGTAGAAGTGCATGCGCAGGTCCTCCGTCCTCACTCTGCCGACGCCACGGACGCGGTGGCCCGGTGGTGCTTGCGGAGCCACCAGAGTCCGGCGATCGGCAGCACGAGCGGGGCGAAGGCGTAGCCGAGGCCGTAGTACGACCAGATCGTGTCGTCCGGGAACAGCTGCCGGTCGAGCAGCGAGAGCGTGCCGATCACGAGCACGCCGGTCATCTCGAAGACGATCGTCACGCAGGCGACCCGGTACCAGGCGCGGCCCGGCACGATGAGGGCGACCATGGCGACGATGTACACGACTGCGGCGATGGCGCTGAGCGTGTACGAGAACGGCGCGAAGGAGAACTTCTCCGCGATCTGCACGACGCTCCGGCCCGTCGCGGCCAGGGCGAGGATGCCGTAGACGGCGATCAGGACCCGTCCGACACCGCTCGCCAGGGTCGACGTGCGACGGCCCCGGGCCGGGCGGTCGGTTCCTGCGGGGGACTTGATCACCATTGCACCGATCCTACCGACCGTCGCAGCGTCGCGAGCACGGGGAGCGGACCGCGGACGACGTCACCGGGGACGTCCGGACAGGAGGGCCGGCGTCAGTTCAGCGCGAACCAGATCTGGTACATCCGGTACACCATGACCGCTGCGGTGAAGGCCCCGGCGCCGAGCACGACGGTGCTCCAGCGCGTCCGGTCGACGAGCGCCCAGACGATCGTCGCCGGCGGGACCAGGACCACCGACACCGCGTAGACCCAGAACTCGAGCATGTTGCCCTGCGGCGGGTTCCCGACCGCCGGGGCGACGAGCGAGACCACCAGCTGCGCGAGGAGCAGCAGTTCGACGAGCGCGAGCCCGCCGACGGTGTAGTCGTTCGGCTTCCGTCCGATCAGGCCGAGCACGACCGCGGCCAGCCCGATGACGCACGCGATGCCGAACTGCACCCACATGAACCACTCGATCACGTGTTCGCTCCTGTCGCGGTCGGGAAGTTCGTGATGACCCGGAGCTGTCCACGCCGGACGGCGACGAGGCCGACGAGCCGGTCGGCACCTGTGGCGATCGCCGCGACCGGGCCGTCGGTGTCGGGGTGGTCCGCAGTGATCCGCTTGCCGTCCCCGAGGTCCTTCGCCTGGGCACCGTCGAGCTGCACGACCGGGAACAGGCGACGGGCGACGTCGGTCGGTCGGGCGAGGGCGGCGCGGACGTCGACGGCGTCGTCTTCGAGGTCGACGGCGTCCTCGACCGCGAACGGGCCGACGACGGTCCGACGGAGTGCGGTGAGGTGGGCGCCGGTGCCGAGGGCGGCGCCGACGTCACGCGCGAGCGCACGGATGTAGGTACCGGACGAGCACGAGACGACGACGTCGAGGTCGATCACGGCGACGTCGGCCCCGTCCACGGAGACGACACGGTCGGCTCGGCCCCGCACGTCGAACCGGTCGACGGTCACACGTCGGGCCTTCAGCGTGACCGCCTCACCCTTGCGCGCCAGGTCGTAGGCACGTCGGCCGTCGACCTTGATCGCGCTGACCGTCGACGGCACCTGGTCGATCGGACCGCGGAGCGCCGCCACAACGGCTTCGATCGCGTCGTCGCTCACCGTGCCCGCGGGGGCACCGTGGGCCGTGACCGGGTCGCCGTCCGCGTCGTCCGAATCGGTGCCGACACCGAGTCGGATGGTGGCCGTGTAGGTCTTGCCGAGGCCGACGAGGTGCGTCAGGAGGCGTGTCGACGGGCCGACGCCGAGGATCAGGAGCCCGGTCGCCATCGGGTCGAGGGTCCCGGCATGACCGATCTTCTTGAGGTCCAGGCGTCGTCGGGCGATCGAGACCACGCGGTGGCTCGAGATGCCCTGCGGCTTGTCGACGAGGAGGATGCCGTCTGGAGGGATCACGAGCACCGGACGAGACTAGCAGCGGGACGGTCGCGCAGCGCCGATCAGCAGGCGTCGTTCCACTCGCGCCGGGGGTGCTCCGGATCCGTGACGTCGAGCACCGCGGAGGCGGCGATCTTCACGTCGGCCCGCCGCTCGAGCCGACCGGTCTCCTGCTCCACCCACAGGGACCACCGCCACAGGGTGCGGGTGCTCGGGGCGAGGAGCCCCCGGCCGTGGACGACGAGCACGCCCTCCCCCGCCCCGGTCGTGCGGAACGGGGTCACCAGATCGTCCCGCAGCGTGTCCGCGTGGGTGGACGGGGCAGCCGCAGCCATGGCCTGGACGCCGCGCTGCTCGAAGCCGGCGACGAGCGCCGCCGCGACGTGCTCGAGGTCGGTCCCGTCCTGCCCGTCGACGGCGATGACCGTCCGGTTCGTCCCGACCTGCGCGATCACTTCGCTCGCGATCGCGGCCATGGTGTCGATCTCCTGCGGTGCCCAGCGTGCCATGCCACCACCGTAGGCTGTCGTGGTGAACGTGGGCAGAGCCTCCAGTCCGTCCGTGGACGACGCGACGATCCACCGGGCTGCGGCGATCTCGTCCCCCTTGTTGGCCTGGTACCGCCGGGAGGCCCGTGACCTGCCCTGGCGTCGTGTCGGCTTCCCGGCCTGGGGCACCCTGGTCAGCGAGATCATGCTCCAGCAGACGCAGGTCGCGCGGGTCGTCCCCCGACTGGAGGCATGGCTCACCCGGTGGCCGACCCCCGCGGACCTCGCGGCGTCGCCCCCGGCGGACGCGGTGCGTGCCTGGGACCGGCTCGGCTACCCGAGACGGGCCCTCGCCCTGCACGCGGCCGCGACGGTCATCGCCGAGCGGCACGGCAACGTCGTCCCCCGGGACGTCGACGACCTCCTGGCCCTCCCCGGGATCGGGGACTACACCGCCCGTGCGGTCGCGGTGTTCGCGTACGGTGACCGGCACCCCGTCGTCGACGTCAACGTCCGGCGTGTCCTGGCACGTGCCGTCCTCGGCCAGGGCGAACCCGGGCCGGCGAAGGCCAAGCAGGACCTGCCGCTGATGGAGGCGACCCTGCCCGCCGACCGCGACGACGCCGCGGCGACGAACGCCGCGGTGATGGAGCTCGGAGCCCTCGTGTGCGTCGCGCGGTCCCCCGCCTGCGACGCCTGCCCGATCGCGGACCGCTGCGCCTGGCGAGCAGCCGGGTACCCGGATCACGACGGACCGCGCGCCGCGAAGCAGTCCCGGTTCGCCGGCAGCGACCGACAGGTCCGCGGGATGATCATGGCCGAACTGCGGGCGAGCGACGTCCCCGTCAGCCCGGCGGAGATCACGATGGTGTGGCCGGATGCCGATCAGCGGGACCGGGCGCTCGCGTCGTTGCTGCGCGACGGACTCGCCGAGGGCGACGACCTGGAGGGCTACCGGCTGCCGCGCGGCTGACCCCCCCCGGCGCCCACGGCCTCGCACCCACGCGAGCGCCTGCCACGCGAGAGCGCCGGCAACGCGAGAGCGCCCGCCACCGGGGTGGTGGCGGGCGCTCTCGTGGTCGATCGGGTGTCAGACGCGAGCGTCGGGCCCGGACGGCGCTGTGCCGTCCACGTCCTCGTCCTCGTCCTCGTGCTTGTACGGATCCGCATCGCCGGCGTAGGTCGCACCGACCGCCGCCTGCTGGACCTGCAGGTCACGCATCTGGGCCTGCGCGAGCAGGTCCTCGAGGTGCGCTGACGTGTCCGGCAGGGCGTCGGCGATGAACTCCAGCGACGGAGTGAGCCGCGCCGTGATGTTCTTGCCGACCTCGGTGCGGAGCAGGCCGGTCGCGGCCTTCAGCGCCGCGGCGGAGTCCGCGCGCTCCTCGTCCGAGCCGTACACGGTGTAGAAGATCGACGCGTGCTGCAGGTCCCCGGTCACCCGGACGTCGGTGATCGTCACGAAGCCGAGACGCGGGTCGCGCAGGCCCTTGTCGAGACGACGAGCGACGACTTCCTTGATGCGGTCGGCCATCTTGCGTGCGCGCTGCGGGTCAGCCATGGGGGTTCCTCCTTGCGGAACGGGGTGAGGCCCCGCCTCCTCCGGACGGAGGAGGCGGGGCCCATGGTACTCAGTGCGATCAGTCGCGCGGCTTCTCGACGAGCTCGGTGGTCTCGATCTCGTCGCCGGGCTGGATGTCGTTGAACTTGCCGAGGCCGATACCGGCCTCGTAGTCCGTGCGCACCTCGGTGACGTCGTCCTTGAACCGACGGAGCGACTCGATCGCCAGTCCGTCGGCCAGGACCACGCCGTCACGGATGACGCGCGCCTTGGCGTTGCGCGTGATCGTGCCGGACCGGACGATGACACCGGCGATGTTGCCGAACTTGGAGGAACGGAACACCTCCCGGATCTCCGCGACACCCGACTGGACCTCTTCGTACTCGGGCTTGAGCATGCCCTTGAGCGAGTTCTCGATGTCCTCGAGTGCGTTGTAGATGACCGAGTAGAAGCGGACGTCGATGCCCTCACGGGCAGCACGCTCGCGGGCCTTGACGTCCGGACGGACGTTGAAGCCGACGACGATCGCGTTGTCGATCGTGGCGAGGTCGATGTCCGACTCCGTGATCGCACCCACACCGCGGTGCAGGATGCGGAGCTGGACACTGTCGTCCACCTCGATGTCGAGGAGCGACTGCTCGAGTGCCTCGACGGCACCGGAGACGTCACCCTTGATGATGAGGTTGAGCGAGTCGACCTTGCCCTCTTCGAGTGCACGGGTGAAGTCCTCGAGCGAGATGCGCTTGCGGGCCTTGGCCAGCTGGGCGTTGCGCTGCGCGGCTTCACGCTTCTCGGCGATCTGACGGGCGGTGCGGTCGTCCTCGGTGACGAGGAACGTGTCACCGGCGCGGGGCACCGACGACAGACCCTGCACCTGGACCGGACGGGCCGGCGTCGCGGCCTCGACCAGGTTGCCGTTCTCGTCGGCCATCGCACGGACACGGCCGTACGCCGTGCCGGCGACGATCGCGTCACCGACGTGCAGCGTGCCGGACTGGATGAGCACGGTGGCGACTGCACCACGGCCCTTGTCGAGCCGTGCTTCGATCGCCACGCCTCGGGCGTCCTTGTCGGGGTTCGCACGCAGGTCGAGACCGGCGTCCGCGGTCAGCAGCACCGCGTCCAGGAGGTCCTGGATGCCGATGTTCTGACGAGCGGAGACGTCGACGAACATGACGTCGCCGCCGTACTCCTCGGCCACCAGGTTGTACTCGGTGAGCTGCTGACGGACCTTGGCCGGGTTCGCCCCGTCCTTGTCGATCTTGTTCACCGCGACCACGATCGGCACACCGGCCGACTGGGCGTGGTTCAGCGCCTCGATCGTCTGCGGCATGATGCCGTCGTCCGCCGCGACCACGAGGATCGCGATGTCCGTCACCTGCGCACCACGAGCACGCATGGCCGTGAAGGCCTCGTGACCCGGGGTGTCGATGAACGTGATCGGGCGTTCGATGCCCTCGTGCTCGGTGACGAT
Organism: Curtobacterium sp. MCPF17_011; assembly: GCF_003234145.1. NCBI lineage: Bacteria > Bacillati > Actinomycetota > Actinomycetes > Micrococcales > Microbacteriaceae > Curtobacterium > Curtobacterium sp. MCPF17_011. The sequence continues at coordinate 118,110 of NZ_QKSK01000002.1, forward strand.
CTGGTACGCACCGATGTGCTGCGTGATGCCGCCGGCTTCGCCCTCGACGACCTTGGAGTTCCGGATCGCGTCGAGCAGTCGGGTCTTACCGTGGTCGACGTGACCCATGACGGTGACGACCGGGGGACGCTGCTGCAGGACGGAGTCGTCCTCGTCGGCGTACTCGGCGTCGATGTCGATGTCGAAGCCCTCGAGGAGCTCCTTGTCCTCGTCCTCGGGCGAGACGACCTGGATCTTGTAGCCCAGCTCCTCGCCGAGGACCTCGAAGGTCGCCTCGTCCAGGGACTCGGTCGCGGTCGCCATCTCACCGAGGTGGAACAGCACCGTCACCAGGTTGCCGGGGCTCGCGTCGATCTTGTCCGCGAAGTCCGAGATGCTCGCACCGCGACGGAGTCGGATGACCGTGTTGCCGTCACCACGCGGGACCTGCACGCCGCCGAGGGACGGTGCCTGCCGCATCTCGTACTCGGCGCGCTTCGTCCGCTTCGACTTGCGGGCACGGCTCTTGCCGCCACCACGACCGAACGCACCAGCGGTACCACCACCGGGGCCACGACCACGGCCGCCACCACCTGCGGGGCGCGGGCCGGTGAACGCGGGACGGGCGAAGCCGCCACCTGCGCCGGCACCGGCGCCACCGGGTCGGCTGAAGCCACCACCGGGGCCACCACGGCCACCGCCACCCTGGCCCGGGCGCTGCCCGAAGCCGTTGGGACGGTTGTTCTGGCCGGGACCACCGGGGCGCGGGGCACCCGGACGGGGAGCACCGGGACGCGGCGGCTGAGGACGCGGGATGCCGTTGCCGGCACCGGCGGCCGGACGCTGGCCCATGCCCTGGTTGGAGGCGAAGGGGTTGTTGCCGGGGCGCGGCGGACGTGCGCCCATGCCCTGGCTCGACGCGTAGGGGTTGTTGCCGGGACGGGCTCCGGGCTTCGGCCCACCGGGCTTCGGGGCGGAACCGGAACCGGACGGCTTGGTGCCGCCGGGCTTCACGGCGTCGCTGGGACCGGAGTCCTGCTGGTCGCCGTCGGTCTGCTGCGCAGCTGCCTGCTGCTCAGCGGCCTTCTGCTCGGCCGCGGCCTTGCGTGCCGCCTCTGCCTCGGCCTGCCGCTGCGCGACGGACTTCGGGGCGGCGGGAGTCGGCGCGCCGTCGACTGCCTGGGCCGCGGGTGCTTCCTCGACGACGGGCTCGGGTGCCGGGGTGGGGCGCTTCGGGCCGGGCTTGGGGCCGCCGGGCTTCGGGGCACCGGAACGCGGTGCCGCGGGAGCCTTGGCGGCGGGGGTCGTCGGAGCGGACGACGCGGACGCGCCCTCTGCCTGCAGTGCTGCACGGAGCTTCCGTGCGACGGGGGGTTCGATGCTCGAGCTCGGGCCCTTGACGAATTCGCCGAGTTCCTTGAGCTTCTCCATTGCGGTCTTGCTGTCGACGCCGAGCTCGCTTGCGATCTCGTGTACGCGTGGTTTCGCCACTGTTCTCCTTCACGGGTCCCACCCCGTCAAGGGGCAGGACTCAATGGTTGACGGGTCTCATTTCGAGCCGCTCATCAGTTGTCCATAAGCCGTTCAGCCTGTTCTGTCATGTCCTGGCGCTCGGGAGCTGTGCTGTTCGGGCCATCGGGCCCCAGCCCAGCGAGGTACTCGCGCACCGCGGACGTGTCGGGATCACGCTCCAGCCGGAGCGCACGGCGGAATGCCCTGCGCTTGACGGCCAGTTCGTACGCTTCGACGGTCGGTGTGAGCCATGCACCCCGGCCCGGCATGACTGCCTTCGGATCCGCTACCACGGAGCCATCGCTGCGAGCGACGACACGGAGGAGGGAGGATCGGGTTGCACGACGACGACTGCCGATGCACGTTCTGACGGCGTCCACTCTACTCCTTGACTCCGACGACCGCGATCCGGCGCGCCCGAGGCCTCTCGCCACGAGCGAACCGGACCGCGCCGATGGGGGTGCTGCTCAGTCGTCACCGTCGAGGATCGAGTCCGGCTGGATGTCGATCCGGGCACCGGTCAGCTTCGCGGCGAGACGGGCGTTCTGCCCCTCCTTGCCGATCGCGAGCGACAGCTGGTAGTCCGGCACGAGTGCGCGGACGGCCTTCGTCGAGGCGTCGAGCACGAACGCGCTCGTGACCTTCGCGGGCGACAGGGCGCTGGCGACGAAGGTGGAGAGGTCCGAGGACCAGTCCACGATGTCGATCTTCTCGGCACCGAGCTCGTTCGTCACCGCACGCACGCGGGCGCCGAGTTCGCCGATGCAGGCGCCCTTTGCGTTCACGCCGGGCTCGTTCGCCTTGACCGCCATCTTCGTGCGGTGCCCGGCTTCGCGCGCCAGCGAGGTGATCTCGACGACACCGGAGGCGATCTCCGGGACCTCGAGGGCGAACAGCTTCCGGACCAGGCCCGGGTGCGTCCGCGACACGGTGATCTGCGGCCCCTTGTGGCCACGACCCACGCTCGTCACGTAGACGCGCAGGCGGGTGCCGTGCGCGTAGGTCTCCCCCGGTACCTGCTCTTCGGGCGGCAGGATCGCCTCGACGGTGCCGAGGTCGACCATCACCATCTTCGGGTTCGGTCCCTGCTGCACGATGCCGGCGACGATGTCGCCTTCCTTGCCGCGGAACTCGCCGAGGATCTTGTCGTCGCCGATGTCGCGCAGACGCTGGTTGATGACCTGCTTGGCGGCGAACGCCGCGATCCGGCCGAAGTCGCTCGGCTGATCGACGGACTCGCCGATGACGTTGTCGTCCTCGTCGCGTTCGGGCACGAACACGGACACTTCGCCGGACTTGCGGTCCAGCTCGACCCGGGCCTGGGCGTCGACGGGTTCGTCGTTCTCAGCGCCGTGCTTCTGGTAAGCGGTCAGGATGGCAGATTCGATGATCTGGACGAGCTCGTCGAACGGGATCTCCCGCTCACGCTCCATGAGTCGCAGGACTGCGAGGTCGATCTTCACCGAGGTGCCTCCGTATTCAGATGAGTCACTCCCGCGGATGGAACCGCGCGGAAGCCGTCGTCGATCGTACCGCAGGAATGGCGGAGGCCCGTGGCGGATCCGCCACGGGCCTCGCTTCGGACGCCGGTGTGTCAGATCGCTCGGACTGCCTCGAGCAGTTCCGCGACCGGCAGGTCACGACGCTCACCGGTCGCCCGGTTCCAGAGCTCGACGACGCCGTCGGCAGCGCCGCGACCCGCGACGACGACGACCGGCATGCCGAGCAGTTCCGCGTCCCGGAGCTTGACGCCCGGCGACACCTTCGGCCGGTCGTCGTAGACCACGTCGAAGCGCTCGCCCTCGAGTTGCGCGACGATCGACTCCGCCAGGTCGTACGCGGTGGCGTCCCGCCCGGTGGCCACCACGTGCACGTCGAACGGGGCGACGTGCTTCGGCCAGGCCAGGCCCTTCTCGTCGTTGTGCGCCTCGGCCAGGATCGCCAGGATGCGGGTCACGCCGATGCCGTACGAGCCCATCGTCACGGTCGCGAGCTTGCCGTTCTCGTCCTGCACCTTCAGTCCGAGCGCCTCGGCGTACTTCCGGCCGAGCTGGAACACGTGACCGATCTCCATGCCCCGAGCGGTCTCGAGCGGACCGGAGCCGTCGGGCGCGGGGTCACCGGCACGGACGTCGGACACCTCGGCGACGCCGTCGGCGACGAAGTCCCTCCCGGCCACCAGGCCGGAGACGTGGACGCCACGCTCGTTGGCACCGGTGACCCACGAGGTGCCGTCCACCACGCGCGGGTCCACGAAGTAGCGCAGACCGGTCGCGCTGTCGGCGCCGAGGACCTGCGGGCCGATGTAGCCCTTGACCAGGCCACGGTGCTTGCGGAAGTCGTCGTCGCCCGCGGCTTCGACCTCGGCCGGAGCGAAGGCGACCTCGGCGCGCTTGAGGTCGACGTCGCGGTCGCCGGGCAGGCCGACCACCACGATCTCTCGGGTGCCGTCGAGGTGCGTCAGTGCCAGGACGACGTTCTTCAGCGTGTCCGCCGCGGTCCACGGGGCGCCGTCGCGCGGGGCGACCGCGTTGGCGTGCGCCACGAGCGACTCGATCGTCGGCGTGTCCGACGCCGGCAGCAGCACGGGCTCCGGCAGGCCGTCGACCGGCTTCGCGTCGGGCACCGGGGTGACGTACGCCTCGACGTTGGCCGCGTAGCCGCCGGCACTTCGCACGAAGGTGTCCTCGCCGACCGCGATCGGGTGCAGGAACTCCTCGGACTTCGAGCCGCCCATGGCGCCGGCGTCGGCCTTGACGATGACGTACTCGAGGCCCAGGCGCGCGAAGATCCGCTCGTAGGCGTCGCGCATCACCTGGTAGCTGCGCTCGAGACCAGCGTCGGAGACGTCGAACGAGTAGGCGTCCTTCATCGTGAACTCACGGCCCCGCAGCAGCCCGGCGCGCGGACGGGCTTCGTCGCGGTACTTGTCCTGGATCTGGAAGAGCGTGACGGGGAGGTCCTTGTAGGACGAGTACAGGTCCTTCACGAGGAGCGCGAACATCTCTTCGTGGGTGGGCGCGAGCAGGTAGTCGGAGCCCTTGCGGTCCTGCAGGCGGAACATGCCGTCGCCGTACTCGGTCCAGCGGTTCGTGGCCTCGTAGGGCTCGCGCGGCAGGAGCGCGGGCAGCAGGACCTCCTGCGCACCGGCCGCGACCATCTCGTCGCGGATGATGCCCTCGATCTTCGCGCGGACGCGGAGTCCGAGCGGCAGCCAGGCGAAGATGCCCGGCGACTGGCGGCGGACGTAGCCGGCGCGGACGAGCAGCTTGTGACTCGTCACCTCCGCGTCGGAGGGGTCGTCGCGGAGCGTGCGGAGGAAGAGATGAGAGAGCCGTGTGACCACGCCGTCAGCCTAGCGGCGCGCGGTCACGACGCGACCCGCCTGTGGACGGCGGGGCCGCGGCGCCGGACCTGTGGCGGAACGGATGGGAGGCCCGTGGCGGTGTCGCCACGGGCCTCCCGTCCGGCAGTCGGCCGCGAACCGCGACCGCGCGGCTGCTAGGGAGTGACGACCAGCGGCTTGCCGGTGCCGGCGGCGGGACCCATCTCGTCGGCGAGACGGTTCGCCTCGTCGATGAGGGTCTGGACGATCTCGGCCTCGGGCACCGTCTTGATGACCTGGCCCTTCACGAAGATCTGGCCCTTGCCGTTGCCCGAGGCGACGCCGAGGTCGGCCTCACGAGCCTCGCCCGGACCGTTCACGACGCAGCCCATGACGGCGACGCGCAGCGGCACCGTCATGCCCTCGAGACCCGAGGTGACGTCGTTCGCCAGCTGGTAGACGTCGACCTGCGCGCGGCCGCAGCTCGGGCAGGAGACGATCTCGAGCTTGCGCTCGCGGAGGTTCAGCGACTGGAGGATCTGCAGACCGACCTTCACCTCTTGTGCGGGCGGAGCCGAGAGGGACACACGGATGGTGTCGCCGATGCCCTCGCCGAGCAGGATGCCGAACGCGGTCGCGCTCTTGATCGTGCCCTGGAACTCCGGGCCCGCCTCGGTCACGCCGAGGTGCAGCGGCCAGTCGCCGCGCTCGGCGAGCTGGCGGTACGCCTTGACCATGATGACGGGGTCGTTGTGCTTGACCGAGATCTTGAAGTCGTGGAAGTCGTGCTCCTCGAACAAGGAGGCTTCCCACACGGCCGACTCGACGAGCGCCTCGGGCGTGGCCTTGCCGTACTTCTGCATCAGGCTGGGCTCCAGCGAACCGGCGTTCACGCCGATGCGCAGGGACACGCCCGCGGCCTTCGCGGCGGCCGCGATGGCGCCGACCTGGTCGTCGAACTTCCGGATGTTGCCCGGGTTCACCCGCACCGCGGCGCAGCCGGCGTCGATGGCCTGGAAGACGTACTTCGGCTGGAAGTGGATGTCCGCGATCACCGGGATCTGGGACTTCTTGGCGATGATCGGCAGCGCGTCGGCATCGTCCTGGCTGGGCACGGCGACACGGACGATGTCGCAGCCCGACGCGGTCAGCTCGGCGATCTGCTGCAGGGTCGCGTTGATGTTCGTGGTCGGCGTCGTGGTCATCGACTGCACCGACACGGGGGCGTCGCCACCGACCAGGACCTTGCCGACCCGGATCTGCCGGGACTTGCGACGAGGGGCCAGGGTTTCGGGGGCCTTCGGCATTCCGAGGTTCACTGCGGGCACGTCCCGAACTCTACGCGCTCGTCTGGACAGCGCGGTCCGCCGGGACTCAGGCTGGGTCGGCGGCAGCGGCCGTGTGCGCTGCCCGGGTCCGCGTCAGAGCGTGTCGACGACGGTGACGAGCGGGGCGTACAGCCGCATCGCGTCGAGTGCCCGGGCGTGGTCGACGTCGCTCGCGCCGGCACACGCGTCGGCCACCACGGTGACCCGGACGCCCGCATCCGCGGCCGCCAGAGCGGTCGAGAGGACGCAGCAGTCCGTGGAGACCCCGGTGAGCACCAGGTGCCGTCGCTCCGGCCCCGCTCCGGTGTCGGTGTCGGTGACGGCCTGGAGGCTCGTCCCCCACTTCCCGAAGGTCGGCTCGGTGACGACGGGGACGGACGACGTCGTGACCCCGCCCGGCGTCCCCGTCGCCGCCAGCGCGGCGAACGGCTCGGTGAGTGCGTACAGCTCGTCGTCGTCCGGGACGAGCGCGAACGGCCAGTCGCGGTAGTACGGCACCCAGGCGCCTGTCGGCTCCGCGGGCGCGACGAACCGGGTGACGACGGTGCGACCCGCGAAGCGCGGCAGGAGCCGCTCGATCGCGGCCGAGGCCTCGGCGAACCGCGGAGCCGCCCACGGGCTGTCGCCGGTGAACACCCGCTGCATGTCGATGATGACGAGCCAGGCGGCGGCCGTGTCCACCGCCACGTCCGCTGCGGTCACGGGCGGAGCTCGGCATCCGGCACGCGCGACACCGGCTCGGTGACCGGCAGCGCCTCCTGCCGACGGACGGCCCGGCCGCCGGACAGCAACGTGCCGACGAACCCGACGACGAGCGCCACGAGGACCCCGAGGTTGGCGTACGCCCAGGGCCCGGTGACCCCGCCGAGACCGAACGGTCCCAGCAGGAAGCCCTGCCAGTGCACGAGTTCCGCCCCCGGCGTCGAGTTCGTCACGAGCCCCCACCCGAGCACCGAACCGATGACCACCAGGGCGATGGCGGACCACCGGACGCTGCCGTAGCGACCACGCGGGGTGTCGAGCTCACCCTCGGCGTAGGCGCGTCGACGGAGCAGGACGTCCGCGACGAACACCCCGCACCATGCGGCGATCGGGACGCCGAGGGTGATGAGGAACGCCTGGAACGGACCGATGAAGTCCGTCGCGAAGAACACCACGAAGACCGCCCCGGCGACCATGAGCACGCCGTCGACACCGGCGGCCACCGGTCGCGGGATCCTGACCCCCGCGCTGAGGAGCGCGAGCCCCGAGGAGTAGATGTCGAGGACTGCTCCGCCGACGAGCCCGAGGATCGCGACCACCGCGAACGGCACGAGGAACCAGGTCGGCATCACCGTCACCAGGGCACCGATCGGGTCGGCCGAGATCGCTGCGTGCAGTTCCTCCGAGGACCCGGCGAGCATCACCCCGATGACGACGAGGACTGCGGGCGCCAGGGCACCGCCGAAGGTCGTCCACCCGACGACCCCGCCGGTGGAGGACGATCGCGGCAGGTAGCGCGAGTAGTCCGCCGCCGCGTTCACCCAGCCGAGGCCGAAGCCCGTCATGACGAGGACCAGGGCACCGATGACGTTCTGCGCGCTCCCCGCCGGCAGGGCGGCCAGCGTGCCGAAGTCGATCGAGGGGAGCGCGAGCACCACGTAGACGATCGTCAGCACGCCGGTGACGACGGTGATCCAGGTCTGCATCCGCATGATCACGTCGAAGCCCGCGATGCCGGCCCCGACCACGAGCGCCGCGACGACGACCAGGGCGACGAGCTTCGTCAACACGCCGTCGTCCCAGCCGAGCGCCTGGAACACCGTCGAGGTCGCGAGCACGGCGAGGGCGGCCAGCGCGGTCTCCCACCCGACGGTGAGGACCCAGCTGAGGAAGGACGGCAACCGGTTGCCGTGCACGCCGAACGCGGCACGGCTGAGGACCATCGTCGGGGCGGAGCCCCGCTTGCCGGCGATCGCGACCACGCCGCACAGCAGGAACGAGAAGACGACGCCGATCACCGAGACCACGGTCGCCTGCGCCAGCGAGATCCCGAAGTCCAGGACGAACGAGCCGTAGGCCAGGCCGAGCACGGAGATGTTGGCGGCGAACCACGGCCAGAACAGCCCGCGCGGACGGCCCTTCCGCTCCGACTCGGTGATCACGTCGATGCCCTGCCGCTCGACGGCGCGGGTCGGGTCGGCGATCGGCCGCTTCGGGGCCGTCGGCTCTGCACTCATGGGGTGAGCGTAGTGGGCGCTGACGGCCTCGTCGTTCCCCCGCTCCCCGGAGTGGTCGACGCTGCGCGAGGAGGTCGGCGCTACCCGAAGAGGTCGACCGGTCGGACGATGTCGGCGTAGATGAGGAGCGCGCTCATGCCGGCCAGCAGCACGACGACGACCATCGTCAGCGGCATCGTCTTCGCCAGGTCGATCGGACCGGGGTCGGCCTTGCCGAACAGGCGGAAGGTCCGCCGTTTCACGGCCTCCCAGAGCGCACCCGCGATGTGGCCGCCGTCGAGCGGCAGGAGCGGCACCATGTTGAGCACGAACAGGCCGATGTTCAACGACGCCAGCAGGCCGAGGATCGTGTAGACCTTGTCGACCACGGGGACGCCGCTCATCGACGAGACCGTCCCGATCGCCCGACCGACACCGACGACCGACACCGGGCTGTCCTGCGACCGGGCCTGCGAACCGAAGGCCGCGTTCCACACCGCGACCAGACGCTGCGGCAGGTCGATGATGAGGTGTGCGGATGCGCCGATCTGTGCGCCCGTCGCGGGCAGGACCGCCGCCGGTGACTGGCGCACCAGGGTCTGCCCGATGCTCACTCCCACCACGCCGACGCGCTGGGTCTTCGTCGTGCCGTCGCTGTTCTCCGCGACCGTCCCGTCTGCGTCGTAGACGTCGCGGGTGGCCAGCACCGGCGTGACCCGCAGCGTGCGCTCGGTGCCGTCGCGTTCGACGACGACCGGGACGGCCTTGCCGGCGGACCGCTGGAAGGTGTCAGAGACCTGGGTGATGGTGGGGTTCGGCACGCCGCCGACGGACAGGACGACGTCGCCGGAGCGGAGGCCGGCCTGCTTCGCAGGCGACACGGCGTCACCGTCCGTGCACGTCGTGCGCGCACTGGTCGGCAGGACGCAGTCGACACTCGACGTGAACGTCGTGGTCGGGGCACCGAACCCGACGAGCAGGATGCCGAACAGCACGACGCCGATCACCAGGTTCATCGCCGGTCCGGCGACCATCACGATGATCCGCTTCCACGGCGTCAACCGGTAGAACGCGCGGGAGTCGTCACCGCCGGACTCCGCGATCTGCTCGGCGCTGGCCGCCCGAGCGTCCTGCACGAAGGCCGAGTACATGCCGGTGTTCGTGATCTCGCGTCCGGAGGCACGGGGCTTGAGCATCCCGACCATCGAGATGTAGCCGCCGAGCAGGATCGGCCGCAGGCCGTACTCGGTCTCGCCTCGCCGGAAGGACCAGATCGTCTTGCCGAATCCGAGCGAGTACTGGGTCACCTTCACCTTGAAGAGCTTCGCGAAGGCCAGGTGGCCGAGTTCGTGGAGGCCGATCGACACCAGCAGACCGATGACGAAGACGACGACGCCGAGGACGAAGAGCAGGACGGTTCCGACGGTCACCGGCAAAGAGTACGGGACGCTGGCCATGACGGAGCCGTACGCGGGCTGGGTGGTGATGTGAGCCTCCAGAGCGGTGCCGCCCGGGAGGCACGGATCACGTCGTGCGCGACAGGATCCGGTCCGCCGTCCGCCGTGCCCACCGCTCCGCGGCGAGCACGCCGTCGAGCGACCGCTCCCCCGCGGTGTGCTCGTCGACGACCCGTGCCACCGTGTCGACGATGTCGAGGAACCCGATCGCGCCCGCATGGAACGCGGCGACGGCCTGCTCGTTGGCGGCGTTGAAGACCGCCGGGAACGTGGCGCCGAGGACACCGACGCGCTTGGCGAGGTCGACGGCGCCGAAGGCCCGGGTGTCCAGCGGTTCGAAGGTCCAGGTGCTCGCGGTCGTCCAGTCGAGGGGGACGCCGACGTGCGGCACACGGTCCGGCCACGCCATCCCGAGCGCGATCGGCAGGCGCATGTCCGGCGGCGACGCCTGCGCGATCGTCGAACCGTCGACGAACTCGACCATCGAGTGCACGATCGACTGCGCGTGCACGGTGACGTCGATGCGGTCGTAGGGCACGCCGAACAGCAGGTGCGCCTCGATGACCTCGAGTCCCTTGTTGACGAGCGTCGCGGAGTTCGTCGTGACCACGAGGCCCATGTCCCACGTCGGGTGTGCCAACGCCTGCGTCGGCGTGACGTCGGCGAGCTCGGCGCGGGTCCGCCCGCGGAAGGGGCCACCGCTGGCGGTCAGGACCAGGCGTCGCACCTCGGCATCGCTGCCCGACCGGAGCGCCTGCGCGATCGCGGAGTGCTCGCTGTCCACGGGGACGATCTGCCCCGGAGCGGCCGCTGCCTGCACGAGCGGACCGCCGACGATCAGACTCTCCTTGTTGGCCAGCGCCAGTGTCGCGCCCGTCTCGAGGACCGCGAGGGTCGGGCCGAGTCCCACCGAACCGGTGATGCCGTTGAGGACGACGTCCGCCTCGACGCTCCGGACCAACCGCTCGGCGTCGGCGGCCCCGAGGGCGGTCTCGCGGACCCCGAACCGGGCGGCCTGCTCCGCGAGGGCACCGGCGTTGCTGCCCGCCGTCAGGCCGACGACCTCGAAACGTTCGGGATTCCGTTCGATGACGTCGAGCGCCTGGGTCCCGATCGATCCGGTGCTGCCGAGGAGGACGACGCGGCGGCGGGCGGGCATCGGGGTCAGCCCTTGGCGAGCAGGTCGACCACGAAGACCAGGGTCGCGTTGGCCGGGATGCCCGAGCCCTCCGGGGGGTTTGCTCCGTAGCCGTCCTCCGGAGTCACGACGATCATGACCTGCGAGCCGATCTTCTGACCGACCAGCCCCTTCACGAAGCCGGGGATCAGACCGCTGTTCGAGATCGTGAACGTCGTCGGCGAGCCCTTCGACCACGATGAGTCGAACTCCTTGCCGCCCTTGTAGGCGACGCCCTTGTACTGCACGAGCGCGGTGTCGCCGTCCTTGATCGTGTCGCCGTCGCCCTGCTTGATGACCTCGGCAGTGGTCTTCGTCGGAGCGGCCGAGTCGGGGATCGAGATCGTCGGCTCGCCGTCGGCGGCGTCCTTGACGGTCGGCAGCTTCGGGTCCTGGTCCTGCGGCGTACCGGTCGACTTGGTCGGAGTCTGCTCGACGACGTCCGCGACGACGACGATGGAGCCGCTCGTGTTGAAGCCGAGTGCCGCCGCCTGACCGACCACGGCGACGCGGTCACCGACCTTCGCGCACGACAGGATGGCGCCGAAGCCGGTGCCACCGACGGAGAGGACCTGCGGGTTGCCCTGGTCGAACCCGACCGTGACGAGGTTCTTCGCGTCCTTCGCGTTGTAGGCGCTGTAGGCGACCTGCACGAAGTCGCCCTCGGCGAGGGAAGCGCCCGTGCCCTTCACGACGCGGGTGGCCTGCGGCGGGTCGGCCGTCAGGCCCTTGTCGAACGCGACCTTCGGTGCCGCCGAGCCACCGACCGCTCCGGTGACCTTCACGGAGCCCGAGGCCTTGCCGGGCTTCGGGCACGAGGTGATCGGCGTCGGGGTCGAACTCGGGGCGGAGGTGGCTGATGCCGAGGAGTCCGACGAGCCGGAGCCGGAGCAGGCCGCGAGGCCGAGGATCACGGCGGGCACGAGGGCGAGGGGGAGCAGACGGAGACGCTTCACGCGTCTCATCCTGCCGCACCCACTGATGCGTCGGCTCCGAGTACCAGGATCTCGGCCTCGTGATGGACCGGGAACGCGACCGAGCGGGCGATGAAGCACAGGCGGTTCGCCTCGGCGTGCGCCGTGCGGGCATCCTCGACACGGTCATCCTCGCGGATGGTGACGACGGGGCGGAGGACCGTCCCCGTCAGTTCGCCGGAGCCGTCGCGGTGCACGTCGAGGCTCGCCGTGGCTCGGTCCTGGTAGTCGACCACCGTGATGCCGAGGGTCGAGGCGACGTACAGGTAGCTGAGCATGTGGCACTGGCTCAGTGCCGCCAGGAGCATCTCCTCCGGGTTCCACCGGTCTCGGTCGCCCCGGAACGTCGGGTCGGCACTGCCGAGGACGTCGGGCTTGCCCAGAGCGGTGACCACGTGGTCTCGGCCGTAGTCGCGGTACCCGCTCGTGCCGGTCCCCCGGTCGCCGGTCCAGCGCACGGACACCTCGTAGGAGTGGTCGGTCATCGGCGGTCCCTTCGTCGCGGTGCGCGGTCCGTTGGTCGGTAGGCTCGCGGGATGCGCGCGGCTCCCAGCACCGACCGTCATCCTCTCACCGTCGACGGGTCCGTCGAGCTGGCGGTCCTCGACCGTTCCGGCTTCGACGAGAGTCGGCACATCGGGGCAGGAGTGGTCGTGGCTGCCGACGGCACCGTCATCGACGCGGTCGGTGACGCCGTGGCGAGCATCTACCCCCGCTCGACGATGAAGCCGTTCCAGGCGCTGGCGATCCGCCGTGCCGGGGCACTCTTCGCGGGGGACGAGCTCGTGATGACGACCGCGAGTCACGCCGGGACCCCGTCCCACCAGTCACTGGCGCTGCGCATGCTCGAACGCTTCGACCACCGCGAGGACGACCTCGGGTGCCCACCAGACCTGCCCTTCGACCGGGAGACCGCGCGCGGCATGGACGGTCCCCGACGTCTGGCGATGAACTGCTCCGGCAAGCACGCCGGGATGCTCGCTGCCTGCCGCGTGCACGGATGGGACGCGGCGACGTACCTGGAGATCGACCACCCGCTCCAGCGTGCGGTGCGCAGCACCGTCGAGGACGTGACCGGCGAGGTCGTCGACGTCGTCGGTACCGACGGGTGCGGCGCGCCGGTGTTCCCGCTCACGCTCACCGGCCTGGCACGCGGCATCGCGGGTGTGGTGGCCCGCGCGGACGACGACACGGCAGCGCTGACCGACGCGGTGCTGGCGAACGCGTGGGCGATCGACGGCGTGGGCCGGGCGAACACCGTGACGATCGAACGGCTCGGCGTCCTGGCCAAGCTCGGCGCCGAGGGCGTGATGGTGATGGGGGTGCCGCAGGGTCCCGCCGTCGCGGTCAAGGTGCTCGACGGTTCGCTCCGCGCCGGCACGCTGGCAGCGCTGACGCTCCTCGTGCGCAATGGGCTCGTCGACGCCGCGGCCGCGGACGAGGTCCTCGCCACGACCGGCGAACGGGTGCTCGGCGGCGGCGTGCCCGTCGGCGCGGTCCGCGTCGGCGCGGGCCTGCGCTGAACCCGGATCCGCGCTGAGTCGTCCGCCGGGTCCGGGGTCCGGGGGACGTCGTGACGGTCCGGGATGACGAGCAGCGGCAGCGTCGGGGTCACCGCGACACCCACGGCTTCCGCCGAACCGTCGGACAGCCGACGCCGGAGGCGGCACCCGTACCGCGTGACGTCGACGACGGCGGTCCACCGACGTGGTGACGTCGCCGTGCTCGGGACCAGGACGACCGATGACCGACGGCGGCCGTCCGGGTCCAGGAGCGCAGCGGCTGCGGTCCCCTCGGGCATGCCGCTGCGCACGCTGCGCCGGTGGAGGACACCGACGTCGGCGCCGACGCGCAGCGACGCCCATCCGGCGAACGGGTCGACGAGGTCCCGGTCGGCGTGCCGACGGCGGAACTGGTCGAGCTGGTCCACCAGCCCGGTGAAGACGGCCCGGGCGAGCGCGCCGGTGCCGCACACGACGATCCCGTCGGTGGGGTCGACCCGGACGAGCGCACCGCTGCTCGTGCGGCCGACGACGACGCAGCCATCCCCTGCGTCGTCCTCCACTCGACCGTCGGGCAGGTCCTCGTCCCGTGCTGGGCCGGGACTCGCGAGGGCCTCTTCACGGGCACCGACGGACTCGCCGCGCTCGGCACCGGCATCGGCACCGGGCGGGACGACGACCACCGGAGGCTCACCGTCGTGTCCTCGAGACCGCACCGAGAGCCCGACGAGCGTGCACACCGCCGCCGCGCAGCACAGGGCCGGCACACTGCCGATCGGTACGACCAGCGTCCCGGCGAGGATGAGGACCGCCACCGTCACGGCCACGCGACTTGCTCCACGAGGTTCCATGTCCCCCATCACAGCGCGAACACGCACCCGCCAGCGGTCCCCGACCAGGACTGTGGAGAACCGGCGGGCGAACGCGTCACTCTGGAGAGGCGGCCGCGGACGTCACTGCAGCAGGAAGAACTGCTCCCCCACGTCCACACGAGCACCACGCTCGACCCGGTACCGGCGCCCCGGCTCGCAGCGGCGGATCGACCCGTCGATGTGCCGGACCACCGTGCCGTTGCCCGAGTAGCGGTCGGACACCCAGAGGTCGTCACCGTCGCGCCCGAGTTCCAGGTGCGTCTTCGACACGGACTTGCCGGGGTCGCGGATGGTCAGCAGGTCGTCGAACCGTTCACCGGCCTCCGGGCGCGGCAGCCGCCCGAGGAGCGCCGACCCGTGGACGCCGAGCCGCTCGCCGGTGCTGAAGTGCAGCAGGAACGGGGCGTGATCGGCGGTACGGGACACGATGCGCGTCTCTTCGACGTCCTCGTCCTCGTCCGCGTCGAACACCGGGTCGACCGGCGCTCCGCCGTCCGCAGCCTCGTCCGGGAGTCCGACAGGGGGCAGGGGTGCAGCGACCGGCGGCTGCCGGGGTGCGACGGGCGGGAGCGGCGCCGCGGAGGGGATGAGGGCCTCCTGGTCGACCGTGACGTCGCTGCTGTCGCTGTCGCTGTGCGCCGGATCGGAGTCCTGCGCTTCGGCGAGAGCACCACCAGCGTCGTCGACGACGGGCTCGCCGGCCGCGGTCTCGACCGGGTCGTGCTGATCGGCAGCAAGTCCGTCCACCACGGTCTCGTCAGGAACGGGCTCGTCGGCGACGGGCTCATCGGCCACGGGCTCGTCGACGACGGGCTGGTGGGTGCTGGGGCCACCCGCACCGTCGCGGTCCTCGGTCAGCTCGTGGGCGTCGGAGACTGCGCTACGGAGGGCGTCCTCGTCAGCGGCCCAGTCCGGCCGGGTGAGCGGCAGGGGCATCACGGGACCGGTGAACGCCGCGGTGACGGCGGGTCGGACGGATCCGCACTCCTCGCAGAAGATGTCGTCGGGCTCGAGAGCGTGCCCGCACACGTGGCAGGTCGCACTCTGGCTCCCCGGCGCCACGAGCGGAGCGGGGCGGGGCGCGCGCCGCTCGAGGACCGGCTGGAACGCCGCGGTGTCACCGGGCCGGGGAGCGTCGTCGGCCTCGCCGGCACTGGATCCGTCAGCATCGTCCGAGGACGTCTGCGTGGCCGCGACCGCAGCCGAGGGGGCACGACCGACCCACCAGGAGGGTCCGGCCGGCGGAGCAGCCGTGGTCGTCTGCGGTTCCCAGACCGGGACGTCAGCAGAGGGACCGGCTGAGTCCGCGGCGTCCGTCCCCAGGGGGGCCCAGGCGGCGGTGCGCTGGACCTCCGGGTCGTCCTGCGGAGCGACGGCCTCGGAGGGGAAGGCGTCGGGATCGAGTGTCGGCTCCGTGGGCGTCTCTGCACCGGCGGGGCGTCCGGTCCAGTCGCCGAGACCGGTGCCGGCACCGTGCACGTGGCTGGGGGCACCGCGCGGCGTCAGGTCGGGGCGCGGAGTGATGGAGCCGGACGACGCGTCGGGGGCGTCACCGGCACCAGCACCAACCGAGCCGGCCGCTGCCGGCGCGGGACGCGCACGATCGGCGCCGGTCAGCCAGGCGCGGGTCGCGGGGTCGAGCGTCGACTCCGGGAGCCAGGCGTCGTCGCCGGTCTCGGGCACGCGGCCGTGCGCGTCGGGTTGCTGCAGCGGTGGCGGGGTCGCACGGTCGGCGGCTTCGACGGGTGCAGTGCGGCGAGCTGCCGAGGTCGTGACGGCTCGTCCGCACTCACCGCAGAAGATCGCTCCGTCCGGGAGCGCCGATCCGCAGTGTTCGCATCTGATCACAGGGTGCCTCTGTCCTCGTCCGGCCGTCCGCGAGGTGCCTCCGGCCTCGGGACATCGTAGTCACCGCCGATCGGAGCACTCTCCGACCGCTCCCGACGGCGACGTGGCACTGCCCCTCACCGCCGGAACGACCGCCGGAAGGACCGCAGCGACGTCGCCGCGCGGAACCGGTCGCGCCGACCGCGCCCAGCGCGCAGGGCGGCGATCGCCCCGTCCGCCGCCGCCCAGGTCCGGTCGGCGACGGCGTCGTCGACGTCGCTCGGACCGAAGACGGCCGCATCGGCGTCGGCTGCGATGACCGCGCCGGCCTCGCCGGGTGCGGCTGCACCGACCTCGCGGCGGGTCGCCGACGGGGTGACGTCGTGTCCGCCGTCGAGCAGGGCGTCCCGGTACTCGTCCCAGGCGCCGACCACGCGCGTCCGGGGCTCCGGTGCTCGTCTCCGCCGTCGACGCCGGAGACGCTTGGCCAGCACGACGGTGGCGATCGGGAGCAGCACGAGTGCGAGGAGCCCGAGGACCCCGAGTGCCCACGGCAGCACGGCGAGCAGGATCTGCAACCACACCGGCTGCGTCGGCGGGGTGTCCCGGTCCGCCTGCGGCGGTGTCTGCTCGTCCTGGTCGAGCTGCTGGGCTGGCGGCGGCGGGACGACGGTCTCCGGCCGTGTCACGGGCTTCGGCGTCTGGTCGGACTGGTCCGGGATCTCGCGGACCGCCGGGTTCGGGTCGAGCATGACCCATCCCCACTGCGCCGTGTCGACCTCGATGCGTGCGGTGACGTCCGAACCGCGGAAGGTGGTCCGGCCGGTGGTCGCCCCGCTGGTCGTGTCCCGCGCACCGGAGTCGCCACCGGCCGTGAACCCCAGGACGACCCGCGCGGGGAAACCGATCTCCTGGGCCATGAGAGCAGCGGCGACGGCGTACTGCTCCTGGTCCCCCACCATCGGCACCGCGGTGAGGAGTTCCGCGATCCGGTCGGCGCCGTGTCCGCTCCGGCTCGGACGGTCGTCGCCGACGCCATGACTGACGTAGCCGTTGCGCTGCAGTGCCTGCAGGGCCGCGAGCAACTGCGCCCCGTCGCTGGTGTCCGCGTCGCTGTCTGCCCGCACGGCGTCCTGCACCGCAGCGGGGACGTCACGCGGAGTCGGGACGACCGCATCACCCGGTCGTGCGTCGCGCAGTTCGTCTTCGGTCGGCTGGTCGGGGAGCACCGCCGACAGCGTGTACCGGGTGCGGTCGCTCACGCCGTCGACGACCGCTGCGGTGCCGGTGGAGCGGTTGTAGAAGAAGGCGGTCCGCTCGCGATCGGCGTCCGGGCCGCGGAACGACACCGACGTCAGTTCCCCGACCGTCGGCAGCCAGACGCCCCGGTACCCGTCCACGGTCACCACGACCCGGACGGCGGTCCCCCGGACGTCACGTGTGTCCACCGCGGTCGGGACGCGCTCGAACGAGCCGGATGCCGCGTCGCCGTCCGGCCCACCGACGCGGTAGACGACGCCGTCGTAGCTGTCGAGGGTGGCGATCCGCATGAACCCGCCGGCGGGCAGTCCGGTGACGGTGAGCTGCGGCTGCTCGGCCCGACCGCGTTCCTCGTAGGCGCGGAACCCGCTCAGCGGGCTGACCTGGTCTCGCGGGTCGAAGGGCTTGACGACGCCGCTCCGCGCGACCGTACGGGTGCCGGCAGGCGGTGCCACGAAGCCGAGTCCGGTCGCGACGACCGCCGCCGCGGCGATCGTGGCCGTGCCGACCAGCGCAGGCCGGACGACGGCACGGGCGATCGGGATGCGGGTACCGGTGGTCGCCGCGACGGTCGCCGCACGGCGGAGGTGCCGGACGGTCAACGCCCACACGAGCGCGATCCCCGCCAGCAGGACCCCGAGCCAGACGGAGGTCTCGAGCCGGGTCGGACCGAAGACCGTGCCGGTCACGAAGAGCGCCAGCGCCGGCAAGCTGGCCAGTTCCGGACGGGAGGCACGGGTCGCGATGCTCACGCCGACGACCGTCACGAGGAGCACGGAC
This sequence comes from Curtobacterium sp. MCPF17_011, assembly GCF_003234145.1. Classification (NCBI taxonomy): domain Bacteria; kingdom Bacillati; phylum Actinomycetota; class Actinomycetes; order Micrococcales; family Microbacteriaceae; genus Curtobacterium; species Curtobacterium sp. MCPF17_011. The sequence continues at coordinate 136,301 of NZ_QKSK01000002.1, forward strand.
ACGAAGTACGGCACGAGGAGCGCCTCGTAGGACCCGACCGGCAGGCTGATGGTCAGGAGCTGCCGCCACCCGAGGGCGACGCCGCTGAACAGGTCCACCAGCCCGGGCACCGTCGGGAGCGGACCGTCGGCCGCACCGGGCACAGCAGCGGGCACCCCCGTCGCCGCGAACCCGACGACGGTCGCGATCGACACGACCGCGGCCGGGAGGCGCATCCCCGCTCCCAGGAGCGCCATCACCGAACCGACCACCACCGCGGTGGCCCCCGCGGACACCATGCTGGCGTCACGGTGGATCGGCCACCAAGCCGTACTCGCGAGCGCCACGAGGAGCCAGACGGCCAGGGTGCCCGCGACGAGACGCAGCGGTGCCGCGCGACGTCGTCGGGCTGCGCGCGCGCCGGAACGAGGACCGGAGCGGGCCACGGGAGGACGCGGGGACCGGCGCTCGTCGGCCGTCACACGGAGACCGATCGCTGCAGTGCGTGGCGGAGGTCCTCGAGGTACCCCACGGTCATGATCGTCAGGCCACCGACGCGCACCGACCGGGGCACGGCCTCCGGCTCGCAGACGACGGCGACGACCTCGACCCCGATCGGGAACCGGGTCGCCGCGAGGCGGAGGGCCGGCACGCCGACGGTCGACCCGACGACCAGGAACGCGACCGAGATCCCGGGGGTGTCGCGCCCGACGATGCGCGCGACCTCGGCGACCGGCAGGCAGGCGTCCGCCAGTCCGACCCGGGCGAACGCGTCGAGCAACCGGGTCGGCGTGACGGTCGGCATCGGGTGCACGGCACGGACGGCGCGCTTGGCGAACTCCGGGGTCCGTTCCGAGACCACCACCGTGACCTCACGGCCATCCCGGACGGCGCGGGTGCCGAGCGACGCGGCCACGCTGACCGCGAGCTCGAACTCGTCGTCGTCGGCGAACTCCGCGCGGGCGACGCCGAGCGCGACGACCAGGTGCGAACGTCGGGTGTCCTCGAACTGTCGCACCATGAACGCGCCGGTCTTCGCCGTCGACTTCCAGTGGATCGTCCGCGGGTCGTCGCCCGGCATGTACTCGCGGATCGCGTGGAACGCGATGTCTGCGGGTGAGAGGTCGGTGGTCGCCTGCCCCTCGAGGTCGCGGACCAGACCGGTGCTCGTCGACGGGATCGCGATCGTCCGCGGGTGCACGATGACCTGCTCACGCGCGGTCCACACGACCTCCCGGCGGACCAGGCCGACCGGGTCCGCACGGACGCCCGTCACCGGTCCCACGTCGAGGACCCCTCGGCGGACGGTCGGGACCGCGACGTGCTGCTCGAAGGTGCCTCGCGGCGGTACCGCGGGGATCGTGACGTCGACGAGTCCGACCCCGACCGGCACCTCGACCGTCGTCGGGACGGTCGGCAGGCGCGTGGGGTTCTCGGCGGTGATCGTCACCCCGGCGTCGGCCCCGACGACCACGCGGTGCTGCGGTGGTGTCATCCGGATGAGCAGCCGGGACCGGCCGAGGAGCGCGATCGCCGCCACCACCACCAGGACCGCCCCCGCCCACCCGACGACCACGACCTCGCGGAGCCCGGAACGGTACCCCGCGACGAACGCGACGATCGTCAGGACGACTGCGGTCCATCCGAGGCCCGTCACGACGGAGGCGACGTCGTCCCGGACACGGATGACGAGCCTCCCGGCCGTACGCCACGCGCGGACCACACCGACCACGGCGTCAGCGGCGACGTCCTCGCGGTCACCGACCAGACGGGTCCGGACGTTGGTGGGTCCGGCGACCGTCCGGGCGCCCTCCTGGGTGGCCGCCCGACGCGACCGTGTCGCGAGGGGCCGCCGGGAACGCGTCCCGGTGGGACGGTGGTCCGTCACCGCGGGACCCGGTCGGCCGGTGGTGGCGTGTCGACGAGCAGCTGCGCGACGACGCTCGAGGCACTGACGCCGTCGAACTCGGCCTCCGGATCGAGCACCATGCGGTGCGCGAGGACCGGCTCGGCGAGTGCCTTCACGTCGTCGGGCGTGACGTAGTGCCGACCGTTGACGGCGGCGAGGACGCGGCTCGCGCGCATCAGGCCCATCGCTCCGCGCACACTGACGCCGAGTCGGACCTCGGTCGCGCCACGGGTGCCGTCCACCAGGCGCGCGACGTAGTCGGCGATCACCGGGTCCACGTGCACGGTACGGGCGAGAGCGGCCATCTCGGTGACGGTCGCCGCGGGCACCACGCTCGCGACGGGGACCGCTGCGGACGGCGCCGCGGACGTCTCGAGGATCCGGACGGTCGCCGCATGGTCCGGGTAACCGATGGACGTCTTCATGAGGAACCGGTCGAGCTGCGCCTCGGGCAGGCGGTAGGTGCCGGCCTGCTCGATCGGGTTCTGTGTGGCGACGACCATGAACGGCTGCGCCAGCCGGTGGGTGACGCCGTCCACGGTGACGGCGGACTCCTCCATCGCCTCGAGCAGCGCCGACTGGGTCTTCGGGCTCGCGCGGTTGATCTCGTCGGCCAGGACGATGTTCGCGAACACCGGACCACGGTGGAACTCGAACGCCTGCGCACGCTGGTCGTACACGCTGATGCCGCTGATGTCGCCGGGCAGCAGGTCCGGGGTGAACTGGACACGGTTCGTCGACCCCTGCACGCTCTGGGCGAGGGCGCGCGCCAGGCTGGTCTTGCCGGTCCCGGGGACGTCCTCGAGCAGCAGGTGCCCCTCGCTGAGCATCGCGGTGACGGCGAGGCGGATCACGAACGTCTTCCCGAGGAGCACCTGCTCGACGTTGGTCACGATGCGGCCGGCGACGTCGGCGAACCAGGTGGCCTGCTCCGGGGTCATGCTCATGCGGGTGTCGTTCCTTCGGTGGTGGGGACGGCGTCGGCGGTGCTGGCGGTCACGATGTCGGCTGGGCGGGGTCGCCGGCACCGGGTGCCGGATCAGCCGGAGGGTCCACCGGTGGGTCGGCGGGCGGTGGGTCGGCGGGCGGTGGGTCGGCCGCTGCGACGTCTGACGTCGGCGAGGACCTGCCGGTCGTGGCCGAGAGCCTGGGGTCGGCGTCCAGCTGCACCGTGACGAGGATCCGGACGGACTTGGCGCCGGCTGGCGCTGTCGGGGCCGTGTCGCCGGGCTGCCAGGTGTCACCGTCCTGTGGCGTGATCGCGACCGTGCCGTCGCCATCGCTGTACCACCGGGCCGTGTACGACGTCACACTCACGCCGCTGCCGACGGTCGGACCGCTGACCACGATCTGCTGCCCCTCCTGCGCGCCGTCCACCGAGCTCGACGTGTCGAAGGCGACACCCGGTGCGGACCACGAATCGTCCGTGCCGGTGCAGAAGGCGTCGCCGGGCGCCCCGCACGCCTGGAGCGTGAGGGTGGCCGGGGCGTTCCGCGCGCCGGTCCCGGGCACCCCGGTCCAGGCCTGGCCGGGCTGGAGCGAGAGGACCGATGTGCCCGTCTGGAGGCGGTAGTGGTCGACCTCCGCACCCGGGGCGGTGACCCGGAGGTCGGACTGCGTGGCGGTCGCCCCGGAGACGATCGCGACGGCCGGAGCAGCGGTGCCGCCCGGGGTCTCGTAGGCGACCGCGCTGGCGGAGGCGACGTTGCAGAACAGGCCGTTGTCGGACACCACCGCGTACCGGACGCCACCGCCGCCGACACCCGCGTCAGTCGTCCCGGACTCCGCGCCGAGCGACGTCTGGCCGGACAGGGCGTCGCAGCTCGGGCTGCTCCCCGGTGCGACCCGGTACACCCGGTAGGTCGGACCGGACCCCCCGGCACCGTCCGCGGGCGACCAGGTGATCGTCACCGTCGACTTGCCCTGGTCGTCCGGCTGCTCACCGGTGACGGCCCGGACGTCCTGCGGCGCGCCGGGGGTCCCGACGGCGGTTCCGGACGCCGTCGCGCTGTTCCACTGCACGACCGTGCCGTCCCGGGCCGCGTCGTTGCGGGGCGAGACGGTCACGACGTAGACCGCGCCGCTCGTCGCGCCGCTGAACGACGTGGTCGTCGCGGTGCCCGTCCGTCTCGTGTCGCTGAGACCAGGGCCGGCGATCGTCACGACGTGGTCGTCGACGGCGCTGCCCGTGGCGGGTCGGGGCACCGCGTTCCACGAGACGTCGAGCTGCCCGGGGTTCGTCCGGTCGGGGACGACCGAGAGCCCGGTCGGTGCCGTCGGGACGAAGTCGGCGCTCATCGTGGCGGACTGCGGCGACGGCTGCGAACTGCCGAGTTCGTTCTCGGCCAGGACGCTGAACCGGTAGGACGCGGTCGGGTCCAGCCCGGTGACCGTGCAGACGGTGGCGGTGCCGCAGTCCTTCGTGACGCCGCCGGTCCCGGTCACGCGGTAGCCGGTGATCGGTGCGTTGTTCGCACGGGGGGTGGACCAGTTCAGCGTGACCCGCCCACCGGCCTCGGTACCGGTCCGGGTCGGGGTACCGGGCGCGTCCGGGACGTCCTGCACCGAGACCGTCACGTCGCCCCACACGGATCGGTCGGCGTCCCCCGTCGCGTCGACGACCCGGTACTGCAGGTGTGTGTCGACCGGCTTCGCGTCCGCGGCGACGCTCACCCGGAGGCGCGACCGGTCGGCACTCGGGGTGATCGTCACGCCCGCGGGGATGCCGCCGGCGAGGCCGCGGATGTCGACGACCCGCAACGGCTGCCCCGGGAAGGGGTTCGTCTGTCGGTCGTTGGCGAGCACGTCGACCGTGGTGGACGTGCCTCGTCGTACGACCGCGCTGTCCGGTCCGGGCTGCACCAGCGGTCGGGTCGACGTGACGACCTCGATGGTGATGCGGCCCGATCGCCCCTGGGCCGTCGAGTCGGCGACACCGACGCCGACCGTGGACCGCTCGCCCGGTGACGCCGCGTCGTCGACCGCGACGGTCAGGCGCTGCCCGGAGATCGTCGCCGTCGTGCCGTTGCCCGGTCGCTCGACCACGGACCACCGCAACTCCGGCAGGTCCCCCGGGTACGGGTAGTCGGTCAGCTTGGTGAGGTCGAGCACGCGCCGGTCGCCGGGCTGCATCTCGAGGGTCGTCCCCGTGAGCGCCGGCGGCTGGTTCGAGCGCGGCGTCACGGTGATCGGCAGCACGAGGGTCGCGACGCGTCCGGTTCCGCCGTTCGCGGCCGATCCGTCCGTCACCTCGAACGAGATCGACGCCTTGCCGAAGTAGAGCTTCGACGAGGTGAACTGCAGCGTCGAGTCGTCGACCACCAGGGAACCACCGTCGGCGTGCGTCGCCTTCACGGCCCCGGGGTCGGTGACGACCGCGGTCTTGCCGTTCGCGGTCACGACGTAGCGGGACAGCGGGATACGGACCGTCGACTCACTGCGGACGGAGACCGCGGGAGCGGTCCGGTCGAGCTGCGGGAGCGCGTCGTCAGCGCCCGGGACGTGGACGAAGCCGTAGGACACCACGTCCGGGTGGTCGCGTCGTGCGACCGAGAACGGGATCACCTGCGACGTGTCCGAGACGCGGACGACGAGGCGGTCGTCACCGGTGACGGACGCGGTGCCGCGGTAGCCGTCGACCACGCCGATCCGGAGGTCCGCGTCGGTGCCCTCGGCGAAGAAGACGTTCCGGAGGACGTCGACGGTGACGGTCTGCCGTCCGAGCACGTCCTGGAGGTCGAGCACGGTGTCGTCGACCTCGGGGCGCAGTGGGAGTGCGTCCTCGTCGACCGTCACGGTGACGAACGCGGTGCTGGTCGCGCCCTGGTCGTCGGCCACCGTGTACGCCACCGCGAAGTCGCCGCGCCGGGCGGACGGCGGCGGGGTCACCTGGACGGTCTGGCCGCCGACGACCCGCGCGCGGACGTCGGGCGCGGTGGGCTCCACCGCGGTGACGGTGAGGCGACCGCCCTCGGGGTCGGAGTCGTTCTGCAGCACCCGGACGGACACGGATCCGCCGGGGCGGATGGTGACGCGGTCGGCCTCGGCGACGGGACGGCCGGCCGCGTCGGCACGCGGGGCGATGCCGACGCGGACCGTGCCCGTGGCGCGGGCCCCGAGGGCATCGACCACGGTGTAGGTGAACTCGTCCGTCCCCGCTGAGTAGTCACCGGCTTCGTAGGTGAGCGAATCGGCGGCGACGTCTGCCACCGAGCCCTTCTCCGGGTTCGATGCCACGCCGACGAGCTGCACGGAGTCGCCGTCCGGGTCGATCCCGCTCAGGGGCACCGAGACGCGCACGGACTGACCGGCGACCACGCGCGCCGTCACCGTCTGCGGGACGGGCGCGCCGTTCGTCGCACGGTCGCGGTCACGGACGGACACCGAGACGGTCGCGTCTGCGGTCTGCCCGTCCGGTCCGGCGACCCGGTACGCCGCCGTGTAGGTGCCCGGGGTGTTCGGTGCGAGGTAGCGCAGGTGGTCACCGGAGGCGAACAGCAGACCGGCACCGCGAGGGACGTCCTGGACGAGGTCGGGCAGCAGCGAGATCGCGCCGCCCTCCGGCTGGGTGTCGTTGGCGAGGACGTCGATGTCGGTGACGGCGCCGACCCGGACGGTCGCCGTGTCCGGCTGGGCGACGGGCGGCTGGATGCGGTCCGGCTCGGGGATCTCGACGACCGTGATCGTGCCCGTGGCCGTCGCGAGTCCGTTCGACACCGTGTAGCCGAAGGACACCGGGCCGTCCAGCGGTGCGGTGAGGCTGACCCGGACGATGTGCTGGTCGACCACGTCGGCCTGGACGCCGGAACCGCTCGGCGGCCCGTCGAGTCCGGTGACGAGGAGGACGCCGCCGGCCGGGTCGAAGTCGGTCGCCGTCACGTCGGTGTCCTTCGACGAGAGCGTGGTGACGAAGACGGTCTTCGGCGTCGTCACCGGCGCGGCCGAGGCGTCGGGCGGCGCGAGCACGGTGATCCGCACCACGTCGCTGGCCGTCTTGGTGCCGTCCGAGACGGTGTACTCGAGCTGCCAGTCCCCCGGCGTCCGCGCTTCGACGCGCACGGTCCCGCTGTCGTAGCTCGGCGTCACCGTCAGGCCCGGCGCTGACGACACGCTCGTGAGGGTGACGCCACCGTTGCCCCCGCGGACGTGGTCGAGCGGTTCCACCGTGAACGGCTTGTCGGCGTACCCGCTCACGGGGAAGCCCTCGGCGCGCAGCGGCACGTCGCCCTGCGCCGCCACCGTCACCGTGACCGGACCGCGACCGGTGTCCCGGCCGTCGCTGACGGTGACCTGCTGGACCCGGTCGCCGGTGCGACCGCTGTCGTTGCGGTAGTCGAGCAGGCCGTCCGGCGTGGTCGAGGTGTGGTCGCCCTCGGACGGGTCGGCCGACTCGAGGTACACCGGGTCGCCGTCCGGGTCGATCCAGTCGCCGAGGACGTTCGTCGAGACGTGCCCGCCCCGGACGACGTCGGCCCGTGTCGCGCGGACCTGCCGGGGCGGCTCGTTCTCGGACTCCGGCCGGACGGTCACCCGGACGGTCGCCGTCGCGGACCCCCCGTTGCCGTCGGTGATCGTGTACGGGAACGTCACGACGCCGGTGGCCGCGGCGGGCAGGGAGACCTGCAGCTGTTGGCCGTCGGTGACGATCGTGACGCGCGCCACCGAGTCGTCGACGTCGCCGACGTCGCTGACGACCAGCGGGTCGCCGTTCGGGTCGTGGTCGTTGAGCAGGACCGGGAGGGTCGTGGTGCGGCCCGGACGAGCGCCGAGGTCGTCGTCGACCGCGACGGGCGGGGCCTGCTCCTTCTCGACCTCCGGGTCGTCGTCCGACGCCCGCTCCTGCTGCTGGTCGTCCTGCTCGTCGACGAGCTGCGCCCAGTTGTCGATGAGCTGGCCGCTGCGGCCGACGGCCCAGGAGCGCCCGGTCTCCGGGTCGTTGGCCACCACGGTGCGCCCGTTGTGCACCACCTGGAGCGCCGCGCCGCCCGGAACCCGGTCGAGGTCCTGCACGGCACGACCGTCGCAGGTGTCGATCGCCTGCCCGCCACTCCACGCTCCGAACGTGCACCCGTCGTCGGTCCACGGTCGAGCGGCACGTCCGGAGACGGCGAGGGCGGACTGCTGCACGGCGCCGGAAGCGGACACACGGACGAGGCCGGCAGTGCCCGCGACCGTCACGTCGTCACCGGTGCTGGTCGACTGCTGCAACGCGGGTGCGGAGCCGACTCGGTCCCCCAGGTCGACGGTCCGTCCGTCGATCGAGAGCACGCCGTCGGTGCGGTCGAGGACGGCGATGTGGTCACCGACGGTCGCGACCTGGAAGGCGTGCGTGCGGTCCATCCGGACGGATGAGCGGCGTTCGACGGTCGGGGTCGGATCCAGAGCGACGAGCGAGGCGGTGCCGGTCCGCGGCGAGTACACCGCGACATGGTCGGCAGACGCGTCGAACACGGCATCGGCACCCAGGGTCAGTTGCGGGTCCGTCGAGGCGTCGAACTCGTCGAGGGAGTCCGCGGGTGTGGACCAGAGGTCGCCGGTGTCCGCGTTGCCGATGACGGCGGTGTCCCCGGCGAAGAGGACGGTCGGCGAACCCGTGGGCAGCGTGACGGCGTCACCCAGGGTGGCGTCCGCGACGTCGACCCGGGCCACCGTGCCCTTCGTCTGGTCGACCGCGTAGACCGTCGATCCGTGCTGCAGCACGGAAGTGGCGTCCGAGGAGGTCTCCACCGCGGTGTTCAGTTCGAGCACCTGTGGATTGACGCGGCCCACCGCACCGTACTGCGCCGAGGGCACCCAGACCGTGCCGTCGCCGAGGTCGACGCGCTGTGCGTGGTAGCCGTTCGACACGAGCGCCGTCCCGGCGACGACCGCCCCGACGACGACGGCCACCGCGGTCGTCACGGTCGCGGAACGCCGGGCAGCGAGCAGCCGTCGGATCACCGGGCTCCGCCGATCGTGCCGCACCGCTCGACGCTGTCCGCCCCGGTGCGGCCGTCACGGTTCACCGCGACCCGGATGCACTGCTCGACGCCGGGGCGGCCGGTCGCGACGAACGTCGTCCCGGTCTGCTGGCTCGTCGCACCGTCGGTCGTCACGACGAAGGTGTCGCCCTGCTGGAGGCCCGGATCGGTCCAGCGGAACGTCACGGCGGACGCACCGGCGGTGGCGCTGACGTCCGACACGACGGGTACGGCGTCGTCACCGCCGCGGGTGAGGACAGCCACGGTGGTCACGGCAAGCGCCACCACCACGACCGAGGACAGGACGGTCGCCCAGACCAGAGCAGATCGCGATCCGCGGCGGCCGCCCGCGGTGGAGGCGGACCGGTGGACGGTCCCGACACTCTCTGACGCGCTCGCCACCGCGCCGCCGCGCAGGGTGGAGCGGGTCCGACGACGACGGCCCGACCGAGCTCCGGCCCCACCGCCACCCGCACCGACCGCCGCGATGACGGTCTGTTCGTCGGGCCGCGACGGTGTGGCGACCGCCCAGGCCTCGACCGCGACCTCGGCCGGGGTCTGCGGGAGACCGAGCTCGGCCTCGACCTGCTGGAACCCACGCACGAGTTCCATGACCGTCGGAGGTCGGTCCCGTGGGCGCCGCGAGAGCGCTGCACCCAGGACTCGTTCGAGGGTCGGTGGCACGTCGGGACGCCCGGTGGGCAGCGGTCCGCCCTTGTCGATCCGCGCCATGAGGTCGGCGGCGCCGTTCTTGCCGCCGGGCACCTCGAACGGACTCCGTCCGGCCAGGAGCGAGTACACGGTCGCTGCGAGCGAGTAGACCTCGGACTGGATCGTGCCGCGCGACTCGTCGCCGAGCACCTCCGGCGCCGACCACGGGATCGACATGCCGACGGGCTCGTCGGGATCGGCCTCTCCGAGGGTCGCGGCGATCCCGAAGTCCGACAGCACCGGGTTGCCGTAGGCCGTGAGCAGGATGTTCGACGGCTTCACGTCACGGTGCAGCACGCCGTCGCGGTGTGCGGTCTCGAGCGCCGAGCCGATCCGCACGCCGACCGAGAGGACCTGCGACACCGGGACCGGTTCGCGACGGTAGCGCTCGCTGATCGACGCCGAGCAGAGCTCCATCACGAGGTACGGGCGACCGTCCGCGGCGACGCTCGCCTGGAACACGGTGAGGATCGAGGGGTGGGTGCTGAGACGCGCCATCAGGTTCGCCTCGGCCTGGAACATCTGGCGGACGCGGTCGTCCACGACCTCGTCGAGCAGGACCTTGACCGCGACCTGGCGTCGGGGCATGTCCTGCTCGTAGAGGAACACGTCGGCGAAGCCACCGGAGCCGAGCACGTGCACCGGACTGAAGCCCGGGAGCACGGGAGGGCTCGACGGCAGTCTGCGGGCCATGGACGCTCCTTCCCGGCTGAGTGGCGTGGTCACGACGGCATTGCGGGATTCTACCGGGCCTGGTCGTCCAGACCCGTTCGCAGCATGTCCCGTCGAGGTCAGTGACGCGGGAGGGTGTCCTCGATGTCGTCGGGCACCGCCGGGGCGTCGTCGACCTGCAGCACGACGACCGTGACGTTGTCCCGACCGCCGGCGATGACGGCGTCGCCCACGAGCCGCTCCGCGAGCTCCTGCGGGTCGTCGACCTTCGCAGCGATGCGCGAGATGCCGACGTCGCCGATCTCCTTCGTCAGGCCGTCCGAGCAGACCACGTAGCGGTCGCCGGTCCGGAGCGGGATGGTCCACCAGTCCGGCTCCGGCGGCTCGCCGAACCCGACGGCCCGGGTGATGACGTTGCTGTCCGGGTGGGACTCGGCGTCCTCGGCCCGGAGGACACCGGCGTCCACCATCTCCTGCACCACCGAGTGGTCGATCGTCAGTCGCTTCAAGGGTGCTCCCGCATCGCTGCGGTACGTGCGCGAGTCACCGACGTTGAACACGAGTGCCGAGGGCTGTCCGTGCGTCGCGACCAGCGCCACGCCGGTGACGGTCGTGCCTGCCCCGATGGCGTTGCCGCCCGCTGCCCGCTCGATGTCGGCGGTGGCGAGCAGCAGTGCCCGCTGGATGGTCTGCCGCGAGGCGAACGGTTCGGTGGTGGAGTCGCCGAGGCGGCGCACGACCGCGTCGGACGCCCGGTCACCCGCCAGGTGGCCACCCATGCCGTCCGCCACCACGAAGTAGGGGGCGTCGACGATGTAGCTGTCCTCGTTGTGGTCACGGCGGCGTCCGACGTCGGTCGCGGCCCCCCACGACAAGGTCAGCGTCGCACCGTTGCCGTCGGGCAGGTCGATGGCGTGGGAGGAGGCAGCACGGCCGAGTTCGGTCACGGTTCAGGGTCGCTCTCTGGGGGTTCGGGACGGACCGGTGGTGGACGGTGGAGACAAGAGGGGTCCGGACGACTCGCGACCGCCGGGAGGGACGGACCGCAGGTACGGCGACAGCACCTCGATGGTGGCGCCGTCCCCGATGTCGACAACCGTACCGGTCAGCACGACCATCGAGGCGCCCGAGGGCATCCGGTGCGGCGGGGCGCCGGGAGCGCGGACGACCGTGCCGTTCGTGGCGTGCAGGTCGTCGACGACGGCGGTGGACCCGGCGGCGTGGAACAGGACGTGGGAGGAGGACACCACTCCGCCCGGCGAGGGCACGGTCACGAGTTCCGGCACCGGGCCCTGGACGACCCGCGGGGGGCCGGGCCGCCGGCCGACGACGACGGGACGGTCCAGGCGGTACACCCGTGCCCCGATCCGGATCGAGGGGACGGCCGCGGGGAGGCCGGCCTCCTGGTCCGGGCGAGACGACGCCGGAGTCCGATGACGCCCGGGACGAACGAAGGTGTCGTCGAGCTGCCCCGGAGCGGTGGTCGCCCGACGCCGGTCCGACGCACGCAGCACGGTGTCGTCGAGCTGGTCCTCGTCGTCCTGCACGTGCGGCTCCTCCGGTCGGCACCACAACCGTAGACGATGCGGTGCACCCGGTCTCATCCACGCCACGCCGCCCGGATGCCCAGCGTGCAACTGCGGAGCACCAGTTGCGCGAGCGGGTCGTCAGCGCGCAGGTCGAGCGCGTACCGCGCCCGCGTCTCGGCACGGAGCTCCGCGCCCAGCGCCCACGCACACCACGCACCGAGCCCGAGTGCTCCCCCGACGCCGACCACGGACTGTCCGGAGTCGCGGTCCCCGGACCACTGACGCCAGGCGTCCACACAACGGTCGCCGGCCCGTCGCACCCGGTCGCGGTCGGGCTCCGGACCGGATCCGAGCAGCGCCGAGGGCATCGGGTCGGTGAACGGATCGTGCCCGCTGATGCCGATCGGGTCATCGGCGTCCGGGTCGGCCAGGAACCCGAGGAGCGCCACGCGGGTCGACAGCGCGCCGCACGCCGTCGTGACCGCGATGCCGCCCGCCGTGGTCAGGGGGCCCGGTGCGACGAGGGCGCGAGCAGCGCTCGGCAGCGTGACGGCAGCGGCGATCTCGTGACTGTGGCGAGGGGAAGTCGGGGTCGTGGGTCCGGTCGAGGTGTCTGTGGTTCGCATGCAGGCGAGCCTGACGTGGGTCGGGCCTCCAGGACGGCCGCTCCAGCGACCAGTGGACGGCCAACCGTCGCGACCGCCCTGTGGAGGAACGGAGGTCAGACCGCCACGGGCTCGAGACTCTCGGCGACCAGGTCCCAGCCGTTCCCGACCTGCTCGACGACGACTCCGTGCGCCGCAGCCCAGGCGGCGAGTTCCAGCATCGAGGAAACCGACGCCTGGGTCCGCCCGAGCAGCGAGACGAGCCGCCCCTTCGCCGTCTTGTTCCAGTGGTTCAGTGCCTTGCGTCGACCGTCTCCGGCGACGCTGACCACGCGCAGGGGAACGCTGTCCGGCACCGGCGCGAGCGCGCGGTAGCCCTCCGACCGGAGGTCGAGGACCAGCCCCGGCGGACGGGTCGCCAGCGCCGCTGATGCCGGAGCAGACCAGTGCGACGCGAGCCGGATCCCGGGGAGCCGGGAGTCGTGCGACAGCCGGTACGCGGGGATCCGGTCCCCCGCGCCCACCGGTCCGAACATCGCGGACTGCACCACGACGTGACGATCCCACCAGGCGCGCGTCGCCGCGTCCGCGGTCAGGGCGTCCAGCGGGTCGTAGAGCACGCCCGTGTACCGCTCGACGGCCGGCATGGTGGGGCTGGTCTCGAGGACCAGGTTGCGGAGCCGCTCAGCGACCGACTTCGGCCCGAGCTTCAACGCCGTCCGCGCGGAGGTCTCCTCGGAACTGACGGAGCGGGCCGCGGTGATCACCGCGGCCCGCTCAGTGGCCAGTTCCGGGAACGAGAGCGCACCCAGATCGAGGGTGCGCTCCGTGTCCCCGCCCTCCCGCTTCGTCTCGGACGGCGGGAGGAGGACGGTCAGTCCGGTCAGGACGCCAGCGCGGCCTGCCGCGCCACGATCGTCACCGTGTCGTGCTCGACGGAGAGGAAGCCGTCCTCCGCGTCGACCGCGACCGTGGAGCCGTCAGCCCGCGTGATGCGGACCTGACCCTGCGCGAGGATCGCGAGCATCGGCTCGTGTCCCGCGAGGATGCCGATCTGGCCCTCGGTCGTGCGTGCGACGACCATGGTGGTGTCGCCCGACCAGACCTCGCGGTCAGCCGAGACGACGCTCACGGTGAGACCCGCCATCTCAGCGGTTCTCCTTCTGGATCTGAGACCACTTCTCTTCCACGTCGTTGATGCCACCGACGTTGAAGAACGCCTGCGTCGCGACGTGGTCGAACTCGCCATCGGCGATGGCGCGGAAGGACTCGATGGTGTCCTTGAGGGGCACCGTGGAGCCCTCGACACCGGTGAACTTCTTCGCCATGTAGGTGTTCTGGGACAGGAACTGCTGGATGCGACGGGCGCGCTCCACCGTGATCTTGTCCTCTTCGGAGAGCTCGTCGACACCGAGGATGGCGATGATCTCCTGCAGCTCCTTGTTCTTCTGGAGGATCTGCTTGACGCGCGTGGCGGTCTCGTAGTGGTCGGCGCCCAGGTACCGGGGGTCCATGATCCGCGACGTGGAGGTCAGCGGGTCGATGGCCGGGTAGAGACCCTGCGACGCGATCTCGCGGGAGAGCTCCGTGGTGGCGTCGAGGTGGGCGAACGTGGTCGCCGGCGCCGGGTCGGTGTAGTCGTCAGCCGGCACGTAGATCGCCTGCAGCGAGGTGATCGAGTGGCCACGCGTCGAGGTGATGCGCTCCTGGAGCACACCCATCTCGTCAGCCAGGTTCGGCTGGTAGCCCACCGCGGACGGCATGCGACCGAGCAGCGTGGAGACCTCGGAACCGGCCTGCGTGAAGCGGAAGATGTTGTCGATGAAGAGCAGGACGTCCTGCTTCTGCACGTCGCGGAAGTACTCCGCCATCGTCAGCGCCGACAGGGCGACACGGAGGCGCGTCCCCGGCGGCTCGTCCATCTGGCCGAACACGAGGGCCGTCTTGTCGAAGACCCCTGCCTCTTCCATCTCACCGATGAGGTCGTTGCCCTCACGGGTGCGCTCACCGACACCGGCGAACACCGACACACCGCCGTGGTCCTGCGCGACGCGCTGGATCATCTCCTGGATGAGGACGGTCTTGCCGACGCCCGCACCACCGAAGAGACCGATCTTGCCACCCTGCACGTACGGGGTGAGGAGGTCGATGGACTTGATGCCGGTCTCGAACATCGAGGTCTTGGACTCGAGCTGGTCGAAGGCCGGGGCCTTGCGGTGGATCGGCCAGCGCTCGGTGATCTCGATCTTCTCGTCGGAGTTGAGCACGTTGCCGAGGACGTCGAAGACCTTGCCCTTGGTGACGTCGCCGACGGGGACCGAGATCGGAGCGCCCGAGTCACGGACTTCCTGACCACGGACGAGGCCGTCGGTCGGCTTCAGGGAGATGGCACGGACGAGGTCGTCGCCGAGGTGCTGCGCGACCTCGAGGCCGATCTCCTGCGACGACTCACCGATGGTGACGGTCGTGAACAGGAGGTTGTACATCTCCGGGATCGCGTCATGCGGGAACTCGATGTCGACGACGGGACCCGTGACACGGGCGATCCGGCCGACACCGGGCGCCGACGACGTCTCGACCGCGGTGGTTGCGGTGTCGGTCATGGCTGGTGCCTTCCTGGGGTGGGTGTCTGTCCGCGCACGCGGCGGACTACTTCTTCTTCGACGAGAGGGCGTCGGCGCCGCCGACGATCTCGGAGATCTGCTGCGTGATCTCGGCCTGTCGCGCGTTGTTCGCGAGACGGGTGAAGTCACGGATCAGGGAGTCGGCGTTGTCGCTCGCCGCCTTCATGGCCTTCTGACGGGCGGCGTGCTCGGAAGCAGCCGACTGCAGCATGGCGTTGAAGATGCGGCTCTCGATGTAGACCGGGAGCAGCGAGTCGAGCACCGCGTCGGCGTCCGGCTCGAACTCGTAGAGCGGGAGCGGCTCGTCGCCCTGGGGCTCGTCCACTCCGTCCACGACCTCGAGCGGCAGCAGGCGGACGACCTGCGGCTCCTGCGTGGCGAGGCTGAGGAACCGGTTGAAGACGATGTGGATCTCGTCCACGCCGCCCTCTGCGGTGTCCTGCAGGAACTTCGCCACGACGGCGTCGCCGATCTCCTTGGCGGTCGAGAACTCCGGCTGGTCGGTGTTGCCGACCCACTGCTGCTCCGACGCGCGCTCACGGAACGTGAAGTACCCGACGGACTTGCGCCCGACCAGGTAGTACACGATGTCCTTGCCCTCGCTGCGGAGCAGGGAGGCGAGCTCCTCGCCCTGCTTGAGGACGTTGGTGCTGAACGCGCCGTTGAGACCGCGGTCCGAGGTGAACAGCACCACGGCCGCGCGGGTCGACGTCGCCGGCTCGGTGGTCAGCACGTGGTCGACGTTCGAGAACGTCGCCACGGCCGACACGGCCCGGGTCACCGCACGGGAGTACGGACCGGACGCGGCCATGCGGGCTTGCGCCTTCTGGATCCGCGACGCCGAGATCAGCTCCATGGCGCGCGTGACCTTCTTCGTGGTCTTCGCGGACTTGATCCGCTGACGGTAGACCCGGACCTGCGCTGCCATCTAGCGACGACCCTTGACGATCTGCTCCTGGTCGACGTCCTCGGAGTCCGCGGCGTCGAACTGCTCCGAGCCGAGCGTCTTGCCGTCGCTCGTCTGGAAGCTCTTCGTGAACTCGTCGATCTGCTTCGACATCTCGGCGACGGTGTCGTCGCTGAGCTGGTTCGTCTCGCGCAGGGTCGTGAGCACGTCGGAGTTGCGACGCAGGTGGTCGAGCAGCTCGGACTCGAAACGCAGCACGTCCGGCACGGGGACCGTGTCGAGCTTGCCGTTGGTGCCGGCCCAGATCGAGACGACCTGCTCCTCCACCGGGTACGGCGAGTACTGCGGCTGCTTGAGCAGCTCGGTCAGGCGGGCACCACGGTCGAGCTGACGACGCGACGCCTGGTCGAGGTCGGACGCGAACATCGCGAACGCCTCGAGCGAGCGGTACTGCGCCAGTTCGAGCTTCAGGGTGCCGGAGACCTTCTTGATCGACTTCACCTGGGCGTCACCACCGACGCGGGACACCGAGATGCCCACGTCGACGGCCGGACGCTGGTTCGCGTTGAAGAGGTCCGACTGCAGGAAGATCTGGCCGTCGGTGATCGAGATCACGTTGGTCGGGATGTACGCCGAGACGTCGTTCGCCTTCGTCTCGATGATCGGGAGACCCGTCATCGATCCGGCGCCGAGCTCGTCGGACAGCTTCGCGCAACGCTCCAGCAGACGGGAGTGCAGGTAGAAGACGTCACCCGGGTAGGCCTCGCGTCCCGGCGGACGACGCAGGAGGAGCGACACCGCTCGGTAGGCCTCGGCCTGCTTCGACAGGTCGTCGAAGATGATCAGGACGTGCTTGCCCTGGTACATCCAGTGCTGGCCGATGGCCGAGCCGGTGTAGGGGGCCAGGTACTTGAAGCCGGCCGGGTCGGAGGCCGGAGCGGCGACGATGGTCGTGTACTCCATCGCGCCGGCGTCCTCGAGCGCACCCTTGACGGAGGCGATCGTGGAGCCCTTCTGACCGATGGCGACGTAGATGCAGCGGACCTGCTTGTTCTCGTCGCCGGAGTCCCAGTTGGCCTTCTGGTTGATGATCGTGTCGATCGCGATGGCCGTCTTGCCGGTCTGGCGGTCACCGATGATCAGCTGACGCTGGCCGCGGCCGACGGGGATCATCGCGTCGATCGCCTTGATGCCGGTCTGCATCGGCTCGTGGACCGACTTGCGGGACATGACGCCCGGCGCCTGCAGCTCGAGGGCACGACGACCCTCGGCGGCGATCTCGCCGAGACCGTCGATCGGGGCGCCGAGCGGGTCGACCACCCGGCCGAGGAACGCGTCGCCGACGGGGGCGGAGAGGACCTCACCCGTGCGGGTGACTTCCTGGCCCTCTTCGACGCCGGAGAACTCGCCGAGCACGATGGCACCGATCGAGTCCTCGTCGAGGTTCTGGGCGAGGCCGAGCGTGCCGTCCTGGAAGCGGATCAGCTCGTTGGCCATGACGCCGGGGAGGCCTTCGACGTGGGCGATGCCGTCACCGGCGTCGGTGACGTGCCCGACCTCGGCCGTGGAGGCCTTCGTCGGCTCGTAGTTCGAGACGAAGTCCTTCAGGGCATCACGGATCTCATCGGGGCTGATGGTGATGTCTGCCATGGGATTTTCCTTGTTGGTTTCCGGGGCCCTTCGGCTCCGAGAGGGTGATGCTGCCGGGCGGGGCAGTTCCCGTTGTGGACTTGGAGGGACGAGTCCGACCGTACGCTCAGCCGGCGAGCTGCAGACGGAGGTCTGCGAGCCGCGTCGCGACGGTGCCGTCGATGACGTCGCCGCCGACCTGCACGCGCACCCCGCCGACGACCGAGGGGTCGACGACGCGGTTCACGGTGATGTCCCGTCCGTAGCGCTGCGCGATCCCCCGGGCGACACGAGCCGCCTGGTCGTCGGACAGCGGCGTCGCCGTGATGACCGTGGCGACGAGCTTGTCCGCCTGGTCCGCGACGATCCGGGAGGCGTCACGCACGATCTCGCCGATGCGGCGGCCGCGGGGCTGCTGCACGAGGTTCGACACGATGGTGATCGTCTGCTGCGACACCTTGCCGGCCAGCAGACGCTCCGCGAGGGAGCCCTTCTGGTCGGCGCTGCCGAGCTTGGTCCCGAGCGCGAGCTCGAGTCCGGCGTCCGAACGGACCGCGGTCTCGAAGGCGAACAGCTCGGCCTCGATCGAGGTCGACTGGTCCGCCGTGGCGGCCACGGCGCGGACCGCTGCGTCCTCGATGCCGGCCAGCAGGTCACCCTGCGACGACCAGCGTGAACCGGCGACGGCGGCCAGGACGGCGCGCGTGGCGTCGCTCTGTCCGGCGAAGACGCGGTCGATGAGGACCTTCTTGCCTGCGGTGTCGGCTGTCGGGTCGGCGAGCAGGTTGAGCAGCTGCGGCGCCCGGGCGATCGCTCGCCCGGAGGCGAAGATCTGTGCTCCGACGCCCAGGTCGACGGCACCGCCGAGGTCGGCGAGCACCGCCCTGGTGGACGTCATCGCTTCGCGGGTGGCGCTGCGCATGCTCAGTGCTCCGTTCCGGCCGCCGTCTGGGCACCCTGCGACGACTCGAGGTCGGCGAGGAAGCGGTCGACGACGGCGGTCGCCTTGGCGTCGTCCTGGAGGGACTCGCCGATGACACCCGACGCGAGGCCGAGTGCGAGCGTGCCGACCTCGGAGCGGAGCGACTGGAGCGCGCTCTGGCGCTCTGCCTCGATCTGCGCCTGGGCGTTCGCGGTGATGCGTGCGGCGTCGGCGCTGGCCTGCTCGCGGACCTCGTTGCCGATCGCGGTGGCGTCGGCACGGGCCTGCTCACGGATGCGCGATGCCTCGGCACGCGCATCAGCCAGCTGCTTGTTGTACTCGTCGAGCGCAGCAGCGGCCTGTTCCTGGGCGGCTTCGGCCTTCTTGATGCCGCCTTCGATGGCCTCGGTGCGCTCATCGAGCATCTTCGTGATCCGCGGCGTGACGACACGCCACATCACGATGAAGATGATGACGAAGGCCACCGCGGACCACACGATGTCGTACACCGGTGGGATCAGCGGATTGTGGGTCTCCTCCGCCGCGATGATGAGTGCAGTCTGCATCGAGATGCCTTACTGGGCGGTGAAGATGAAGTACGTCGCGATGCCGATGAAGGCAAGGGCCTCGGTGAAGGCGATACCGATGTACATGAGGGTGGTGAGGCGACCCTGGAGTTCGGGCTGGCGGGCCACGGACTCGATGGTCTTGCCGACGACGATGCCGACGCCGATGGCCGGGCCGATCGCAGCGAGGCCGTAGCCAACCGTCGCGATGTTGCCGTTGATCTCCGCGAGAACGGTCGTTGCGTCCACGTGTTTTCCTTTCGAAGTGCGGGTCCGACGAGTGTCGGTCCCGTAGGGGGTCAGAAGGGTGTCAGTGCTCGTCAGCCAGCGCGAGCTGGATGTAGACGGCCGTCAGCAGCATGAAGACGTACGCCTGGAGCAATCCGACGAGGACTTCGAAGAAGCTGAAGGCGATGCCGAACGCGAGCGTCCCGACACCGAACAACTTGAAGAGGCTCTCCGCGTCGAAGAAGAAGAACCAGGTCGCCGAGAAGAACAGGACGAGGAGCAGGTGCCCGACGACCATGTTCATCAGGAGTCGCAGCGTCAGCGTGATCGGACGGAGCACGAAGGTCGACACGATCTCGATCGGCGTCACGATGATGTACAGCGGCCACGGCACCCCGGGCGGGAAGAGCGAGTTCCGGAGGAACGTGCCCGGGTGCTTGCGGAGGCCGGCGTAGATGAACGCGACGTAGGCGACGATCGCGAGGATCATCGGCATCGCGATGCGGCTGGTACCGGCGATGTTCATGAACGGGACGAGTCCCGTGAGGTTCATGAACAGGACGCCGAAGAAGATCGTCGCGAGGAGCGGCAGGAAACGCTTGCCGTCCTTCTCACCCAGGTTGTCGAAGGTGTTCCGACGGACGACGTCGAAGGCGTACTCGATGAATGCCTGTCCACGGTTGGGGACCAGCTTGAGCGCGCGGGTTCCGGCGAACGCGAAGACGAGGAGCACGGCCACCGCGAAGAAGCGGATGAGGACGATGCGGTCCATCTCGAATGCAGTACCGGCGAAGAAGATCGGGTCCGGGAAGAACTCGTTGATCGACGGACCATGGAACTCGGCGGCCTTGCTGCTCCCCGCCGCGACGGGGTTACCCGCAGCGATGAGGGACAGGGGAAGAGCGTGGGATAGCAGCGCTGTCTCCTGTGTCGGGGCGCGCACGCATGGCACGCGGAGGTGGACTGATGTGGAGGCTTGCCCGTCCGAGCTCATGCTCCGGCAGCGGGCTCCCGAAGCCTATCAGGTGTGTGCGGCTTCTCGGGCTCTCAGGCAGCGGGGCCGCGATCCTCAGCGTCCGTTCGGTCGCCCGGCAGGCTGACGCCGATCGGGACGCGCGCCCGTGCGATGACGGTGACGTCGATCACGAGCGAACCGATCACCCCGATGATGATCGCGACCGCGAGGACGGGCGTGTTGACCCAGTCGCGGTCCTTGAGCGCCACGAGCACGACGATGAACAGGACGAACTTCACCAGGAAGGTGCCCATGATCGTGCCGAAGAAGGCGCCGGAGATCATCTGACCGCCGGAGAACCGGATCGCCAGGAGCACGCTGACCGCGGTGAGCCCGCAGAACACGACGCTCATCACCGCACCGATCAGCCCGCCGGTGAGGCCGGGGCCGCCGGCGACGAACCAGCCGACGACACCCCCGACGAGGGCGAGGGCACCGGCGAGGACCGCGCCCTGCAGGAGGATGCGGCGGAACACCGGCCGGACGTGGTCGAGGCCGTTCGGGGTGGTCACGAGGGGTCTCCAGAGATCGGGTGGGACGAGGGGCGGGTGGGTGCGTCACGAGTGGAGGCGGCGCGGTCCAACGGGTCGAGACTGGCGTCCACGACACCCCCGTTCCGGGCGGTCGTCTGCGCGACGATCTCCACGCGCTTGCGTCCGAGCGGCGCGAACGTCGCGATGGCGCACGCCGTGAAGCCGACGGCGACGAAGGCCGTGACCCACCACCAGTTGACGAAGAGGAACAGCAGGCAACCGAACGCGACGGTCGCCGTCCACGCGTAGAAGACCAGCACCGCGTGGAAGTGCGAGTGCCCCATGTCGAGCAGGCGGTGGTGCAGGTGCTTCCGGTCCGCGGAGAACGGTGACTTGCCGGCGCTGACGCGACGGACCACGGCGAGGGCGAAGTCCAGGATCGGCACGACGAGGATCGCGAAGGGCAGCAGGATCGGGATGAACGCCGGCAGCAGGTCCGTGCGCGTCCGGACCGCCGCGGGGTCGATGTTGCCGGTGATCGACACTGCACTGGTGGCCATCAGGAACCCGACGAGCAGCGCTCCGGCGTCACCCATGAACAGCTTCGCGGGGTGCCAGTTGAGCACGAGGAACCCGGCACAGGCACCGACCAGCACCGCGGTCAGCAGTGACGGCAGGTTGAAGAAGAACTCCGTCTCGACGACCACGCGGTTGATGAAGAACGTGTAGAGGAAGAACACCCCACCGGCGATGATCGCGACGCCGGCGACCAGACCGTCCAGGCCGTCGATGAAGTTGACCGCGTTCATCACCAGGACGACGGCGAGCACCGTGAAGATCAGGCTCATGTAGGACGAGCCGACGCCGAGCGTGTTGCCGATCGGCAGTGAGACGATCGCGACGCCCTGCCACGCGAGGATGCCTGCGGCGATGATCTGTCCCGCGAGCTTCGTCATCCAGTCGAGGTCCCAGATGTCGTCCGCGACGCCGAGCACCACGATGATCGTCGCCCCGGCGAGGACCGCCAGCACTCGCCCCGGCTCCGCGAAGACGAGCCGGAAGTAGTCCTGCCCGGCGATCGCCGGGAAGAGGAACCACGCGCAGAGCAGCGACACGATCACGCCGAGGAACATCGCGATGCCGCCGAGCCTCGGCGTCGGGGTGCGGTGCACGTCCCGTTCGCGGACCTTCGGGTACCACCTGTACTTGATGCCGAGCTTCCAGACGAGCCAGCTCACCAGGAAGCTCACGACCGCCGAGATGACCCCCGCGAGCAGGTAGAACTTCACCGCACGAGGTCGTCCCCGACGACCCGCCTGATCTCGTCGTCGGAGATCACGCCGTGGCGCACGATCCGCAGGCCGTCGCCCGCGGCCAGGCCGGTGGCGTCGACGATCGTGGAGCCGGTCGAGGAAACGGTGCCCTCGTGCACGGGGATCGCGCCTCCGTCGAGGTACACCGCGATGCTGTCGCCGAGCATCCGTTCGGCGTCGTCGATGTCCATCGCGGCGGGGTCACCGGTCGAGTTCGCGGACGACACTGCGAGCGGTCCCACTTCCTGCAGGAGCTCGAGCGCGATGCGCGAGTCCGGCATCCGGAGCGCCACGGTGCCGCGCGTCTCGCCGAGGTCCCAGTCGAGGGACGGCTGCGCGCGGAGGATGACGGTGAGACCGCCGGGCCAGAACTCGTCGACGAGTCGTCGCACCGCTTCGGGGACCTCGCTGGCGAGGGCGTCCATCGTCGCCACGCCCGGGATGAGCACGGGCGGCGGGGACTGACGCGTCCGGCCCTTCGCGTCCAGGAGGCGCTGCACGGCCTGCGCGCGGAACGCGTCCGCGGCGACGCCGTACACGGTGTCGGTGGGGACGACGACGAGTTCACCGCGACCGAGGGCGGCTCGGGCGAGCCGCATCCCGGTGAGGAGCCCGTCGGGGTCGGAGCAGTCGTATCGGGAAGCCATGACCTGCACGATGATAGTGCGCGAGGATGGGGGGCATCGTGAACGAGACGCCCGCGCCCCCACTCCTGTTCCTCTTCGACATGGACGACGTCCTCGTCCGCTACGACTGGAAGACCCGCATGGCCGGACTCTCCGAGCTGACGGGACACGACTTCGTCGAGCTCCGGCGCCGCTGGTGGGACACCGGCAGCGAGCAACGTGCCGAGGCGGGGCACTTCGCGGACGGCGACGAGTACCTGGCCGCCTTCCAGGAGGCCATGGGCTGCGACGTCGACGAGGCCGAGTGGGCCCGGGTCCGGGGCGCCGCGATGACCGAGCTTCCCGACCGGCTCGAAGCGGTCCGGATCGCCAAGGAGCACGGCCGGGTGGCGCTCCTCACGAACAACGGTCCGTTGGCCGGACGCTGGCTGCACGAGTGGGTGCCGTCCCTGCCTCCGCTGTTCGGCGAGCACCTGGACACGTCGAGCAGGTTCGGTGCGCGCAAGCCCGAGCAGGACGTCTTCCGGCGGGTGCTCGAGCACCACGGCGTCCCCGCGGAGCGGACGTTCTTCGCCGACGACATGCCGGAGAACGTCGCCGGCGCTCGGAGTGTCGGCATCACAGCCGTCCTGGTCGAGCACGACACCGACCTGCGGCACGCGGTCCGGACCTTCGTCGCGGCGCACGAGACCACGCCCGTCCCGACGAACGCTCAGCCGGCCCCCGCCTGACCGCCGACCGGGAGGCCCGACCCACGTCCGCCTAGCGCGTGGCGGTGGTCGTGCGGTCGCGTCCGGTGAGGTCGACGTGCGTCTCGGGTGATCGGAAGCCGCGCGCGGCGAGGACCGCTCGGACCCCGGCACCCTGCTGTTCGGCGTGCTCGACCACGACGAGACCACCGGGGACGAGCAACCGCCACGCGGTCTCGGTCAGGGCGCGTACGGCGTCGAGGCCGTCGGGTCCGCCGTAGAGCGCGAGTGCCGGGTCGTGGTCGCGGACCTCGGGGTCGATCGGCACCGCGTCGTCCGGGACGTACGGGGGGTTCGACACGACGACCGAGACCTGTCCGTCGAGCTCCGGGAACGCATCGGCGAGGTCGCCCTCGACGAGTCGCACGGTGGCGCCGTGGGCGTCGACGTTGCGGCGGG
Organism: Curtobacterium sp. MCPF17_011; assembly: GCF_003234145.1. NCBI lineage: Bacteria > Bacillati > Actinomycetota > Actinomycetes > Micrococcales > Microbacteriaceae > Curtobacterium > Curtobacterium sp. MCPF17_011. The sequence goes on from NZ_QKSK01000002.1 coordinate 160,116, forward strand.
TCCACGGCAGGGCCTCGGCCGACCGCTCGACGGCGTACACGACGGCGTTCGGGACCTCGGTGTCCATGGCGATGGCGATCGCACCGCTCCCGGCACCGAGGTCGACCGCGATCGGCTCGGGGACCGCGGTGGCGCGGAGCGCGTCGATGCCGAACTGCACGACCGACTCGGTCTCGGGTCGCGGCACGAACACCCCCGGTCCGACGGACAGGGTGAGGGCACGGAAGTGGGCTTCGCCGGTGACGTGCTGCAGTGGTTCGCGGGTGACACGTCGCGCCACCGCGTGCCGGAAGCGTTCGACGTGCTCGGCGGCGATCGCTCCCCCGGTCAGCGCCCGGGCCTGCACCGCGCCACGGGAGGTGTCGGTCGCCCACGCCAGCAGCAGCTCGGCGTCGACCTGCGGCGTGGGCACACCCGCTGCCGACAGCGCCGCGACCGCCTCACGCAGGAGGCGGTCCGCGGCGAACGTCGGCTGCGGGAGGTCCACGCCGCTCAGGCGTCCTGGTCGCCGATGGCGGCCAGTCGAGCCTCTTCGTCCGCTGAGATGGCGGACTGGATGACCGGCTCGAGCGCACCGTTCATGACGCGGTCGAGGTCGTACGCCTTGTAGCCGGTGCGGTGGTCCGCGATCCGGTTCTCCGGGAAGTTGTACGTCCGGATGCGCTCCGAACGGTCCATCCCGCGGATCTGCGACTTGCGCGCGTCCGACGCCAGGGCGTCGAGCTCCTCCTGCTGACGCGCGAGGATCCGGGCACGCAGGACGCGCATCCCCGCCTCTCGGTTCTGCAGCTGCGACTTCTCGTTCTGCATCGCGACCGTGATGCCCGTCGGGAGGTGCGTGATGCGCACGGCGGAGTCCGTCGTGTTGACGGACTGCCCACCCGGACCCGACGACCGGTACACGTCGATCTTCAGGTCGTTCTGGTTGATCTCGACCTCTTCGGGCTCGTCGACCTCGGGGAAGACGAGCACCCCGGTGGTCGAGGTGTGGATACGACCCTGCGACTCGGTCTGCGGCACCCGCTGCACACGGTGCACTCCGCCCTCGTACTTCAGGTGCGCCCACACGCCCTGGGACGGGTCCGTCGTGTTCGACTTGATCGCGACCTGGACGTCCTTGTACCCGCCGAGGTCGGATTCGGTGCGCTCGAGGAGCTCGACCTTCCAGCCCTTGCCCTCGGCGTAGTGCGAGTACATCCGGAGCAGGTCGGCCGCGAACAGCGCCGATTCCTCGCCGCCCTCGCCGCCCTTGATCTCCATGATCACGTCGCGGCCGTCGTCCGGGTCGCGCGGGATGAGGAGTCGGCGGAGGCGCTCCTGGCGTTCGGCCAGCTGCCCCTCGAGCCCGGGGACCTCTTCCGCGAACGCCTCGTCCTCACGCGCGAGTTCCCTGGCGGCGGCGAGGTCGTCCCCCGCCGCCTGCCAGGCTTCGTACGCGGCCTTGATCTGGCTGAGTTCGGCGTACCGCCGATTGACCTTCTTCGCACGGGCCGGGTCGGCGTGGAGCGCGGGGTCCGACAGCTGCTGCGTCAGTTCCTCGTGTTCCGCCAGCAGCCCTGCCACCGACTCGAACACGCGTTACTCCTGGTGGCCGTTGCCGTGGTGACCGCTGGTCGCCGGCACCGACTTCTGGATCTGGACCAGGAACTCGACGTTCGACTGCGTCTCCCGGAGGTTCCGCAGCACCACGTCGAGCGCCTGCTGCGGGTCGAGCCCGGCGAGGGCACGACGCAGGCGCCAGGTGATCGCGACCTCGTCGGCGGAGAGCAGCTGCTCCTCCCGACGGGTCCCGGAGGCGTTGATGTCGACGGCGGGGAAGATCCGCTTGTCGGCCAGGTGACGGTTGAGGCGGAGCTCCATGTTGCCGGTGCCCTTGAACTCCTCGAAGATCACCTCGTCCATCTTCGACCCGGTCTCGACGAGAGCGGTGGCGAGGATGGTCAGCGAGCCGCCGTTCTCGATGTTGCGGGCGGCGCCGAAGAAGCGCTTGACCGGGTAGAGCGCAGCCGAGTCCACGCCACCGGAGAGCACGCGGCCCGACGGCGGGGTGGCGAGGTTGTACGCGCGGCCCAGACGGGTGATGGAGTCGAGCAGCACGACGACGTCGTGGCCGAGCTCCACCAGGCGCTTGGCACGCTCGATGGCGAGCTCGGCGACCGTGGTGTGGTCCTCGGCGGGGCGGTCGAAGGTCGAGGCGATGACCTCGCCCTTCACCGTGCGCTGCATGTCGGTGACCTCTTCGGGACGCTCGTCCACCAGGACGACCATCAGGTGCGCCTCCGGGTTGTTCTTCGAGACGGCGTTCGCGATCGCCTGCAGGACGACGGTCTTGCCGGCCTTCGGCGGGGAGACGATCAGGCCGCGCTGGCCCTTGCCGATCGGCGACACGAGGTCGATGATCCGCGTCGACAGCTTCGCCGGCTCGGTCTCGAGGCGCAGACGCTCGTTCGGGTACAGCGGTGTGAGGTCCTGGAAGTCGACTCGGGCGGCGGCCTCGTCGGCGGTCTGACCGTTGATCGTGTCGATCTTGACCAGTGCGTTGTACTTCTGACGGCTCTGCTGCTCGTTGTCACGCGGCTGCTTGATCGCGCCGACGACGGCGTCACCCTTGCGCAGGTGGTACTTCTTCACCTGGCCGAGGGAGACGTAGACGTCCTCCGGCCCCGGCAGGTAGCCCGTGGTGCGGACGAAGGCGTAGTTGTCGAGCACGTCGAGGATGCCGGCGATCGGGATGAGGACGTCGTCCTCGGTGACCTCGGGCTCGAACTCGTCGTTCTGGCCGCCGCGACCGCGCTTGCGGTCACGCTGCCGGCGGGTGCGCCCGTTCTCGGCTTCCTGCTCGGCGGCGCGCTGCTGCTCGCCACGCTGCTGGTCGCCACGCTGCTGCTCGCCGCGCTGCTGTTCCGGCTGCTTCTGGTCCTGCTGCTTCTGGTCGCGCTGCGCGTCGCGCTGGTCCTGCTGCTTCTGCTGGCCGTTCTGCTGCTGGCCGTTCTGCTGCTTGCCGTTCTGCTGCTGGGCCGGCTTCTGCTCGGGCTCGGCCTGCTGCTGAGCGGGCTTCTGCTCGCCCTGGTCGGCCTGGTCGGCGTTCTGCCCGCGGCCACGACCGCGGCCACGGCTGCGTCGGCCACGACGGGCGCCGCCCTCGGTCTGGTCGCCCTGGTCGGCCTGGTCGTTCTGCTGGCCCTCGTCCTGACGGGCGTCGTCCTGGACGGCGTCCTGGTCGCCCTGCTCGACGGCGTCCGCGACCGGGACCTGGGTCTCGGCGGTGGCACCGCGCGACTCCTGGGTGTCGGCCTGCTGCGCCTGACGGTCGCGGCCGCGACCACGACGTTGGCCACTCTGGGCGGCTTCCTGGGCGTCCTTCTCGGCACGGACCTGGTCGAGACCGGCGAGGAGGTCCTCGGTGCCGGTGTGCCCGGCGTTGGTGTGCGAGACCGCAGCGGTCGGCTCGGCGGTGACCGTGCCTCCCGAGGTGACGCGGCGGCTGCGACGGCCGCGCGGTGCGGACTCGGCGGGGGCCTCGGTGGTCTGCGCGGCCGGAGCCTGCGCGATGTCGACCTGCGTGGCGGGCGCCTCGGCCGCTGCCGGTGCGACCTCGGCAGCCGGGGTGCCGGTGCCGGCACCGTCGAGGACCGGCGTCTCCGAGGCGGACGCCTCGGCCGGTCGCTTGTCCTCGATCGATGCGATCAGGTCGCCCTTGCGGAGCTTCGAGAGCCCGGTGATGCCGAGGGACGAGGCGATGCGCTGGAGCTCCGGGAGACGGAGCGTGCGCAGGTCAGTGGGGATCTCCACCGAGGTGGAGGTGGTGACGTCGGTCACGATGCTGTTGTTCCTTCCGACCGCAGAACGCGGAGAGTTTCCACCGGACCCGTGGCAGCGTGCAACGGCCGTCGTTCAGACGACGGACCGGGAACGGTGATCTGGCCAAGAACGGTGATCTGGAGAGAGTGCCCCACGCACCGGATCAGGCTGGCGGTCGACCGTGGATGGTCGAGGCCTGCGCGAGATCGGCTTCGAGCGTCGGGAGCGCCTTCACTGTAGCACCACCCAGATCGACGGCCAGCATGAGCGGGCGCCAGGTGGATTCGGCGTGTCGCTCGACCAGTTCCGCGGCGTCGAGACGCTGTGCCGGATCACTGCCCATGACCAGGAGGCTCGGTCCGGCACCCGAGACGACGGCGGCCAGACCGTGCTGCCGGAGCAGGCCGATGAGGGCGTCGGTCTCCGGCATCGCACTCGCCCGGTAGGCCTGGTGGAGCCGGTCCTCGGTCGCGGCGAGGAGCAGTTCCGGGCTCTGGATGAGTGCCGCGACGAGCAGCGCCGACCGGGAGACGTTGAAGGCCGCGTCCTCGTGCGGCACCGTCATCGGCTGCAGGGAGCGAGCGAGCTTCGTCGAGAGCGTCGACGTCGGCACGAACACGACCGGCGAGACACCGCGGTGCACGAGCAGCCGCTTGTGTGCCGGGCCGTCCGGGGTCATCCACGCGATCGTCAAGCCGCCGAACAGGGCCGGGGCGACGTTGTCCGGGTGCCCCTCCATCTCGGTCGCGAGGGTGAGCAGGGTCGCGGCGTCCAGGTCGACCATGCCCTCGAGCAGGCCACGAGCCGCCATCAGCCCGGCGACGATCGCCGCTGCCGAGGACCCCATGCCGCGTCCGTGCGGGATGGCGTTCGTGGCGTGCAGCTCGAGCCCCGGCTGCGCGACCCCGGCATGCTCGAGGCCTCGGCGGACGGCCCGGACGACCAGGTTCGTGTCGTCCGTCGGGACCTCGCCCGCGCCGACACCGTCGATGGTGACGGTCGCGCCGGGTTCCGAGCGGACGCGGACGACGACCTCGTCGTAGAGGGAGAGCGCGAGCCCGAGGGAGTCGAAGCCGGGTCCGAGGTTCGCCGACGTCGCCGGAACGCGCACACGCACCGCCCGTCCGGCCGGTACAGCATCGTGGGCGGTCAGGCCCTCCCCCGGTCCGGACGAGCGGTCGGCGTTCACCGCGCGCTGACCAGTCCGAGCACGTCGGCGATCGCCGCGGTGTCGACGGGGACGCTCGTCGGCGCGACCTCGCCACCGTCCTGGGTGCGGAGTGCCCACTGCGGGTCCTTGAGGCCGTGACCGGTCACCGTGATGACGACCGTGGCCCCCTTCGGGATGACGCCTGCATCGGAGCGCTCGAGGAGCCCGGCCACGCCGATGGCCGAAGCGGGCTCGACGAAGACGCCGACCTCGGCCGACAGCAGGTGGTGCGCCGCCAGGATCGCCTCGTCCGAGATGGCGCCGAAGTAGCCGTCGGTCTCGTCACGGGCCTCCAGCGCGTACTTCCACGACGCCGGGTTGCCGATGCGGATGGCGGAGGCGATTGTCTCCGGGTGTCGGACGACCTCGCCGTGCACGATCGGGGCCGAGCCCGCCGCCTGGAAGCCGAACATGCGCGGCATCTTGGTGGAGCGGCCCGAGGCCACGTCCTCGCGGTAGCCGCGGGAGTACGCCGTGTAGTTGCCGGCGTTGCCGACGGGCAGGAAGTGGAAGTCCGGCGCGTCGCCGAGGACGTCGACGACCTCGAAGGCGGCGGTCTTCTGCCCCTCGATGCGGTCGTTGTTCACCGAGTTGACCAGGTGCACCGGGTAGTTGGCGGACAGGTCGCGCGCGATGTCCAGGCAGTCGTCGAAGTTGCCCTGCACCTGCAGCAGCTGGGCGTCGTGGGCGACCGCCTGGCTGAGCTTGCCCATCGCGATCTTGCCCTCGGGCACGAGCACGGCGGCGGTGATCCCGGCGTGCGTCGCGTACGCGGCGGCCGAGGCGCTGGTGTTGCCGGTCGAGGCGCAGATGACGGCCTTCGCGCCGTGCTCGACGGCCTTCGAGATCGCCATCGTCATGCCGCGGTCCTTGAAGGAGCCGGTCGGGTTCATGCCCTCGTACTTCACGTACACGGTCGCGCCGGTGCGCTCGGAGAGTCGACGCGCCGGGATCAGCGGGGTCCCGCCCTCACCGAGCGTCACGATCGGGGTCGCGTCGGTCACGTCGAGTCGGTCGGCGTACTCGCGCAGGACTCCCTGCCACTGGTGGGCCATCAGGCTTCTCTCTCTGTCCGGTGGATCGGTGTGGATGGGTCTGTCGGGAGGCGCGTGCCGGCGTCAGGCGCCGACGAACCGCAGGACGCTGGTCACGTCCAGGACGACGTCCTCGCCGCGGAGTGCGGCCACGGTGTCGGCCAGGTCGGCTTCGCGCGCCAGGTGCGTGCCAATGACGAGCGTCGCGGTCCCCTCAGTGGCGCCCGTGGTGGTCTGCTCGACGGTCTCGACGCTGACGCCGTGGGCCGCGAGCACTCCGGCGACGGTCGAGAGCACACCGGGTGCGTCCGACACGTGCAGGGAGATCTGGTAGCGGGTGCGGACCGTGCCGATCGGGAACACCGGCAGCGCGGACCGGGTCGACTCGGCGACGCCCGGACCGCCGATGACGTGCCGTCGCGCCGCGGACACCAGGTCGCCGAGGACCGCGGAGGCCGTCTCGACCCCGCCGGCTCCGGCACCGTAGAACATGAGGTCACCGGCGGCCTCGGCCTCGACGAACACCGCGTTCTTCGCGCCGTGGACGCTGGCGAGCGGGTGCGACTCCGGCACCAGTGCCGGGTAGACGCGGGCGCTGACGCCTTCGCGGCCGTCGGCGTCGGTGAGGCGCTCGCACGTGGCGAGGATCTTCACGACGTGGCCGGCCTTGCGGGCGGCGCGGACCTGCTCGATCGTGACCGAGGTGATGCCCTCGCGGTGCACGGCGGCGAGCGGGACCGAGGTGTGGAACGCGATCGAGGCCAGGATCGCGGCCTTCTGCGCGGCGTCGTAGCCCTCGATGTCCGCGGTCGGGTCGGCCTCGGCGTACCCGAGCTCCGTGGCGGTGGCCAGGGCGTCCTCGAACGTCGCGCCCTCGCGGTCCATCAGGTCGAGGATGAAGTTCGTCGTTCCGTTGACGATGCCCATGATGCGCTCGATGCGGTCACCCGCGAGCGAGTCGTGCAGCGGTCGGATGATCGGGATCGCCCCGGCGACGGCGGCCTCGTAGTAGAGCTGTGCGCCGACCTGCTCGGCAGCGGCGAAGAGCTCCGGACCATGGGTGGCGAGCAGCGCCTTGTTGCCGGTGACGACGTCCGCACCGGACTGCAGCGCCTGCAGCACGAGCGTGCGGGCGGGCTCGATCCCGCCGATGAGCTCGACGACGATGTCGGCGCCGAGGATGAGCGAACCGGCGTCCGTCGTGAACAGCTCCCGCGGCAGGTCGACGTCCCGCTGTGCGTCGACGTCGCGCACGGCGATCCCGACGAGTTCGAGGCCGGCACCGGCACGCGTGGCGAGCTCCGGTCCGTGCTCGAGCAGGAGTCGTGCGACCTGGGAGCCGACCGAGCCGGCTCCGAGCAGTGCGACGCGGACGTTGCGGTATTCGATCATCTGGTGGGGGTCTCTCCGGGTCGGGTTCTCAGGCGTCCGTACCGGTGTCGGGTACCGGCACGACGCCCGTGTCGCGGGCGAGGAGGTCGTCGACGCTCTCGCCCCGCACGAGGATACGGGCTGCCCCGTCGGCGACCGCGACGACCGGCGGGCGGCCGACGTGGTTGTAGTTGCTCGCGAGGCTCCAGCAGTAGGCACCGGTCGCCGCCACGGCGAGCAGGTCGTCACGGTGCACGTCGCCGGGCAGGTACTCGTCGTGGACGACCACGTCACCGCTCTCGCAGTGCTTGCCCACCACCCGGGTGAGCACCGGGTCGGCGTCCGAGGTCCGCGCGAGCCGCGCCGTGTACTCGGCGCCGTAGAGCGCCGGCCGGATGTTGTCGCTCATCCCGCCGTCCACCGAGACGTAGGTGCGCGTCGCGGCGGATCCGTCCTCGGAGTCGACCGTGACGGGCTTGATCGTGCCGACGCGGTAGAGCGTGACGCCGGGTGGGCCGACGATGTACCGGCCGGGCTCCACGGCGATCTCGGGCACCGGGATGCCTCGGGACGAGCACTCGTCCGCGATGATCGCGGCCAGGGCGTCGGCGACGTCCTCGGGTTCGAGGGCGGAGTCGGCCTCGGTGTAGTCGATCCCCCAGCCGCCGCCGAGGTTGAGCTCCGGCACAGGACCCGACTCGACGAGCATGGCGTGCACGTCCATGAGCCGACGGGCGGCCTCGCGGAACCCGCTGTCGTCGAAGATCTGCGATCCGATGTGGGAGTGCAGCCCGACGAAGGCGAGCGAGGGCTCGGCACGGACGGCGGTCGCCGCCTGTACCGCCTCGGACAGCGGGATGCCGAACTTCTGGTCTTCCCGCGCGGTGGCGAGGAACTCGTGTGTCGAGGCGTGCACGCCGCTGTTGATCCGGATGCGGACCCGCTGCGTCACCCCGGCGTCGGCGGCGATCCGGGCAACGCGGCCGATCTCCTCGTGGCTGTCGAGCACGACCGTGCCGAGGCCGACCGCGACGGCGCGCTCGATCTCGGAGTCCGACTTGTCGTTGCCGTGGAAGCCCATCCGTGCCGGGTCGACGCCCGCGGCCAGTCCGACGGCGAGTTCGCCCATCGTGCAGACGTCGAGCCGGAGGTCCGCGTCGGCCATCCAGCGCGCGACGTGCGTCGTCCAGAAGGCCTTCGCCGCGTAGTAGACGTGTGCCCGCGTACCGATCCGGGTGAACGCGTCGGTGAAGGCGTCCCGCACGCGGACGGCACGCGACTGCACATCACGCTCGTCGACGACGTAGAGAGGAGAACCGAAGCGCTCGACCAGCGCGTCAGCAGCGACTCCACCGATCGCGAGCATGCCCTCGTCGGTACGGGTCGCGGACGCGGGCCAGATCCGGTCCACCAGTTCGGAGGCGTCCGCCGGGTACCGCAGTCGCGGCGGCGCAAGGGGGTTCTCGCTCACGGGACCCGATCCTATCCGGTCGGGGCGTCCCTCCCGGCCATGTGACGCCGCCTGTGGACGGCCGTCGGACACGGCACCACGCGCCCGGTCAGCAGCGACCGGTGGTGCGGAGGCCCGCCTCGTTGAGGGGCAGTTCGTCGGCCGTGATCCGGACCGTCGCCGCCGCCGAGGTCACCCGGAGCGAGCGCACCCGGAGCTGCTCCGGCAGGAACTGCGCCGTGCACACCGGCACCGGGACGTCCGAGACGCCGGGGATGTCGTCGACGTCGAGCCCCAGCGAGGAGTTCGTGATCCGCACCGTCTTCGGCGTGATCGTCACCCCGCGCCCGTCGGACTGCGCCGTGACCGAACCGTCCGCCGCGTAGCCGATCCGGAAGCCGAGCACCGAGGCACTCCCCCGCAGCTCGACCCCACCGTTGATCAGGCGGACCCGCTCGAAGAGGGGCGAGTACTTCGCCAGGTCCTTCACCGCACCGGAAGCGAGCCGGACGGTGCCGTCGACGTCGTGCACCGCCCCCTTGCCGTCCACCGGCAGGTCGTGCGCCGTGACGTCGGCGGCGAGCGGGATGCCCTCCACCGTGAGTCGGTCCGACGTGATCCGGACGTCGTCGAGCGTGCCGCGGAGCAGCTGCGGGATGACGACCCCCGGCACGTGGGCGTCGACCGTTCCCGTCGTGCCGTCCGGCAGCGACTGCTCGACCTGCGACGCGACCGTCCGATCCACCACGCCGCGGAGCACGAACTCCGCCACCACGACGAGCACGGCGAGGACCACGAGGACGACGACCAGCACGATCGCGACCGTCCGGCCGCGGCGCTTCGGGCGTCGGCCCGCTGCCGGCGCTGCTGCGGTCGACACGACTACATCCGGTCGGGCGCGCTGACGCCGAGCAGCCCGAGACCGTTGCGGACGACCTGCCCGGTGGCGTCGTTCAACCACAGGCGGGTGCGGTGCAGGTCGGTCACCGGCTCGTCGCCCAGCGGGGTGACGCGGCAGGAGTCGTACCAGCGGTGGTACAGCCCGGCGAGCTGCTCGATGAAGCGCGCGATGCGGTGCGGTTCGCGGAGCTCGGCGGCCTGACGCAGCACGCGCGGGTACTCGGCGAGGGCACCGAGGAGCGAGCTCTCCGACTCGTGCGTGAGCAGCGACGCGTCGAACACCGACCGGTCGACACCTGATGCCGCGGCGTTCCGCGCGACGGACTGCGTGCGGGCGTGGGCGTACTGCACGTAGAAGACGGGGTTGTCGTTCGTCCGCTTGGTGAGCAGGTCGAGGTCGATGTCGATCGCGGTGTCGCTCGCGAACCGGACGAGGGCGTACCGACCGGCGTCGACACCCACCGCGTCCACGAGGTCCTCCATCGTGACGACGGTGCCGTTGCGCTTCGACATCCGGAGCGGCTGGCCGTCCTTGAGCAGGTTCACCAGCTGACCGATGAGGATCTCGAGGTTCTTGCCCGGCTCGTCCCCGAACGCAGCGCACATCGCCATCATCCGACCGACGTAGCCGTGGTGGTCCGCGCCGAGCATGATCAGGTTGCGCTCGAAGCCGCGCTCGCGCTTGTCGAGGTAGTAGGCCAGGTCACCGGCGATGTACGCGGGCTCGCCGTCCGACTTGATGACCACACGGTCGCGGTCGTCGCCGAAGTCCGTGGTGCGGAGCCACAGTGCGCCGTCGGCCTCGTACATCCGGCCCTGCTCCTGCAGTCGGGCGATGGCGCGGTCGACGGCCTTCGACTCGTGCAGGGAGTTCTCGTGGAAGTAGACGTCGAAGTCCACCCCGAAGTCGTGCAGGGAGCGCTTGATGTCCGTGAACATGAACTCGACGCCCTCGCGCCGGAACAGCTCCTGCGCCTCGTCGCGCGGCAGGTCCGTCACGTCGAGCCCCGGCTCGAGCGTCGCGAGCACCCGGGCCGCGATCTCGCCGATGTAGGCGCCGCCGTAGCCGTCCTCGGGCGTCGGCTCGCCGAGCGCGGACGCCAGCAGCGACCGGGCGAACCGGTCGATCTGGTTGCCGTGGTCGTTGAAGTAGTACTCGCGGGTGACCAGGCCGCCCTGCGCCTGGAACACGCGGGCCAGACTGTCGCCGACCGCGGCCCAGCGGACCCCGCCCATGTGGATCGGACCGGTGGGGTTCGCCGAGACGAACTCCAGGTCGATCCGCACCCCGTCGTAGAGGTCACCGTGGCCGAAGGACTCCCCCTGGTCGACGACGGTGCGCGCGACCTCGCCCGCCGCGGCGGCCTCGAGCGTGATGTTGATGAAGCCCGGACCCGCGACGTCCACCGAGGCCACACCGTCGAGCTCGGTCAGCTCGCCGGCGATCTCCGTGGCCAGCTCCCGCGGGTTCGTGCCCAGGCGCTTCGCGAGCTGCATCGCCGCGTTCGACGCCCAGTCGCCGTGCGCCCGGTTCTTCGGACGCTCCAGAGCCACGTGCGAGTCCTCGATCGTCACCGTGTCGGCAGCACCTCGTCGCTCGACGATGCCCGTGAGGATCGACAGGTACGCTTCGGAGAGTTCGGCAGGAGTCACGGCGGACAAGTCTACCGGGACACCCAGGCAGCACCCGGACCACGCCGGGCACCATGCAGCAGGATGGGGCGTCATGACCTCCCGCAGCCTCCGGGCGATCAGCATCGCCGCCCTCGTCGTCCCCGCCGCCCTCGTCCTCGCCGGCTGCTCCGGTGGCGACGGCGACGGCACGACCGCCTCCGCCTCGGCGACCGCCGGCGTCGTGGGACGCCCCGTGACGCAGACCTGCGACGAGCTCGTGCCCGCCGACACGTTCAGCGTCTACGGGCAGCGGTTCGACCGCGTCCGGTCCCCGAAGCCGACGAAGGGCTCCCCGGTCGCCCAGATCGCCGCCCAGCACGGTCGGGTCTGCACCTGGCGGTCCACCACCGACGACAGCGTGACCGTGACCGTCGCCGTCGCCAACCTTCCGCAGGAGCAGCTGACGCAACTCGAGGACGCCCTCTTCGAACAGGGTGGTTCCGTCCCCACCTACACGGTCGAGGGCTACTTCAGCCTCGCCGGCAGGACCGGCCGCGCCGACGCCTTCGCCGACCGCTCCTGGATCCACACCTCGTCCTCCCTCTACACCGAACCCGGCACCGCGCAGCCCGTCGTCGACGCGGTCCGGGCAGCGGTCGCGCCCGACACCACGGCCCCGATTGGGTCCCCGACGCCCTGATCGGACCGCCCGGTGGACCGCCCGGCGGACCGCCGTCGGACGGGAGGCGCGGGGCGGGCCCGGCACGGGCCTCCCGTCCGGTGGGGCGTCCTGTCCGGAACAGCAGGCCGGAGGCCGGACACGCGTACGAGGGCGCGGTCCGGACCTGCTACGGTTGATGTCACCCCGGGCCCCCATAGCTCAGGGGATAGAGCACTGCCCTCCGGAGGCAGGGGCGGAGGTTCGAATCCTCCTGGGGGCACAGTGAAATCCCCGCGCAAGCTGTGGTCGACATCTCCGCGCAAGCTGACGTCCTCGCTGCGCTCGGTCGGCAGCGCGCGATGTCGGCTTCGCCGACTGATCCCCCGTGGTGACTCCGGTTGATCGGCGCAACTCGTCGTGGTGACCCCGGTGGGTCGGTGCAGCTCGTCGTGGTGACCCCGGTGGGTCGGTGCAGCTCGTCGTGGTGACCCCGGTGGGTCGGCGCACCTCGTCGTGGTGACCCCGGTGGGTCGGCGCACCTCGTCGTGACGACTCCGACAGGGTGACGCACCTCGTCGTGGCGACTCCGACAAGGGACGCACCTCGTCGTGGTGACTCCGGCAGGTTCACGCACCTCGTCGTGACGACTCCGACGGGTGAGCGTCACCGCTGTTTCCGAGGAGGACACCTCGGGGCTCTAGGATCACGCGGCGTGACGCACTCCACGCAGCGGGAACTCGACCGGGGCAGCCTCGCGGCACCCGCCAGGACCCTGCTCGACGTCCTCGCCGCCACCGCCGGGACGCACCCTGACGCCCTGGCCCTCGAGACGCCCGAGGGGCCGCTCGACTACCGCACGCTCCTCGCCCTCGTGCACGAGGGCGCCGACGACCTGGCACGGCACGGCGTCCGCCGCGGCGACCGGGTGGGCATCCGCATCCCCTCCGGCGGTCGCGACCTCTCGCTCTCGATCCTCGCCGTCCTCGCCGCCGGTGCCGCCTACGTCCCCGTCGACGCCGACGACCCCGAGGAACGCGCGACCCTCGTCTTCGGTGAGGCCGGTGTCGTCGGCGTCATCGGGGCCGGCGGGGTGCTCCGCGACCGCGACGGCGCAGCCCTGCCGGTCACCGACCCCACGGCGAGCGCCGAGCCCCCGACCACCGACGACGACGCGTGGGTCATCTTCACCTCCGGGTCCACGGGGGTGCCGAAGGGCGTCGCCGTCACACACCGCTCCGCTGCCGCGTTCGTCGACGCCGAGGCGCGGATGTTCCTGCAGGCCGCTCCGCTCGGTCCGGCGGACCGGGTGCTCGCCGGGCTCAGTGTCGCGTTCGACGCGTCGTGTGAGGAGATGTGGCTGGCCTGGGGGCACGGCGCCTGCCTGGTCCCGGCGCCCCGGTCGTTGGTGAAGAGCGGTGTGGACCTCGGGCCGTGGCTCATCGCGCACGGGATCACCGTCGTGTCGACGGTCCCGACGCTCGCGGCGCTGTGGCCGGACGACGCGTTGGAGTCCGTGCGTCTGGTGGTCTTCGGCGGTGAGGCGTGCCCGCCCGAGCTCGCCGCCCGCATCGCGTCGCGGGACCGGGAGGTCTGGAACACCTACGGGCCGACCGAGGCCACGGTCGTCGCGTGCGGGGCCCTGCTCGACGGCAGCACCCCGGTCCGGATCGGGCTGCCGCTCGACGGGTGGGATCTGGCCGTCGTGGACGCCGAGGGGCAGCGGGTCGCGCCGGGGCAGGTGGGTGAGCTCGTCATCGGGGGTGTCGGGCTCGGCCGTTACCTCGACCCGGCGAAGGACGCGGAGAAGTACGCGCCGTTCCCGACCCTCGGGTGGGCGCGGGCGTACCGGTCCGGCGACCTGGTCCGCTACGACCCGGAGGGGCTCGTCTTCCAGGGTCGTGCGGACGACCAGGTGAAGCTCGGTGGGCGGCGCATCGAACTGGGCGAGATCGACGCCGCGCTCCAGGCGCTCGACGGAGTCGCGGGTGGTGCTGCCGTGGTGCAGCGGACCCCTGCCGGCAACCAGGTGCTCGTCGGGTACGTGGCACCGGTCGCCGGCGCGTCCATCGACACGGCCGCGGCGAACGAGCGACTGCGACAGGAGCTGCCCGCCGCGCTCGTGCCGCTCCTGGCCGTGGTCGACGTCCTGCCGACGCGCACGTCGGGCAAGGTCGACCGAGCGGCCCTCCCCTGGCCGCTCGAGGGTGTGACCGGCACCGACCTGCCGCCGACCGTCGCGTGGATCGCCGAACGGTGGTCCGCGATCCTCGGCGTGCCCGTCGCGGACGTCGACGACGATTTCTTCGCGCACGGTGGCGGCTCGTTGACCGCTGCGCAGCTGGTCTCCGCGATCCGCGAGCGGTACCCGACGACGACCGTCGCCGACGTGTACGACCATCCCCGCATCGGTGCACTGGCGGACGCGCTGGACGAGTCCGGTCCGGTCGCCGCGGTCCGCCGTGACGTCGTGCCGGTCCCGCCCGCGACCGGTGCGCTGCTGACCCTCCTCGGGCTGCCGCTCCAGGTGCTCCGCGGACTGCGGCTGCTCAGCTGGACGGCGCTGGTCGCACAGGTCCTGCACGCCACGACCATGCCGTTCCTGCCCGTGCTGCCCTGGCCGGCGCTCGTGGTCGGTCTCCTGCTGTTCGTCAGCCCCGCGGGCAAGATGACGCTCACGGTCGTCGCGGCCCGTCTGCTGCTGGCCGGCGTCCGTCCGGGCGACCATCCCCGTGGTGGATCGGTGCACGTTCGGGTCTGGCTCGCCGAGCGGATCGCCGAGGCGGTGGACGGTCCCTCCACGGCGGGCGCGCCGTGGATCAGTTACTACGCCCGGGCACTCGGCGCGACCGTCGGTCGCGGCGTCGACCTGCACACGCTGCCGCCCGTGACCGGCATGCTCACGATCGGCAAGCGGGCCTCGGTCGAACCCGAGGTGGACCTCGCCGGGCACTGGGTGGACGGCGACGTCTTCCGGCTCGGCCGGGTGCACATCGGAGCGGACGCGGTCGTGCACAGCCGCTCGACGCTGATGCCCGGCGCCCACGTCGGTGACGGCGCCGAGGTCGAGGCCGGTTCCGCCGTCGCCGGGCCCGTCCCCGACGGCGAACGATGGGCTGGTTCTCCCGCCGGACGCGTCGGCTCGGCACGCCACGGCCGGGAGGCGCGCCCCGCCTCCCCGAGACGCTGGCTGCTCGCCTACGGGGTCGGCTCCGTCGCCGTCGCCGGGCTCCCCGTGGTCGGGGTCGCCGCCGGGCTCGCCGTCGTCGCCGCGGTGGTCGGGCGTCCGGACTCGCTCGTCGCCGTGGTGGGTCCGGCCCTGTTCGCCGTCCCGCTCGGCACGGTCGTCGCCGGCGTCGTGTACGCGGGGCTCGTCGTCGCCGCGGTCCGGCTGCTCGGACTCGGACTGGTCGAGGGACGACACCCGGTGCGCTCCCGGACCGGCTGGCAGGTGTGGAGCACCGAGCGGATCCTCGACGCCGCCCGGACGCTGCTGTTCCCGCTGTACGCGAGCCTCGTCACGCCGCTGTGGCTCCGGCTGCTCGGTGCGCAGGTCGGTCGGGACACCGAGATCTCCACCGTGCTGCTCATCCCCGCGCTGACGCAGATCGCTTCGGGTGCGTTCCTGGCCGACGACACGATGGTCGCCACGTACGAACTCGGCGGTGGACGGGTGAAGATCGGCCGCTCGAAGGTCGGACGTCGGGCGTTCCTCGGCAACTCGGGCATGACCGGTGCCGGTCGCTCGGTCCCCCGCGAGGCACTCGTCGCGGTGCTCTCGGCCGTGCCGAAGAAGGCCAAGCGCGGGTCGTCCTGGCTCGGCAGCCCGCCGGTCCGCCTGCGCCGGGCCGCCGCGCAGTTCGACGAGGAGCGCACCTTCCGGCCGCCGACCCGCCTCAAGTTCGCCCGCGGCGCGTGGGAGCTGCTGCGTCTGCTCGCCCCGATGGTGTCCGCCGGCATCGCCCTCGGCGTCGCGTTGACGCTCCTGGCGTCCTGGAGCACCGTCGGCATCGGGTGGACGGTGCTGCTCGCCGGCCCGGTGCTCATCGTCGCCGGAGCGGTGGCTGCGGCCGTGTCGACCGTGGCGAAGTGGGCCTTCGTCGGCCGGATCACCGCGACCGAGCACCCGCTGTGGTCCTCGTTCGTCTGGCGCAACGAGGTGCAGGACACCTTCGTCGAGACCGTCGCCCGTCCCTGGTTCGCCGAGCAGGCCATCGGCACGCCCGCCCTGTCCGTCTGGCTGCGGAGTCTCGGCGCGACGATCGGCCGCGGCGTGTGGTGCGAGACGTACTGGCTGCCCGAGGCGGACCTCGTCACGATCGGCGACGGCGCGACGGTCGCCCGCGGCACCGTCGTCCAGACCCACCTGTTCCACGACCGCGTCATGCAGCTCGACGCCGTCACCCTCGACGCGGGGTCGACGCTCGGCCCCCACGGCGTCGTCCTGCCCGCCGCCGGCATCGGCCCCGGTGCGACCGTCGGACCGGCGAGCCTCGTCATGCGCGGCGAGCAGGTCCCCGCCGGGACGCTCTGGGCCGGCAACCCGATCGCGCCATGGGGACACCCGCCGTGGCGTGACGCCCCCGGGGCCGTGACAGACTGACCGGCACCGTGAAGCAGACCGACCCCTCCGCCGACCCGTACACCCCGCACAGCGGCGACCGACGCTGGTCGAGCCGCCACCACGACCTGCACCTCGACTACCGCGTCGCCACGAACCGCCTGGACGCGACCGCGACCGTCACTGCGGTGGCGAACGAAGCGCTCGACCGGGTCGTCCTCGACCTGCACGGGCTGTCCGTCGACCGGGTCGACGTCGACGGTGTCCGCGCGAAGAAGGTCTCCGTCGGCACCCACAAGACGACCGTCACGCCCGCGACGCCGATCCCCGCCGGAGCCGAGTTCACCGTGCACGTCCGCTACCGCGGCGCACCCCGACCGCTCCGGAGCCCCTGGGGCACGCTCGGGTGGGAGGAGCTGACCGACGGCGTGATCGTCGCCAGCCAGCCGATCGGTGCGCCGTCGTGGTTCCCCTGCAACGACCGGCCCGACGACAAGGCGACCTACCGGATCGAGCTCACCTGCGAAGCCGGGTACGACGTCGTCGCGAACGGGGCACTGCTCGGCCGTGACCGCACCGCACGCGGCAGCCGGTGGACCTTCGCCGTCACCGAACCGATGGCGTCGTACCTCGCCACGGTGCAGATCGGCCGCTACCGCACGACGACGATCCGCGGCGGCGACGTCCCGGTCACGCTGCACCACCCGGCCGACCTGACCGCGGCGGTGAAGACCGACTTCGGACGGGTGCCGGACATGATCGCCCTGTTCACCGACCGCTTCGGCCCGTACCCGTTCGCGGACTACGGCGTCGTGGTCACCGACGACGAGCTCGAGATACCGCTCGAGGCACACGGCCTGGCCGTCTTCGGCCGGAACCACGTCGACGGCGAACACGGGACCGACCGGCTGATCGCCCACGAACTCGCCCATCAGTGGTTCGGGAACTCGGTCACCCTCGGGCAGTGGCGGGACATCTGGCTGCACGAGGGCTTCGCCTGCTACGCCGAGTGGCTCTGGTCCGAGCACCGCGGCGGTGCCTCGGCGGACGTGCTCGCCGCCGAGCACCGGGCCGGCCTGCTCGACCAGCCGCAGGACCTGGTGGTCGCCGACCCGGGCGCTCGGGACATGTTCGACGACCGCGTCTACAAGCGTGGGGCGATCGCCCTGCACGCCCTCCGTCGGACGATCGGTGACCAGGCCTTCACCGCGGGGCTCCGGACCATCACCGAACGGCACCGCCACGGGACGGTCGCGACGCCCGACGTCGTCGGGGCGTTCGCGGCGGCGGCCGGCAGGACGCCCGAGGACGTGCTGCTCGCCATCGGACCGTGGATCGACGAGCCCGGGGTGCCGGAACTGCCCTAGTCCCGGGGCCGCGTCTCCCCCGCGAGCATCTGGGCCAGGACCGCGTACAACTCCTCGGGGTCACGGGCGAGCATCTGCTTGACCAACGCCGTCTGCTCGTCCACCACGACCTCGTACACGCCGCGCTCCACCCCGTCGAGGGTCGCGCGCGCCACGTCCGCCGGGTCGGTCTTCGCCAGCGGGACTCCCGCCGCCATGTCCGTGTCAGCGATGCCGAGGTGCACGGACATCACCGATGTCCCCTGTCCGGCCAGCTCGTGCCGCAACGCGTTGCCCATGTTCCACAGGGCAGCCTTCGACACCGCGTAGGCGGAGGCGCCCGGCATGGCCAGCCAGGAGGCGCCCGAGGCGATGTTCACGATGCTCCCACCACCGTTCTCGGACAGGACGGGAGCGAACGCCCGGATCACGGACAGGGTGCCCCAGACGTTCGTGTCCATGTCGGCGTGCACCGCGTCCAGATCACCCAGCAGGGTCGCCGTGGTGGCGATCCCGGCGTTGTTGATCAACAGGTCGACGTCGGTCGCGACCGCGGCGGCGGCTGCGACGGACGACGGGGAGGTGATGTCGAGGGCGAGCGGCTCGACGCCCTCGAGGTCGATCAGTTCAGGACGGCGGGCGGTGGCGTACACCTTGGCCCCGCGTGCGACCAGCTGGGCGGCGAGGTGGCGTCCGATCCCGCGGTTCGCGCCGGTGACGAGGGCAGTGGCTCCAGAGATGTTCATGCCGCTACGGTAGAACCTGACATCAGCGTGAGGATCAAGCCCGGGAGTCGAGGATGCGGATCGGTGCACTCGCGGAACAGGCCGGCGTCAGCGTGCGGTCGCTGCGGTACTACGAGGAACAAGGCCTCCTCGCGTCCGAGCGGACCGCAGGAGGACACCGGGAGTACCGCGAGTCCGACGTCACGCGTGTGCGCTTCATGCAGATGCTCTACGCAGCGGGCATGCCGAGCCGCCGGATCATCGAACTCCTGCCCTTCCTCGACACCGGGGTCGCCACGTCGACGATGCTCGACCACTTCGACGAGGAGAGCGATCGCATCCGACGCCAGATCGAGGACCTCACCGCTACCCACGATCGCCTCGCGCGCCTCCGCGGCATCGCCGCGGAGTCAGTCGCGGGACGGCCGCCGGAGGAGTGTCGCTCCTCAGCGAACGCCGCCGCCGCCTGATGGCCGGGGTCGTTCCCGGGCGCTGAGCGCCACCACTCGATGGGCATTCTCTCGGTCGGTGACCAGCCCGTTGCGTCGGTCCTGGACCGTGACCGGGGCGCTGCCTGCCGCGACGGCGAGCACGAGGTCGTCATCGAGCCGGAGGACCGTCACCGGCTGCACGAGGCCGTCGAAGCGGGCGGTGTGCCCGCTGGGCTCGGGCGTGATGCACCCGAGCACCGCGTCGACCTCGGTCGGGTCGACGCGGAGGCCCCGACCGTCCCGTTTCAGGACGGCCTCCTTCACGGCCCAGCACGCGGTGAGGTGGACGGCGGCGGACCCGGACCGTTCGGCCCGCTGACGCTCCCCCGGCGTGAAGGCGTCGAGCTCGGCGGCGGTGACGCGGGAGGGGCGTTCGACGTCGACGCCGATCCCGCTCGGGACGATCGCGCTCGGGACGATCGCGCTCGGGACGATCGCGCTCGGGACGATCGCGCTCGGGACGATCGCGCTCGGGACGATCGTGTCGGGGCTCGTCGTGCTCGGGACGGCGGCCAGTGCGAGGACGCCCGTCGTCCGCGACAGGCTCACGCGGATGTCGTGACCGTCCACGACGGCTGCCGGACGGCCGTGGTCGGCCGCCCCACAGTGCGCGCACCGACGCACGACACGCACCAGCGCCTCGGCGGTGTCGGTGACGTCCGCGACGAACGCGACCAGGGCCTCCCGGTCGGCGGCGCGTGTCCCACGTCCGGTCAGGACGCGGACGACGACACCGTCCGACACGGAGCCCTTCAGGCGTGCGTGAGGGCGATGAGTGCGACGTTCATCGTCGCGTACTTGCCTTCGGACCGGGTGGCCTGGCGGACGCGGCCACGGAGGACCTCGTACCGGCCGTCACTCTCGCGGACGAACCCGATCACACCGCTCAGCGGTGTCGACACGCGGTGGTACCCGTCCTCCAGTGGGACGACTTCTGCGGTGGTCGCTCGCTCCATTGCTGGACCCCTTCCTCGTTGACGTGGACTCACCATACCCCGTTTCGGGGGACACGCCTCCCGGATCGTCCGCATCCGGCTCGGAGCCACGGAGGCGAGACGGGGTACAGGTCGACGCCTCCTGACCGAGTTGTCCACAGCCCGGGCCGGTCCAACGGGTGCCTGGATAGACTCCGGGCGACGGCCACGGACCAGGTCGACAGGACCACGGAAAGAGGACGGATGCGCGCGGTCGGAAGCAGGACGGACCCCGGTTCGGCGAGGGTGACGCGGCTGCTGTCGGGGATCGTCTCGGCGGTGGCCGCGGTGGCGCTCGTCGTGCTCCCCGCAGCGGGAGCGCAGGCCACGGCACCGGTCGACATCGGCAGCGCCTACGTCGTCGACGACGCCGGCGCACTGACCGACGCGCAGCAGGCCGACGTCGAGCAGGCCGTGCAGGAGCTCTACCAGGACACGCAGACGCAGCTCTACGTGGTCTTCGTCCCGTCGTTCACCGACCCGACCGACCACACGGCATGGGGCGCGGCGACGCTGCAGCGGAACCAGATCGAGACGGACGGCATCCTGCTGTCCGTCGCGGTCGACGAGCGGAACTACGACGTCCAGCAGACGAACGAGACCGCCATCAGCTCCGGCGACGTCGAGACCGCGGTCGACTCGGACCTGCTCCCCCGGCTGAAGCAGGGGCAGTGGGCCGCCGCCGCGACCGCGTTCGCCGCCGGACTCCAGCAGAGCCAGCAGCCCGCCGACCTGACCTGGCTGTGGATCCTGCTCGGCCTCGCCGTGCTCGCCGCCGTCGTCGCGGTCCTGGTGATCCGTACCCGCAGCAGGCGCCGCGCGGCCGCGGCACGCGAGCAGCAGGAGCAGACCCTCGCCGAGCTCGAACGCCGAGCCGGTGGCGCCCTCGTCACGATCGACGACGAGATCCGCACCGCCGAGCAGGAGGTCGGGTTCGCCGCGGCCCAGTTCGGCGACGACGCCGCGAAGCCGTTCGCCGACACCGTCGCGATCGCCAGACGCGAGGTCCGCAAGGCCTTCGCCCTCCAACAGCAGCTCGACGACGAGGTCCCGGACAGCGCCCAGCAGCGCGTCGACTGGTCGAACCAGATCATCACGACGTGCGAGCAGGCCCACGCGGCGATCGAGTCCCAGACCGAGGCGTTCGACCAGCTCCGGGCGCTCGAGGAGACGGTGGACACCGCCTCCGCCGAACTCACGACGTCGCTCACCGCGGCTCCCGCCGCCGTCGACGCAGCCCGTGCCGCTCTCGAGCGCGTCCGGAGCGCCTACACCGGCCGGACCCTCGCGACCGTGGCCGACAACGTCGACCAGGCAGGCGAGGTCCTGCGGTACGCCGACGAGCGCGCCGCCGCAGCCCGGACGGCCCTCGCCGCCGGTGACCGTGGCGGAGCGGTCGTCGCCGTCCGCGACGGCCAGCACGCACTGGCTCAGGTGCAGCAGCTCACCGGTGCCGTGACCGCGGCCGAGACCACCTTCGCCGACGCCGCGAGCCGCGCCGAGGCCATGCGCGCCGACATCGAGGGGGACCTCGCCGCCGCCGGCACCCTCACCACCGGTGGTGCAGACCTGGCCGCCGCCGTGGCGCGGGCGCAGCGGGTCCTCCGCGCCGACGTCGACCCCCGCGACCCGGTCGGCGCCGTCGACGCACTGACCAAGGCGAACACCGACATCGACGCGGCCCTCGCCAGCGCCCGCACCGCCGAGGAGCAGCACCGCCGCGCGACCCAGGCCCTCGACGCCGCACTGCGGGACGCCCGGAGCCGGATCACCCAGGCCCGCCAGTACGTCACCGTGCACCGCGGTGGTGTCGGCTCGACCGCGCGCACCCGTCTGTCCGAGGCCGAACGCGCGCTCGACGACGCCCTCGACCTCGCTGTGACCGACCCACAGCGTGCGCTGCAGGCGGCCCGTGCGGCCGAGCAGTACGCGGCCGCGGCCGTCGACGAGGCGAACAACGACATGGGCGGATGGCCCGGTGCCGGCGGGGGCATGGGTGGCGGCCGCGGTGGCGCACAGCTCGGCGGACTCGTCACCGGCATCGTCCTCGGCGGTCTGCTCGGCGGGCGCGGCGGCAGCTACGGTGGCGGCAGCTTCGGCGGCGGCGGCGGCTTCGGCGGCGGCGGCTTCGGTGGTGGCGGCGGCGGGGGCGGCGGCTTCTCCGGCGGCGGCCGGTTCTGACCAGACCTCTCGACCAACCAGCAGTCCATCCACGAAAGGGAACCAGCAATGGCAAAGCAGTCCATCTTCGGCCGCATCTCCACACTCGTCCGGGCGAACATCAACCAGCTGATCGACAACGCCGAGGACCCGCAGCTGATGCTCGACCAGCTCGTCCGCGACTACTCGAACAACATCGCGGACGCCAAGAGCGCCATCGCGCAGACGATCGGGAACCTCCGCCTGCTCGAGCAGGACAACGAGGAGGACGTCCGCGCCGCGCAGGAGTGGGGTCAGAAGGCCGCGAACGCCTCCGCCGCTGCCGACAGGTACCGCGCCGAGGGCAAGGCCTCGGATGCCGACAAGTTCGACAACCTCGCGAAGATCGCGATCGGCAAGCAGATCGCTGCTGAACAAGAGGTTCAGGACAACGCCGCACCACTCGCCACGCAGAACGAGCAGGTCGAGAAGCTCAAGCAGGGTCTCGCCGGCATGGAGCAGAAGCTCGAGGAGCTCCGGTCGAAGCGGAACACCCTCGTCGCCCGTGCCAAGACCGCCGAGGCGCAGTCGAAGGTCAACGACGCCCTGGGCAACATCGACATCACCGACCCGACGAGTGACCTGGCCCGCTTCGAGGAGAAGGTCCGCCGTGAAGAGGCGAAGGTCATCGGTCAGCAGGAGCTGCAGGCCTCCAGTCTCGACGCACAGTTCGAGAGCCTCGAGGACGTCGGCCGTGACGCCGAGGTCGAAGCCCGTCTCGCCGCCCTGAAGTCCGGCGGCCCGACGGTCTGACCCCGACGGGCCGGCACACGCACGACGACTGCTCCGGACGACGTCGGACCCGCCTGACAGACTGACAGGATGCGCTTCATCGTGGTCGGTCAGTGGCAGGGTTCGGCGTCGTCGCGCGCCATGCGGCTCGCGGATGGAGCAGCCGCCGTCGCAGCGGACCTCCCCCGCACGGCGACCACCACGATCGACGTGCCGACCGGTGCCGGCGACCGCCTCGACACCGCGGTCGCGCGGTACACCTCGGTGCTCACGGTCTCCGGCTCCGTCGCCGCGGAGGCGGCTGTCGCCACCGAAGCCGTCCTCGTGATCGGCGGCGACGGGTCCAGCGTGCTCGGCGCCTCCGTCCTGGTCGGGGCGGACACGGCCGTGGTGCGCCTCTCCGGGTCGAGCGGGTTCCGGGCGTTGAACCGCGCCCAGCCGGTCGCGGCCGAGACGGCCGCGCTGCGCCTCCTGGTCGACAGGCCGTCGGATCTGTTCCCGGACCTGCCGGTCGTCCCGGCGTCGTCGGTGGTGGTCGCGGGCACGCGCGGCACCGAGCCCGCCGAGGCGGCCGCTCTGGACCGGGCCGGGATCACCCACCTCGACGTGGACGCGGCGACCCCGGACACCGTCCGTGCCGCGGTCGAGCGCACCGGTGCCGGCAGCGTGTTCGTGCACGTCGACCTCGACGTCCTCGACCCCTCGCAGGTCGACGGGCTGCTCGAACCGGTCCCCTTCGGCATCGACGGCGCAGCCCTCGTCGCCCTGGTCCAGGCGGCCGCGGACGGACGACGGCTCGTCGGAGCAGCCCTGACCGGGTTCGCCCCGGTCGACCCGAGCCGTGCCGTCGAGGACCTGGGCGTGATCCTGCGGGTCGTCGGCGCCCTGACCACCGCGGCGCGCGCGGCCTGACGCACCCGTCGGGTCCGGTTCTCCACCGGGCGCACCGCTCCCGGCCGATGACCGCCCGGCGAAGGCTACGCTCGGCCACATGACGGACTACGACCTCATCGTGATCGGAGCCGGCGCTGTCGGCGAGAACGTGGCGGACTACGCCCACAAGCGCGGCCTGACGGTCGCCGTGGTGGAAGCCGAACTCGTCGGCGGTGAGTGCTCCTACTGGGCCTGCATGCCGTCCAAGGCACTGCTCCGCAGCAGCCACGCGGTCGCCGCCGCCAAGCGCGTGGCTGGCGCGGCGGAAGCCGTGACCGGTGACGTCGACGCGGCCGCCGTGCTCGCACGCCGCAACTCGTTCACGAGCAACTGGGACGACGCATCGCAGGTGCAGTGGCTCGAGTCCGCCGACATCGCACTGATCCGGGGCCGTGCCGTGATCACCGGCGAGAAGACCATCGAGGTCGACGGCACCACGTACACCGCACACGCCGTCGCCCTGGTCACCGGTTCGGTACACACCCTGCCGCCGGTCCCGGGTCTGGCCGAGGCGAAGCCGTGGGGCACGCGGGAGGGCACCAGTGCGCAGGAGGTCCCGGAGAGCCTGCTCGTCATCGGTGGCGGCGTCGCCGGTTCCGAGCTGGCGACCGCCTGGGCAGCCCTCGGCGCGAAGGTGACGCTGGCCGCCCGCCACGGTCTCCTCGGCGGCATGGAGCCCTTCGCGGGCGAACTCGTCGCCGACGGCATGCGGGAGCTGGGCATCGACGTCCGCACCGGTGTGAACCCGACCCGCGTCGACCGCGACGAGCACGGGCTGGTCACCACCACCTTCGACGACGGCACGACCCTCGTCACGAGCGAGGTCCTCGCCGCGACCGGCCGCGCGCCCGGCACCGAGCACCTCGGGCTCTCCTCCGTCGGGCTGACCGACGGCGAGTGGCTCGACGTCGACGACACCATGCTCGTCACCGGCACCGACTGGCTGTACGCCGTCGGCGACGTCAACCACCGAGCGCTCCTCACCCACCAGGGCAAGTACCAGGCCCGCGCAGCCGGCGAGGTCATCGCGGCACGGGTCCAGGGCCGTCCGGTGCACGCCGAGCCGTGGGGCGCGCACGTCGCCACCGCGGACCACGCCGCGGTCCCGCAGGTGACCTTCACCGACCCCGAGGTCGCGAGCGTCGGCCTCACCGAGGAGCAGGCGCGTCAGCAGGGCATCGACGTCCGCGCGGTCGAGTACGACCTGGGCAGCGTCGCCGGCTCGGCACTGCAGGCGGACGGGTACACCGGCCGGGCGAAGATGGTCGTCGACGAGTCCCGCGGGGTCGTCGTCGGGGTCACCTTCGTCGGGCAGGACGTCGCCGAGATGCTGCACGCCGCCACCGTCGCGGTCGTGGGCGAGGTCCCGGTCGACCGGCTCTGGCACGCGGTCCCGGCGTACCCGACCATGAACGAGATCTGGCTGCGCCTGCTCGAGACCTACGGCCGCCCCGAGTAGCCGATGCGGAACCCGTTCGTCGACTCGCCGGTGTCCCGCGCGGGATGGCTCTTCGCGACCGCCGTGGGCCTGGCGATCGGGTTGCCGCTGTCGTCCGGACCCGTGCGGGTCGTCGACGGCTTGATCGTCTGCCGGGGACTGCCGCGCTGGGTCTTCCGGCGCGGTGGGACCTGCGTCGGCTCGGTCTACCTGACGCGGGACAACGACGGCGACCGGGTCCTGCGGCACGAGCGTGTGCACGTCGACCAGTGGCGCCGCTACGGCATGCTCATGCCCCTCCTCTACGGGATCTCCGGGCGGGACCCGCTCCGCAACCGCTTCGAGGTCGAGGCCGGGTTGGAGGACGGCGGCTACCGCTGACCCGCGTTGCCCGCGCTCGGCACCCGGCTCGGCTGGCGCCGCCTGGCGCCCGGCGCCCGGCCCCCGGCCCCCGGAGCCCGGCGCCGCCCGGCCACGCACAACAGCAACCGGCTCGAACCACGGGATCCCCCGGTTCGAGCCGGTTTCCGTTGTGCGGCGCCGTTCTGCGCCGCCGATCCGATCGAGCGCCCGGCAGAGGACAACCGGGCATCGTCCTCGCGCCGAACGGTCACGACAACGGATCCGCCGTTCGGTCACGTTCGGTCGTTCCGCGGCGCTGAGAACGACGATGTGGGACCACTCGACGGACCCGAGCCGGGCGCGGCAGCCCGTCTCAGCGCACGCGGCGGCCCGGCTCAGCGCACGCGGCGGCCCGGCTCAGCGCACGCGGCAGCCCGGGTCAGCGCGCGCGGCAGCCGGGCCCGACGCACGGCAGCCCGGCAGCCCGGCAGCCCGGCTCAGCGCACGCGGCGGCCCGGCCCGACGCACGCGTCAACCCGACTCAGCGCGAGCGGCGCGGGACGACCAGCGGCGTCCCGGTCTCCGGATCCGGCACGACCACGCACGGCAGCCCGAAGACGTCCGCGACGAGTTCCTCGGTGACGACGGACTCCGGCGTCCCCTGCGCGACGATCACGCCGTCCCGCATCGCGATCATGTGCGTGGCGTAGCGGGCCGCCTGGTTGAGGTCGTGCAGCACCGCGACGACCGTGCGCCCGGCGGCGTGCAGCGTGGACGCCAGTTCGAGCACGTCGTACTGGTGCGCGATGTCGAGGAACGTCGTCGGCTCGTCGAGCAGCACGATGTCGGTCTGCTGCGCGAGCACCATCGCGATCCACACCCGCTGCCGCTGCCCGCCGGAGAGTTCGTCGACGCCACGGTCGGCGAGCCCCAGGATGTCGGTCTGCGCCAGGGCCGCCTGCACGACCTGTCGATCGGTCCCGCTGGAGGGGTGCAGCAGGTCCTGGTGGGGGAACCGTCCTCGGGCCACGAGGTCCCGCACGGTGATGCCGTCCGGGGCGATCGGCGTCTGCGGCAGCATCGCGACCCGCCGGGCGACGGCCTTCGGGCGGTACGACGTGATCGGCCGGCCGTCCAGGTACACGGTACCGGCCGAGGGCTTGAGCGTCCGCGCCAGCGCCTTGAGCAGCGTCGACTTGCCGCACGCGTTCGGCCCGACGATGACGGTCAGTTCGCCGTCCGGGACGTCCACGTCGAGGTCCTGCACGACCACCCGGTCGTCGTACCCGAGCCGGAGCCCCCGGGCTCCGAGCGCGGTGACCGGCGCCTCCGGGGTGAGGACGGTGGCCGGACGACCGGCAGGACTCAACACTCCGCCTTGCCGTGCCGCCAGTACCCCATGAACGCGACCTGCTTCCGGTCCAGGCCGATGCTCCGCACGAGGTGACGACGGAGCTCCTTGACGCAGCCGGCCTCCCCCGCGATCCAGGCGTACACGGGCAGGTCGTCGTCCTCACGCGGGACGTCCCAGAGCACCTGCTCGTCGACGTCCACGTCGACGAGTTCGGCCGCGGCCGCAGCGCGTCGGTCGACGACGAGCGGGTCCGGTGCCACGGTCGAGGCCCAGGCGTGCACGTGGTCCGTCATCCGGGCCCCGTGCGAGGCGCCGTTGCGGGCGATCCAGCGGACCTCGACCCCGGCGGGCGCCGACACCGGCAGCCGGTCGGCGTCGGTCGGGACCTCGATGAAGACGTGCCCGACGGCGCTGACGTCGAGGGCTTCGAGGATGGCGCAGATCGCGGGCGCGGCGGTCTCGTCCCCGGCGAGCAGGATCCGGTTCGCGGACCCGGGCGAGAACTCGGCAGCGCCGGACGGCAGGTCGGCGGGCGACTCCGGGACGCTCGGCCCGACGATCCGCAGTTCGTCACCGACGCGGCACGCGGACACCCACCGCGATGCGGGGCCGGCGTCCCCGTGGGCGACGAAGTCGATGTCGAGCTCGTGGGCGTCGGGCCGGAACGAGCGGACGGTGTAGGTGCGGATCGGGTTCCGGGTCGCGTCCGGCAGGGCACGCCACGCGGCGAACCAGTCCTGGCCCTCGGGCAGGTCCGAGAACCCGTGGCCCTCGAGCGGCAGGAGCACCTTGATGCGCTGGTCGAGACCGACGGCCGAGAAGTCCGCGAGCTCGTCACCCGTCAGCGTCACCCGGACGAAGTGCGGGGTGAGCGACGTGACGGCGGCCACACGGACGGAGAAGACACGGTACCGGGCTGCCACACCTCGAGTATGGCATGCCTAACCTAACGACAGAAAGGGCGCGAGGCACTGCGACACTGGTCGGGTGTCCGAGCACGATGACGAATTCGCCGACGTCCCCGCCCTGGCGGCCGCGAGCGGCGTGACCGAGCCGCTCCGCGCCTCCCGGCAGGACGTCCGTACCGACGGCGGTGGGACGGTCTCCGCGATCCGCTGGTCGCGCACCAGCCCGCCGGCAGTCGGACGGGAGGCGCGGATCACCTACCTGCACGGGCTCGGCATCGACGCCCACAGCTTCGACCAGACCGCGGTCGCGATCGACCAGCCGGCCGTCGCGCTCGACCTGCCCGGGCACGGCCGCTCGGCCTGGCGGGAGGACGCGGACTACGCGGCGACCGCGACGGCACCGACCGTCCTCGCCGCCCTGGACGCCCTCGACGTGCCGCCGGGGCTCGTCGTCGGCCACTCACTCGGTGCGATCCTGTCCGCGCGGCTCGCCGCCCTCGCACCCGAGCGGGTCACCGGGCTCGTGCTCGTCGACATGTCCCCGGACTTCGCGCAGCGGGCCGTCGACCGGATCGCCCGTGCCCTGGAGTCCGAGGAGCCGTTCGCGAGCCTGGACGAGGTCGTCGAACGGGCGATCGCCGCGCGAGTCGGTGGGGACGAGGCGACACTCCTCCGGGAGGCGCGCCACTCGACCCGGCTCGGCGCCGACGGACGACTCGTGCGGCGGCACCACTTCCCGCACCTCGGCGGTCGCACGTCGTCCGTCGGGCGGTTCGCGGACGCGTGGCCGGACCTCGAGCAGCTCGACGTCCCGCTGCTGCTCGTCCGCGGTGACCGGGGGTACGTCTCCCCCAAGCTGCACCAGGTGTTCGCCGAGCGGCTGCCGGACGCCACGATCGTGACGGTGGAGTCGCGGCACGCCGTGCAGACGCAGGCGCCGCTCGCCCTCGCGGACGCGATCCGGGAATGGGCGACGGCTCACGGCTTGTTGGATGGCGTCGAAGAACCCCCCGAGACTTCGTCCGAGACCTGACACCGCCGGTGCCCGGCCGCCCGGTAGCCTCGTCCGAGCGTCGCTGACGACCGTCGTCGCGCCGCCCTCGTCCCGGCCCTCGTGGGTCTGGCTCCGGGAAGGAACCCAGCATGCGTCCGCTCCACCGCACCGCCCTGGCCGCGGCAGCCCTCGTCGTCGCGACCTCGGTCGCCCTGACCGGCTGCTCCGGCGGCTCCGACGACACCCGGGGCGGCGCCGACGGGACGGTCCGGGTCGGCCTGGTGCTCGAACCGACCAGCCTCGACATCCGCACCCAGTCCGGCAACGCGCTCGATCAGGTGCTCATCGACAACGTCTACCAGGGGCTCGTCGGACGGACCGCGGACGGGAAGGTCCGCGACGTGCTGGCGTCCTCGCACGAGGTGTCCGACGACGGCCTGACCTACACGTTCACGCTGCGCGACGGTGCGACCTTCCAGGACGGCGAGCCGGTCACCGCGAAGGACGTCGTCTGGTCGTTCGAGGACGTCAAGGCGCACGAGTCGTACGTCGACGCGGACGACCTCGCCGCGGTGGAGACTGTGGCCGCCACCGGGGACGACACCGTCACGCTGACCCTCTCGAAGCCGGACTCGGACCTGCTCTGGAACCTCACGGGCCGCGCGGGCCTGGTCCTCGAGCAGGCGGCCGACAACGACCGGACGAAGACCGCCAACGGCACCGGGCCGTTCGAGGTCGCCAGCTGGAAGCAGGGCGACTCGCTCACCTTCCGCCGGAACCCGGACTACTGGGGAGCGAAGGCGAAGGTGGCGAAGGTCGTCTTCCGGTACATCACCGACCCGTCGACGGCCGTCAACGCGATGGCCGGCGGGGACCTCGACGTCGAGACCGCGGTCGACGGCACGCTGAAGAGCCAGCTGCAGGACACCTCCGGCGTCACACTGCACACCGGCAAGACGACCGACAAGTACACGCTCGCGTTCAACGACCAGAAGGCACCCTTCGACGACGTCCGCGTCCGCAGGGCGATCCGGCAGGCCATCGACCCGAAAGCCGTGATCAAGGCCATCGGCGGCGGCGGCGTGGAGCAGGGCGGCCCGATCCCCGCGCTCGACCCCGGCTACCAGGACCTGACCGACATCGACGCGTACGACCCCGCCGCGGCGAAGAAGCTCCTGCGGCAGGCCGGCGTCACGAAGCCGACGCTCACCCTGACCTACGCCAACGTGTACCCCACGGCGATCGGCGATGTCCTGACCTCCGAGCTCGCTGAGGTCGGCATCACGCTCAAGGTGCAGCGCGTCGACTTCGCGACCTGGCTCGATTCGGTGTTCGAGAAGAAGGACTTCGACCTCAGCATGGTGAACCACACCGAGGCGCGGGACTTCGGCAACTGGGCGAACCCGGACTACTACTTCGGGTACGACAACCCGGAGGTCCAGCGGCTCTACGCGGCCTCGCTGGTGACCACCGACCAGGCCGAGAAGGTGCGCGCCCTGCAGCAGGCGGCGAAGATCGTCAGCGAGGACGCCGCAGCCGAGTGGCTCTACACGGCGACCACCACGACGGCGGTCCGCGACGGGGTCACCGGCTTCCCGTTCGACAGCACCACGACTCGCTTGGACCTGGCGGACCTCGCCGTCTCGTAGCATCGGAGTCGTGACCCGATTCCTCGTCGGGCGGGTGCTCCTGCTCGCCGTCGGACTGCTCGTGGCGAGCCTGATCGTCTTCGCGACGCTCCGCGTGCTCCCCGGTGACGTCGCGCAGGTGGTCGCGGGCGCCGAGGCGACGCCCGCCCAGGTCGCCGCGCTCCGCGAGCAGCTCGGGCTCGACCGGCCCGTTGTGCTGCAGTACCTCGACTGGATCGGCGGCCTGTTCCGCGGTGACCTCGGCGACTCGCTGGTCACCCGTGGCCCGGTCGCTCCGGAGATCGCGCAGAAGCTCGCGGTGACGCTGCCGCTCGCCGGCATGTCCCTCGCGGCAGCGCTGGTGATCGGCGTCCCGCTCGGCGTCCTCGCCGCGGTGCTCCGGCGCCGACCCGGCGGCGCGGTCATCTCCGCCGTCGCGCAGGCCGTCGCCGCGATCCCGGTCGTCTGGGCCGGCATGCTGCTCGTCGCCCTGTTCGCCGTGACCCTGCACTGGCTGCCCGTGCAGGGTTTCCCGCTCGACGGTTGGGACACCCCGGGCCGGGCGTTCGCGGCGCTCGTCCTGCCCGCGCTGACCATCGGCGCGGTCGAGGGGGCCGTCATCCTCCGCTTCACCCGGTCGGCGACGCTGTCCGTCCTCGACGCCGACCACGTCCGCACCGCGGCGGCGATCGGCTTGACGAAGAACCGGGCGCTCCTCCGCCACGGCCTGCCGAGTGTCGCGCTGACGGTACTCGCGGTCCTCGGGGTGCAGATCGCCGGGCTGCTGGTCGGCGCCGTCGTCGTCGAGCAGCTGTTCTCGCTGCCCGGGGTCGGCCGCATGCTCGTGACCGACGTCGGCCGGCGCGACATCACGAAGGTGCAGTCCGAACTCCTCGTGCTCACCGGACTCGTGCTGCTGGTCGGGTTCGCCGTCGACGTGCTGCACCGCGTGCTCGACCCCCGCCAGCGCGAGGCCTCGTCATGAGCGCGCTCCGCCGATTGCTCCGGACCCCGACCGGACTGTTCGCCGTGGTCGTCCTCGGGCTGCTCGTCGTCCTGGCGGGGGTGTCGCTCGTCTGGACGCCCGAGGACCCCTTCCGCACCGACCCGTTCCACCAGTGGGAGCACCCGAGCGCCGCGCACTGGTTCGGCACCGACGGGGTCGGCCGCGACATCGCCAGCTACCTGCTCGCCGGCACCCGCACCACCCTCGTCGTCGCGGTCGGTGCCGGCGTCATCGCGACCGTCGTCGGCATCGTCCTCACTGCGATCGGCTCCCTCACCGCCCGCTGGGTCCGCGAGGCCACGGCGGTGCTCCTCGACGTCCTGGTCGCCTTCCCCACCCTCCTCACCGCGATGCTCCTCACCGCCGTGTACGGCGGGTCCCTCGGCGTCGTCGTGGTGTCCGTCGGGCTGGCGTTCGGCGTCACCATCGCCCGGGTCGCCCGCGGAGAGATCCGCCGCATCGCCCGGAGCGACTACGTCGTCGCCGCGCGGGCATCCGGGGTCGGGTCGCTGGGCGTGCTGTTCCGGCACCTGGTCCCGAACGCCGCGCCGCTGTTCACCGTGCAGCTGTCGCTCGCGATGGCGACCGCGGTCCTCGCAGAGGCCGGGCTGTCCTACCTGGGCTACGGTGCCGACGCGGGCACGGCGTCCTGGGGTCGGCTGCTCTCCGACCTGCAGACGTACATCGGGGTGCACCCGTGGAGCGCGACCTGGCCGGGTGCGGCGATCGCGCTCGTCGTGATGGCGTTGTCCCTGCTCGGCGACGCGGTCCGGGACGCCACCGACCCACGGCTGACGACCAGTCGGCGGGGGCCGGACACGGCTCCCGCACCCGGCACCGCCGTGGGCACGGCCGACGCCCGTGGCACGACCGGCACGGTCAGCGGAACGGAGGGCATGGCATGAGCACCGGAACGGCGACGACCGGCCTCGACGTCCGCGGCCTGACGGTCCGGATCGCGGGGCGGGCGGTGCTCGACGACGTGACGTTCGCCGTGCCTCCCGGCCGACGTGTCGGCGTGATCGGCGCGTCCGGGTCGGGCAAGTCGATGACCTCGCTCGCCCTGATGGGCCTGGAGCCCGCCGGTGCGACCGTCACCGGCAGCATCCGCCTGGACGGACGGGAGCTCGTCGGCATGCCCGACCGCGAGCGTGCACGCACCCGCGGCGCGGCGATCGGGATGGTGTTCCAGGAGCCGGGGACCGCCCTCGACCCGATCCGGCGCGTCGGCAGGCAGATCGTCGAGCCGCTCCGGCTGCACCGGGGTCTCGACCGGCGCGCCGCCGCCGAGGCCGCCGTCGGACTCGCCCGGGACGTCGGCCTGCCCGACCCGGAACTGCTCCTCCGGCAGTACCCGCACCAGCTGTCCGGCGGGCAGCGGCAGCGGATCTGCATCGCGATGGCGATGGCGGGCGAGCCCGCGTTCCTGGTCGCCGACGAGCCGACCACGGCCCTGGACGTGACCACGCAGGCGCGGATCCTCGACCTGTTCGAGTCGCTCACGGCCTCCAGGGGGACGGGGATGCTGTTCGTGACGCACGACCTGGCGGTCCTGTCGCGGATCGCGGACACGGCGGTCGTCCTGGAGGCCGGACGTGTCGTCGAACAGGGCCGCGTCGCCGACCTGCTCGCCACGCCCGGGCACCCCGCCACGCTCGCGCTCGTCGAGGCAGCCCGGGCCACCGCCAGGAGGACCTCGTGAGGGATCCCGACACCGCCGCTCCGGCCCTCGCCGGCGCGGACCTCCGCCGCACGTACCGGCTCCCCCGGCGCGGCCCCTTCGAACCCGGCGCGCTCCGCACCGCCGTCGACGGCGTCGACCTCATCGTCCCGGCCGGCGCACGGCTCGGGATCGTCGGTGAGTCCGGGTCCGGCAAGTCGACGCTCGTCCGCCTCCTCGCCGGACTGGAGGCCCCCACCACCGGCACGGTCCACGCTTCGGGCCGCCCTGTGGACGCGCGGGCATCGGCCGCGTCCTCGCGCTGGTTCCGGCGCGAGACCGGCATCGTGTTCCAGGACCCGGTCGCCTCGCTCGACCCGCGGATGCGCGTCGGTGCGATCGTCGCCGAACCGCTCCGGGCACTCCGTGTCGCCGGCGACCACCGCGCGATGGTCGCCGCAGTCCTGGAACGGGTGGACCTGCCCGCCGACGCCGCCGACCGGTACCCGCACGAGTTCTCCGGCGGGCAGCGCCAGCGGATCGCGATCGCCCGGGCGGTGGTGCACCGACCGCGGATCCTGTTCGGGGACGAGCCGATGAGCGCCCTCGACGTCGTGGTCCGCGCCCGCGTGATCGACCTGTTCCGCTCGTTCGTGGACGACCTCGGCGCGACACTCGTGCTCGTCTCGCACGACATCGGGGTCGTGCAGCGCCTGTGCGACACCGTCGCGGTGATGTCGGCGGGGCGGATCGTGGAGCACGGCCCGGTGTCCCTGCTCGACGCGCCGACGCACGAGGTCACCCGGGCCCTGGTCGCGGCCGCGCCGACTCTGCCGTAGGCGCGTGGGAGGCGCACGAGTGTGGTCCGTCGAGGTTCCAGGAAGCCGGCACCTCGACGCGCGAGATGCCGCAAGCGCGGCATCTCGGCGGAGAGCATGCGGCAAGTCGTGACCACTCGACGGCCGGGCCGGAGCGCGCCTCCGGCAGCGGCGCCCGCGCTACCAGCCAGCCGGGTGCCGCCGCTGCCAGCGCAGTCGGCGCTCGAGCTGCGCCCCGATCGCCAGGAGCACCCACTCACCCCCCGGGCGCCCGATGAGCTGCACGCCCATCGGCAGCCCCGCGCCGTCCGGGTGCCCCTCGCCCGTGACCCCGACGGGCAACGAGATCGCGGGCAACCCCGACACGTTCGCCATCGACGTCCAGGGTGAGTACGCGCACTGGCGACGGAAGTCCTCCTCCGGGTCGTCGCCGTACCAGCCGAGCGGTCTCGGGGTCATGGCGAGCGTCGGGGTGAGGACGGCGTCGAAGCGGTCGAACGCGCGGATCAGGGCGACCGAGAACGTGTCGAGCCCGGCCATCGCGTCGAGCACCTGCGTGCCCGTGAGGGCCCGACCGCGCTCGACCAGCCAGGCGACGAGGGGCGTCAGGGCGCCCAGGTCGATGCCGGGGATCCGGGCGATGCCGGCGCCGGAGGACTCCCACGCCACCTGGAACGACTCGGCGTACGGGACGCGCGGCATCGCCACCTCCTCGACCCCGTGCCCGACCTCGCCGAGCACACGGACAGCGGTGTCCACGGCCTCCCGCGCGGCCGGGTCGACCACCACGTCGACGAAGTCGTCCCACGGCGAGCCGTCGAGCAGCCCGACGACGAAGCGTCCCTCGCCCCGGACGGCGGCCGCGGTGAACGGC
This sequence comes from Curtobacterium sp. MCPF17_011, assembly GCF_003234145.1. Lineage (NCBI taxonomy): Bacteria > Bacillati > Actinomycetota > Actinomycetes > Micrococcales > Microbacteriaceae > Curtobacterium > Curtobacterium sp. MCPF17_011. The sequence goes on from NZ_QKSK01000002.1 coordinate 195,137, forward strand.
CCCTCGCCGACCTCGGGTGTCACGAGCGCGTAGGGCTGGCGCTCGGCCAGACCGGTCGGCGCCACGAGTGCGTCGAGCAGCATCCCCGCGTCGGCGACGGTCCGGGTGAGCGGCCCGGCGACAGCGAGTCCGCCCAGCCCGGAACGCCCGGGCATCGACGGCACCCGACCACGACTCGGCTTGAGGCCGACCAGGCCGGTGGCCGCGGCCGGGATCCGCACCGAGCCTCCGCCGTCCGACCCGACGGCCGCCGGCAGCAGCCCGGCCGCGACGGCGACGGCGGCGCCGCTCGACGACCCGCCCGGGGCACGCGCGGTGTCGTACGGGTTGCGGGTGGTGCCGAAGCGCGTCTCAGAGGACGACGACATGCCGAACTCAGGCGTCGCCGTCTTGCCCAGGCTGATCGCCCCGGCGTCGTCGAGGGCGGTGACGAGCGGATGGTCGACCGTCGCCGGGTCACCCGGCAGGGCGAGCGTCCCGGACCGGGTGGGGACGCCGCGCCGGTCCGTCAGGTCCTTGTCCGCGGACGGGAGGCCCCACAACGGCCGCGACGTCGGCACCAGATCACCGAGATGGTCGGCCCGGGCACGCGCGGCCTCGGCGGTGACGGTCACGAACGCGCCGAACTCCGGGTCGAGCCGCTCGATGCGAGCGAGGTAGTGGTCGGTGACCTCCCGGGCGGTGGTGTCACCGCGGCGGATCCAGTCCCAGAGTTCCTGCGCGGACAGGTGGTGGAGTTCGAACACGGACCGAGCCTAGGCCGACGTGTCGCTCCCCGGCCCTTGACCGACCGCCTCGACGGGACCAGGCTCGGCGCATGGACCACGGCGGAGTGCTCAGTGCGGATGCGCCCGACCCGGAGATCGCGCGCCGGGCCGCGGCCCGCTCGCTGGGGTTCGGCATCGCCGGGCTCGTCGCACAGCGGCATCTCGAGGACTTCGGTTCCGTCGGCGTGCAGACGGGCGAATCCGACGGCGTCCGCGACAGTGCCACCGTGTCGCGGCAGTACACGCTCTGGCGGAATCCGGAGGACCAGGACGACCCGGTGAACCTGGCGGCGATGGACGACGAGCGGCGACGGTCCCTGGAGGAGGTCCCGCCCTGGCCACGCCCGGATTGGCTCGTCGCCACGGTCGAGCGGATGCGGTACCCGATGCTGTGGGAGGCGGTCCAGACCCACTGGAGCCGGCGCGGTACCACCCGCCCGTCACCTGCCGAGGTGCTCGTCGAGCACGTGCAGTACGTCCTCGTCAACGGGTACCGCGACGAACTCGCTCTCCCGGAGTCCACCGAGGACCCCTGGCCGACGCTGGTCGACGAACGCAGCGTCCAGTCCGGACACCCCGTCTTGGTCGACGGCGTCGAGCGCCCCGGGCTGCTCCTCGACACGGACCCCTTCGTGCTCGGCCTGGCGACCGAGCTCGACGACGGGCGACTCCTGACGGCGGTGCTCCCCCGCGACGAGCTGCCCCTGCTCACCGTCGCATTCGACTCGGCCGCACCGCTCGACTGACGGGAGGCGCGGGGCGGCCCGGCACCGCGCCTCCCGTCCCGGTCCGTGGCGGCCCCGGCGAGGTGGGACGATGTGGGGATGACCGCCACGCTCGTCGCCAAGGGGCTCGCCGGCGGCTACGCCGCCCGCACGCTGTTCGACTCCCTCGACCTCACGGTCGCACCCGGTGACGTGATCGGCGTCGTCGGCGTGAACGGCGCGGGCAAGTCCACGCTGCTCCGCCTGCTGGCCGGGGTCGACGAGCCGCTCACCGGGACCGTGTCACTGTCGCCGACGGACGCGTTCGTCGGCTGGCTGCCACAGGAGCACGAGCGGGTGCCCGGGGAAACCGTTGCGGAGTACGTCGCCCGCCGGACCGGGTGCGCGGACGCGGCGGCGGAGATGGACACGACGGCGCTGGCCCTCGGCGAGCCGGATGCGGGCGACGCCGCAGCGGACCGGTACTCGGTCGCCCTCGAACGGTGGCTGGCCTCGGGTGCCGCCGACCTCGACGAGCGGATGCCGGTGGTGCTCGCCGACCTCGGCCTGACCCTCGACGCACCCGACGGCTCGGTCACGGCGGACTCGCTGATGACCTCGCTGTCCGGCGGACAGGCGGCTCGGGTGGGGTTGGCGGCGCTGCTGCTCTCGCGGTTCGACATCGTGCTGCTCGACGAGCCGACGAACGACCTGGACCTCGACGGGCTGGACCGGCTCGAGGAGTTCGTGCGCGGCCTGCGCGGCGGCGTCGTCCTCGTCAGCCACGACCGCGAGTTCCTCGCCCGCTCGGTGACGGCGGTCCTGGAACTCGACCTGGCGCAGTCGTCGAACCGGTTGTTCGGCGGTGGCTACGACGCGTACCTCGAGGAACGCGAGATCGCCCGTCAGCACAAGCGCGACGCGTACGACGAGTTCGCGTCCACCAAGGCCGACCTGGTCTCACGGGCCCGGACGCAGCGCGAGTGGTCGAGCCAGGGCGTCCGGAACGCGATGAAGAAAGCGCCGGACAACGACAAGATCCGCCGTAAGGCGGCCAGCGAGTCGAGCGAGAAGCAGGCGCAGAAGGTCCGGCAGATGGAGTCGCGGATCGCCCGGCTGGACGAGGTCGAGGAGCCGCGCAAGGAGTGGCAGCTCGAGTTCACGATCGGGCAGGCACCGCGGTCCTCGGCCGTCGTCGCGACCCTGTCGGACGCCAGCTACGAGCAGGGCGGCTTCACCCTCGGGCCGGTGTCGCTGCAGGTGAACGGCGGTGACCGGATCGGCATCACGGGCCCGAACGGTGCCGGCAAGTCGACGCTGCTGCGGGCGCTGCTCGGACGGCAGGAACCGACGACCGGCACGGCGTCGATCGGGTCGAGCGTGGCGGTCGGCGAGGTCGACCAGGCCCGCTCGCTGTTCACCGGGTCCGAGCCTCTGGCCGCCGTGTTCGAGGGACTGGTCCCCGAGATGAACACCGCGGACGTCCGCACCCTGCTCGCGAAGTTCGGTCTGAAGGCCGACCACGTCGGACGGGCCGCCGGTGAGCTCTCGCCGGGCGAACGGACTCGGGCCGGCCTGGCGCTCCTCCAGGCTCGCGGGGTGAACGTGCTCGTGCTGGACGAGCCGACGAACCACCTGGACCTCGTCGCGATCGAGCAGCTCGAGCAGGCGCTCGAGTCCTACGAAGGCACGCTGCTGCTGGTCACCCACGACCGGCGGATGCTCGACACCGTGCAGCTCGACCGGCAGTGGCGGGTCGAGGCCGGGCGGGTCACCGAGGTCTGATCCGGGAGGTCGGCGCGCTCCGTCCCGCCCCGCCCGATGTCGTCCGGTGGGACGGGGTCAGTGGCCGCCGCCGCGGTGGAACGGGCAGCCGCCGGATCCGGACGCCCGCGATCGGCCGCCGGCGACATCACCCGGGGACCGGGAGGCCCGGACCCGGCCACCGGACGCGGGCTTGGTGGGCAGGCGGCGACGGTCGACGTCGAGCCCCTCGTCGAGGACGCTCAAACGCGGGTCGCTCAGGGTCGCGACCGCAGAGGCGAGTGCGACGATCGCGAGCTTCTCCCCCGGGCACCGATGGCCGGTCACGACGTCGCCGCCACCGTGCGGGACGAACGTCTCGATCGCCTCGTAGTCGTCGACACCGAGGAACCGATCCGGGTCGAAGCGGTCGGCGTCGGGCCACGAACGGTCGTCGGTGTCGGTGCCGAGCAGGTCGAGCAGGACCCGGCCGCCGCTCGCGAGTCGTTCGCCGCCGATGTCGAGGTCCTCGGTGGCCCACCCGGGCAGCATCGGCACGAACGGCGCCGTCCGGCGGATCTCCTGCGCGAAGGCGGTCGCGAGGGGCCCGCCGGCGAGCGAGCGTCGGGTGACGGACTCCTCGGCGATCCGGGCACGCCACTCCGGCCGGTCGTGCAGTTCCTTCGCGGCGAACGCGACGAACCGGGCGACCGCGATGAGCGGACGGATGCTGTTCTGGAGCTCGACGCCGGCGGTCACCGCGGGCAACAGGACGCCGGAGCGGTCACGGTGCCACGCCCACTCGTACAGCGCCGTGCCCTCGGCCGGGTCGAGATCGCCGTCCCGGACCGCCCGGACCAGCCGTTCCGCGTGCCGGTTCGACCACCACCGGTTCCGGACGGCGAGCAGGTACTCGGGCGAGTACGGCACACCGAACCCGTCGACGATCTGCGCCAGGCGGGCCGCCCATCGGGTCTTCGCGTCCGGCGTCCCGGGCAGACCCGCCCACCGCATGCCGGCTCGGCCGAACACACCGACGGCGGCGTCGTAGGCGGACCGCTGCCCGCCGCCGAGCCACTCGTCGAGTTCCCGGTGCCACTCCTGCGCGATGAGCGGGGTGAGGCGGGCGACCTGCTCGTCCTCGTACGCGACGTCGACGAAGGTCGCCTTGCGGTGCCGGTGCTCGGCGCCGTCGAGGCTGTGCACGGACCCGTCGCCGAACAGCGTCTGCTGCACGATCGGCGGCATCGCACCGTGTCGGGCGATCCGGTCGCTGTAGAACAGCTCGACGCCCTCGGCACCGCGGACCAGCAGCGCGTCACGGAGCAGGAAGCGCATCGGCACCGCCCTGGCACCGTCGGCCGCCCGGCGCCAGACGTGGGCGCCGAAGCCGTAGCCGCGGGTGAGCAGGGACGGGGAGTCGTCGACAGGCATGCCCCCATGCTGCCGACGTCCGCCCGTCCGCCCTCTCAAGCGGGGCGGTCCCGTCAGGCCGTCCGGAACCCCAGCAGCTCGAGCACCTCGGCGGACTCCTCCTCCGGTGAGCGGTCGGCGGCGACGGTGAGGTGCGCCTCGTCCGGCTGCGGCGGCTCGAGGGTCGCCAGCTGCGATGCGAGCAGGGACGCCGGCATGAAGTGCCCGGACCGTGAGGACATCCGCTCCTCGAGCAGGGCTCCGTCCCCGGCGACGTGCACGAACACCACCCCGGAGGCCCGCAGCACGTCCCGGTACGACCGCTTCAGCGCCGAGCAGGTCACCACCCCGTTCGTCCCGGCGTCGAGGTGGCCGCGGATCCAGCCGGCGACGACGTCGAGCCACGGCCAGCGGTCCTCGTCCGTCAGGGGTGTGCCGGCGTGCATCTTCGCGACGTTCGCCTCCGGGTGCATGCTGTCGCCCTCCGCGAACTCCCACCCGAGCTCGTCGGCGACCATCGCCGCGACGGTGGACTTGCCGGAACCGGAGACGCCCATCACCACGAGCACCTGCGCGTCCAGCGTCCGGGACTCCGAGCGGGGCTGCCGTTCGTCCGACTGCCCGCTCATCGGATGAAGATCCCGGCGACGAGCACGCCGACCAGACCGATGACCGAGATCAGGCACTCGAGCACCGACCACGACTTGAAGGTCTGTCCCACCGAGGTGTTGAGGTACCCCTTCACCAACCAGAACCCGGCGTCGTTGACGTGCGACAGGAACACCGACCCGGCGCCGATCGCGAGCACGAGCAGTGACGTCATCGGGGACGACAGGTCGTGCGCGATCGGGGCCATGATGCCCGCGGCCGTGACGGTCGCGACGGTGGCGGACCCGGTGGCGACGCGGACGAGCGCGGCGACCACCCAGGCGACGAGGAGCACCGAGATGCCGGAGTCCTTGACCGCGTCGGCGATCACGCCGCCGATGCCCGTGTCGATGAGCACCTGCTTGAAGCCACCGCCGGCACCGACGATGAGGAGCACCCCGGCGACCGGCGGCAACGCGCTCTCGAGCGACTTCGCGACCGCGGACCGGTCCATGCCGCCGCCGATCGCGAAGAAGACCATCGCGTAGACGGTCGCGATGCCGATCGCGATCATCGGCGTCCCGAGGAAGTCGAGCACGCCCACCCAGGCACCACGCGCGTCCGGGGCCGTGGCCTCGCGGATCGCCTGCGCGAGCATGAGCACGACGGGCAGCAGGATGCCGACCAGCGCGACGGCGAACGACGGGCTGCGTGGCTCGCTGATCACCCGCGTGAAGTCGCTCTTGCCGTGGGGCAGGGACGCGGTGTCCTCCGAGGCGGGGGTGCGGCGGGCCTCCCGGCCGGAGTGCACGGGGTCCTCGCCCCGTGCGCCGAAGATGTCCGGCACCGGGACGTCGACCCAGCGCGCCGCGAAGCGGGCGAAGACCGGGCCGGCCAGGACGATGACGGGGATCGCGAGCACGATGCCGAACGCCAGCGTCGTGCCGAGGTCCGCACCGACCGTCGAGACGGCGACCAGCGGACCGGGATGCGGCGGGACGAACGCGTGCATCGTGGAGAGCCCGGCGAGGGCCGGGATCGCGATCTTCATGATCGGGACGGAGCTGCGCCTCGCGACCAGGACGATGATCGGGATGAGCAGGACCAGGCCGACCTCGAAGAACATCGGCAGGCCGATCAGCGCACCGATCAGTGCCATCGTCCAGGGCAGCGCCGCGGCCGAGGACCGCCGGACCAGGGTGTCGACGACCCGGTCAGCGGCGCCGGAGTCGACGAGGAGCTTGCCGAACATCGAGCCGAGGCCGACGAGGATCCCGACGCTCGTCATGGTCGCGCCGAAGCCGTCCCCGAAGCTCGCCACCGCCTTCTCCGGGGCGAGCCCGGCACCGATGCCGACGCCGAGCGCACCGATCGTCAGGGCGACGAAGGGGTGCACCTTGAGCCAGGTGATGAGGGCGATGATCACCACGATGCCGATGAGGGCGGCGATGACGAGCTGTGGGATCGGACCGGACGGGTCGACCGTCTCGGTCCCGGCGGCGAGCACGTGGTCCGGGATCGCTGGGGTGGTCTGGAGGTGAGGCATCTGTGCCCCTTCCTGGAGCAGCTCCTGCGCTGCTGCCGTCCTGCTGCTGGTGCCGGGTGGACCGGGGTGCTGATCCCAGCCGCGGTCGCCGGTGCAATAATCTGATTAATCAGACTACATCGTCGTCGTCCGCGCGCCACCCGGACTCAGGCGCAGTCTGCCGCTGCAATGGTCACCGCGTCACACATCCGCGTGACGAGGTCCGACGAGGAGGAACGATGCCGACACCCGGCGGCCTGCACGCCCACGTGCTCGACACGCTCGGTCAGCGCATCGTCGACGGCACCCTCGTCCCCGGCACCGTGCTCCGCCCGGACGACGTCGTCGCCGAGTTCGGCGTCTCGCGGTCCGTCGTCCGCGAGGCACTGCGTGTCCTGCAGTCCCTCGGGCTGGTCGAACCACGACAGCGCGTCGGGACACAGGTGCAGCCCGCGACCCGGTGGGAGCTGCTGTCCCCGTCGGTGATCCGCTGGCGGGGCACCTCCGGGGCGTACTTCACCCAGCAGCGCGAACTCCTGGACCTCCGGCTGGGCATCGAGCCGGTCGCCGCAGGCCTCACCGCGGAACACGGCGGGGCGGCGGCCGACGCCGTCCTCACCGCCGCGCAGGAGATGGTCGCCGCAGCGTCCGCGGGTGACGGGCGCGCCTACCTCGACGCCGACGTCCGCTTCCACCGCGCGCTGCTCACGGGCTCCGGCAACGCGGTCTTCGCCCACTTCGCGGGCACCGTCGAGGCGCTGCTGCGCACCCGGACGAGCGAGCCGCGGGACACGATCACCGGGTGGACGGCGGGGGCGGCGGCCCGGCACGACGCCGTCGGTCGGGCGGTCGTCGGCCGGGACGCCCGGGTCGCCTCCGCCGCGGCCGCCGACCTGGTGCGCACCACCCGGGACGAGTTCGTCGCCGAAGCAGGTTGACGACGGGTCCGGACGGGGTCTCGTTCGGCGGTCGACGTCAGTCGCGCGGACCGAACAGCGGCTTGCGGGTGCTCCGCAGCCGCAACCGCATCGTGACCGTGCCGAGCCACCGGTCGTACTTGTAGCCGACGCGGCCCATCCGTCCGACCTCCTCGAAGCCGAGCCGCTCGTGCAGCCGGATCGACGCGTCTGCGGACCGGTCGGCGATCACGGCGATCACCTCCCGCACGCCGACGGTCCGACAGGCTTCGAGCAGCGCCTCCATCAGCGCCCGGCCGAGGCCCTTGCCGCCCGCCGCGGCGCCGAGGTAGATGGAGTCCTCGACCACCCGGTTCGACCGGTCGCGGATGTTCCACGGCTCGACGAGCGCGTACCCCAGCACCTGTCCGGACGGGTTCTCCGCGACCAGGAACGGCAGCTTGCGACGCTGGACCTCGTCGAACCGCTTCTTCCACGCCGCGAAGGTGAACGCGGCCGCGTCGAAGGTCACGGACGAGTTGCGCACGTAGTGCGTGTGGATCTCGCGGACCTCGGGCAGGTCCGCGGCCGTGACGGGACGGATCGCGTACGCGAACGCCGGCTCGACCGGCGCCGGGGCACGCAGGTGGCGCGGCAGGACGCGCCGCTGCTGGTATTCCTCCTCGAGCACGACACGAGCCTACGGGAGGCCCGTCACGCCTCCGTCGGCAGTGTCCACTCGACGGGGTCGGCCCCCTGGGCGACGAGCAGGTCGTTCACGGCCGAGAACGGGCGGCTGCCGAAGAACCCGCGGGAGGCGCTGAGCGGGCTGGGGTGGGCCGACGCCACGACCGGGGTGTCACCGAGCAGCGGTCGGACCGACGCGGCCTGCGCACCCCAGAGCACGGCGACGAGCGGACGGTCGCGGGCGACGAGCGCCTCGACCGCCCGCTCGGTCACCCGTTCCCAGCCCTTGCCGCGGTGGCTGGCAGGTTCGCCGACGCCCACCGTCAGCACGCGGTTGAGCAGCAGCACGCCCTGGTCCGACCAGGCGCGGAGGTCACCGTGCGGCGGCGGCGTGACGCCGAGGTCGTCGTGGAGTTCGCGGTAGACGTTCTGCAGGCTGCGCGGGACCGGCCGCACGTGCGGGTCGACGGCGAAGGACAGCCCGATCGGGTGTCCGGGCGTCGGGTACGGGTCCTGGCCGACGACGAGCACCTTCACCCGGTCGAACGGCTCCTCGAAGGCGCGGAGCACGGCGGGACCGGCGGGCAGGTACGGACGACCGGCCTCGGTCTCGGCACGGAGCCAGGCGCCGATGCGGTGGACGTCGTCCTCGACGGGCGCGAGCGCTGCCGCCCAGCCCGGGTCGACCAGGTCGGCGAGGGGCTTCGGCTGCACGCTCAGGCGCCCATGGTGGCGACCGAGACGGACTCGTCGCCCGCCAGCACCCGCCAGACGCTCCCCGTGCCCCGGACCTCGAGGGCGCCTTCGCCGACGACCAGCGTGGTGTCCTCGTCGACGGCCAGGCCCGCGGTGACGAACTCGGCCTCGGCGGCCGCGACCAGGCGGGCGAGGGTGCCGGCCTGGACCGCGTGGACGTCGATGGTCAGGTCGACGAGCCCGAGCCCTTCGCGGAGCTCGACCTCGTCGAGCCCCTCGGACGCGGCCTCGGGACACACCTCGACGCCGCCGATGCGGAAGCCGCCGACCAGGGCGCGGTCCGCGGCGATCATCGCGCCGGCGGAGTAGCCGAGGTAGGGCAGCCCGTCGGAGACGAGCAGGCGGATCTGGTCGACGAGCGGAGCGACGGCGTCCAGGTAGTCGGGGGTACGACCGCCGCCCACGACGAGGGCGTCGACGTCGCTGAGGACCGTGGTCTCGAAGACCGCGCCCGCCGCGACCTCGGTCACCAGCACCTCGGCGGCACGGGACCCTCCGAGGACCTCGGCGATGTCCGCGGTCGACGACGGCGAGGCCCCGTCCGCGGAGGCGACGGAGAGCAGTGCGATGCGCGGGACGGTCCGTCCCACGGCGGCCGAGCGGGCGGTGGCCTCGGCGGTGAAGCCCGCGGCGGCATCCGCGGCGACGAAGGGGCCGCCGCCGACGAGGTGGATGCTCACGACTCGGCCGTCACCGGTGCGAGGGCGCTCCACGGGAACGTGATCCAGCCGTCGACACGACGCCACACGTGGTCCGGCTCGAGGACGGTGCCGGGCTTCGAGTACAGGCAGGCGCTGCGGACGTCGGCGCCGGCGCTGCGGATGATGTCGACCACCAGGGCCAGGGTGCGTCCGGAGTCGGACACGTCGTCGACGACCAGGACCCGCTTGCCGGCGAGGCTCGGTGCGTCGAGGGCCGGAGCGAGCACGACCGGCTCCTCCAGGCGCTGCTCCACGTCCGTGTAGAACTCGACGTTGATCGAGCCGCACTGCTTGGTGCCGAGGGCGTAGGCGACGGCACCGGCGATGATGAGCCCGCCACGGGCGACGGCCACGACGACCTCGGGCTCGAAGCCGGCGGACAGGACGTCCTTCGCCAGCAGCCGGGCTGCGTCGCCGAACTCGAGCCAACCGAGCACCTCCGGTCCGCTCGTCACGGTCACGGTCGACGAGGCGGGAGACTCCGCGGGTTCGCTGCTGATCGGCATCCGCCCACGGTACCGGCAGGGATGCTCCGACCGCGACCCGTGATCGCCGCCCGGGCGCTGCGGGCCCCGCGCCGTGGCCCGGCCGCTACGCCTTCGGGGTCAGCGGCCCGCGGGCGAGCTTGTGCTGCGCCGACTGGGCGACCGGCCGGACGGTCACCAGGTCCAGGTTGACGTGGGCCGGCAGTTCGACGGCGTGCACGATCGCCTCGGCCACGTCGTCGGCGACCAGTGGTGCCTCCACCCCGTCGTAGACCGCCGCGGCCGCGTCGCTGTCGCCGCCGAACCGCACCAGTGCGAACTCGTCGGTCTTCACCATGCCCGGCGCGATCTCGACGACCCGGATCGGTTCGCCGTTCAACTCGAGTCGGAGCACGCCGACCAGGGCGTGCTCGGCGTGCTTCGCGGCGACGTACCCGCCGCCGTTCTCGTAGGCGACGAAGCCCGCCGTGCTCGTCACGGTCACGACGTCCGCGCCGCCGGTCTCGCCGGCACGACGACGGAGTGCCGGCAGGAGGGCAGCGGTGACGCGCTTCGTGCCGAGGACGTTCACCTCGAACATCGCCCGCCAGTCGTCGGCGTCGCTGTGCTCGACCGAGGCCGACCCGAACGCTCCCCCGGCGTTGTTGACGAGCACGTCCGCGCCGCCGAGCTCGTCCACCCGTGCGGCGAGCGCCGCGACGTCGGCGGAGTCCGTGACGTCGACGACCAGGGTGTCCGCGCCGGTCTCCGCGGCGAGCACCTCGAGCCGGTCGGCTCGGCGGGCGACGGCGAGGACGTCCCACCCGTGTCGGCGGAACAGGCGGACGGTGGCGGCGCCGATGCCCGAGCTGGCTCCGGTGACGACGGCTCGACGTGTGGTCATGATGCTCCTCGCGGGTCGGGGACGGTGGGCGGCCCGGGGCAACGCTACCGACACCGGGGCACCCGTCGGACGGTAACGTGCGGAGGATGACGACGGACGCCGCCCCTCCCGCGCCCTCTGCCCCGGCGGGCGCGCTCGACCCGGGTCGGATCCGGCGGCGGATCCCGATGTGGGACACGGCGCGCTTCCTGGCGGTGACGCTGGTGGTGATCGGGCACGCGATCCAGCGGCAGACCACGGGCAGTGAGCACGCGTTGGCGCTGTACACGTTCATCTACGCGTTCCACATGCCGGCGTTCGGGGTGATCAGCGGGTACTTCTCGTCGGCGGACACCCCGACGGCGAAGCGGATGCGGCGGACGTTCACGGACATCGTGGTGCCGTACATCATCATGCAGACGATCTGGACCGTGGTGCAGGCGGTGGTGGAGGGTGGCAAGGAGTTCAACCCGACGAAGCCGACGTGGACGCTCTGGTTCCTGTTGGCGTTGGGGATCTTCCGGCTGATCCTGCCGTACCTGGCGCAGCTGCGGGCACCGCTGGTGTGGGCGGTGGTGCTGAGCATCGGCGTCGGGTACTTCGACAACGTGGACTCGACGCTGTCCCTCGGCCGGGCGATCAGCCTGCTGCCGTTCTTCCTGCTCGGCTGGCAGGTGAAGCAGTGGGGGCTGTTCGACCGCTGGTACGAGGCTTCCCGGCGGACGGTGGTCCGCGTGCGGGTCCTCGCGGGTGTGGTGTTCCTGGCGTGGGCGGTGTCGTGCGCGCTGTGGATCCCGCAGTTCAAGGAGTTCGACCTGCACCACTGGTTCTTCTACGACGACTCGTACTCGGGACTCGGCGAGGACGCGTGGTGGGCCGGCGGGGTCCGTTTCGCGCTGATGCTGTTGGCGACGCTGTTGACGGCGTCGTTCCTGGTCCTCGTGCCGCGGCGGACGGTCTGGTTGACGCGGTTCGGTGCGGCGACGATGTACGTGTACCTGCTGCACACGTTCCTGCTCTACCCGATCCGCGAGTCGGGGGTGCTGGCGGGTGAGCACTCGGCGTGGCCGTTCGTGCTGCTGATGGTGCTGGTGGCGTGTGCGGTGAGCCTGTTCCTGGCACAGCCGTTCGTGCGGCGCGGGATGCGGTGGCTGCTCGAGCCGAAGGTCGACTGGTTGTTCCGCCGGGACCCGGCCTGAACGCGCTCAGATCCCGTCGAGGGACCGGCGCAGCTGCTGTTGGGCGGTGCCGAGGTCGCGGTAGTCCCCCACCCAGCGGCTGTGCGCGTCCGTGACGAGGTACCCGTGGCGGTGCCGGTCGACCTGTCCGGCGAGGACTCCGTCGACGCGGGCCAGCCAGAAGCCGTCCTCGGGGCTGGTCCACTGCACCGCGCGTGGGCCGCTCACCGGATGCCCTGTCGTTGCAGCCACAGCTCGAGGACCGCGAGGAGCCAGAGCACGGTCCCCCCGGCGCGGGTCCGGTGGCGGCGCGGGTCGGCGAGGAGTGCGTCGACGGCGGTGGCGCGGACGAGGCCGCGGTCCCGTGCCTCGGGTGCGAGCAGGGCGTCCCGCGCGACCGTGACGACGTCGTCGTCGAGGTTGCGGACGCCCGGCACCGGGAAGGAGCCCTTGGGCCGATCGACGACCTCCGGTGGGAGCAGGCGTCGGCCGATGGACTTCAGGACCCCCTTGCCGCCGTCGGCGGTCTTGAGTGCGGGCGGGCACGCGGCCACGAGTGCGACGAGGTCCTGGTCGAGGAACGGGACACGGGCCTCCAGACCGGAGGCCATGGTCATGCTGTCGACGCGTTTCACCGGGTCGTCGACCATGAGCAGGTGCGTGTCGAGCCGGAGGACCGCGTCGAGGGCGGTCTCGGCGCCAGGTGCGCCGAGGTGTTCCTGCAGGAGCAGGTGGCTGACGTCCGTGGCCGGAAGGGCGCCGGGTGCGAGGAGGGTGCGGGCGCTCGCGGCGGGGTCCACGAACGCGCCTGTGAACGCGGCGAGCGCGCCACCGCGTCGGACGTCCATCGCCGGGCGGTGGTAGGCGTAGCCGGCGAAGACCTCGTCGGCGCCCTGTCCGGACTGCACGACCCGCTCGGTCTCGGCGACGCGCTGGGACAGCAGGTGGAAGGCCGCGACGTCCTGGGTGGCCATCGGTTCCGGCATCGCGCCGACGGAGTCGACGAGTGCCGCGGGCAGGTCGGTGGCGGGGACGTGGATCCGGGTGTGGTCGGTGGCGAAGCGGTCGGCGACCAGGTCGGACCACGCGAACTCGTCGCCGTCCTCGCCGCCGGCGCCGTCGAAGCCGATGCTGTAGGTGCCCGTGGTGCCGCCGGCTTCGTCGGCGAGCATCGCGACCAGGAGGCTCGAGTCCAGTCCGCCGGACAGCAGGACCCCGACGGGGACGTCGGCGACGAGCCGCCTGCGGACGGCGGTGCGGAGGCTCTCCTCGATCGCGTCCTCCCAGTCACGGTCGCTCCAGTGGGCGCGTGCCGGGTCGCGTTCGTAGGCGGGTGACCAGAAGAGCCGGTCCTCGGTGGTGCCGGTGGTGTCGATGGTGCGGACGGTGGCGGCGGGGAGCTTCTGCACGCCGCGGAGGAGTGTGCGGGGTGCCGGCACGATGGAGTGCCAACTGAAGTAGTGGTGCAGTGCGACGGGGTCGAGGGCGGTGTCGACGTCCCCGCCGGCGAGGAGTGCCGGCAGGGTGGAGGCGATGCGGAGGCCGCCCTCCACCTCGGCGAGGTAGAGCGGTTTGACGCCGAGCCGGTCGCGGGCGATGACGACCCGGTGTCGGTCACGATCGACGATGACGACGGCGAACATGCCCACGAGGTGGTCGACGAAGCGCTCACCCCAGCGGGCGTAGGCGGCGAGGATGACCTCGCTGTCGCTGGTGGTGCGGAACGGGTAGTCGGCGGCGAGTTCGCCGCGCAGTTCACGGTGGTTGTAGACGCACCCGTTGAAGACCATCGCGACGTCCTGCACGCCGGACTCCATCGGCTGCGCGGCACGGTCGGTGCGGTCGATGACGCTGAGCCGTCGGTGTCCGAGCACCGCCCAGCCGCCGTCCCAGAGTCCCCCGCCGTCCGGGCCGCGGTCCTGCATGCACGTCGTCATCCGTCGGACCGCGTCGATGTCCGCCCGTCCCCCGTCGAACCGCAGTTCGGCAGCCAGTCCACACATGTCGTGCCTTTCGTCCCGGCGGCCCACGGAACGCCGGGACGACAGGGCGGGAGGTCAGACGGGGACCGTTGCCGCGTGTGCCGGACACGGGCAGCGGCCCGGGGACCGGGTCAGCCGCGGAGCGTGTCGCTCGGGCGTTCCCCGAACCGCTCGGCGTAGTACCCGGCGAAGCGTCCGAGGTGCACGAACCCGAGCTGTCGGGCGACGGTGGCGACGCTGACCTCGCCGGGTCGGGCGTCGGCGAGGAGGGTGCGTGCTCGACGGAGTCTTGCCTCGCGCAGGGCCTCGAGCGGCGTGGGCAGGTCGTTCCGCCCGAAGGCCTGCTGGAGTCCGCGTTGGCTGAGGCCGGCGGCTGCGGCGAGGTCGGCCGTCGTGATCGGCTCGGTCAGGTGGGCTTCGATGTAGTCGAGCGCGCGGACGACGTTCGCCGGGTGGCCGGGGAAGCGTGGGAAGGCCGGGGCGGGCGCGAAGGCGTCGAGGACCCGGCGGCTCACCGCGTCCACCAGGCGTGCCCGGGTGAGGCGGTCGGCGCTCGGGTCGAGGAGGACCGGGGTCGACGCGGCGAGCGTGCGCTGCAGTGCGGCGAGTCCCTCGGGGTCCGGCGTCTGGGCGAACCGGAGCGGTTCCGCGTGCTCGCCGCTCCGTGCCAGGTGGAGCGCTTCGAGGGCCGGGCCGTCGATGTCGATCGTGTGCAGCGTGATGCTCGGCGGGGCCTCGATGGTGAAGGGGCGGCCGGTCGGGTAGACGGCGGGGGTGCCGGCGCTGACGACGAGTTCGGTGTCGGTGCCGCCGTCGATGGCCAGTTCGCCGTCGTGCGCCCAGGTGACGAGGTAGCGGCCCTGGGGCTCGATCCGGCCCCAGCGGCGAGCGCTGAGTGCCGAGCTGCGCAGTCGCAACCGCTCGTCGCCGACGGCACGCAGCCGGTACCCGAACGGCCGGTCCTCGTCCTGCGTGAGCCGCACGGCGTGCGCGTCGTGTACACGCTCGTAGAAGTGGGTGGCCTCGTCGATGTCCCGGCCGGCCACGTCGTGCCGTCTGACGTGCGAGCGTCCGGGCTGCGCGGGCGGGTTCGGAGAGGGCATGACGGCGACACTGTAGGTCACGCGTGTTCCCTGTCGCGACACGAGCGGACCCGTCGTCCACTTCCCGCCATGCCGCGAGGCCCCTCCCCCTCGGCACTGCGCGTTACGTCCGACGACTCCCCCGCTGGTGCCCGCCCGGTCAGCTGCGTAGCGTGACGGGCGACGGAAGAGGAGCCCCGATGACCACGAACGACGCAGCCGCCTGGCGGTTCGAGACCACGCAGGTGCACGCGGGTGCCGCACCGGACCCGACCACGGGTGCCCGGGCGACGCCGATCTACAAGACCACCTCGTACGTGTTCGAGAACTCGGACCACGCCCGCGACCTGTTCGCGCTGGCGCAGCCGGGGAACATCTACTCTCGGATCATGAACCCGACGAACGACGTCGTGGAGCAGCGCATCGCCGCGCTCGAGGGCGGGACCGGGGCGTTGCTCGTGTCGAGCGGCCAGGCGGCGGAGACCTACGCGGTGCTCAACATCGCGGGTGCCGGTGACCACATCGTGTCGTCGTCGTCGATCTACGGCGGCACCTACAACCTGTTCAAGTACACGCTGGCGAAGCTCGGCATCGAGACGACGTTCGTCGAGGACCAGGACGACCCGGAGGAGTGGCGTCGCGCGGTCCGTCCGAACACGAAGCTGTTCTTCGCCGAGACCATCGGCAACCCGCGCATCAACGTGCTCGACATCGAGACCGTCGCGGGCGTCGCGCACGAGTCCGGTGTGCCCCTGATCGTCGACAACACGATCGCGACGCCGTACCTGATCCGTCCGTTCGAGCACGGCGCGGACATCGTGGTGCACTCGGCGACGAAGTTCCTCGGCGGGCACGGCACCGTCATCGGCGGGATCATCGTCGACGGCGGGACGTTCGCGTGGTCCGAGCACGCCGAGCGGTTCCCGGAGTTCAGCACCCCGGACCCGTCGTACCACGGGGCGGTGTTCTCGCAGGCCGTCGGTGACGCGCTGGCGTACATCGTCAAGGCCCGCGTGCAACTGCTCCGCGACCTCGGTGCGTCGAACTCGGCGGACACCGCGTTCGCGCTCCTGCAGGGCATCGAGACGCTGAGCCTGCGGATGGAACGGCACGTCTCCAACGCGCAGGAGATCGCGGAGTGGCTCGACCGGCACCCGGACGTCGCGACGGTGGCGTACGCGGGGCTGCCGACGAGCCCGTGGTACCCGGCGGCGACGAAGTACGCGCCCCGTGGTGTCGGCGCCGTGCTGTCCTTCGAACTGAAGGGCGGCGTCGACGCGGGTCGTGCCCTGGTCGACGAGTTGCAGCTGTTCTCGCACCTGGCGAACATCGGCGACGTCCGCTCGCTCGTGATCCACCCGGCGTCCACCACCCACTCGCAGCTGACCCCCGAGCAGCAGCTCACCACCGGGGTCACGCCGGGCCTGGTGCGCCTGTCGGTGGGCATCGAGAACGTCGAGGACCTCAAGGCCGACCTCGAGGCCGGGCTCGCCGCGGCCCGCGCCGTCGCCCAGGCGGGCCTGCGCGCCTGACCCGTGCCGCGCCTCCCGGCTGAGGCACCCACGGGACGCAACGTGGGCGGCTCCTCGCAGCGGTGTTCCGTTGCGGGAAGCCGCCCACGTTGCGTCCCGCGAGGCCGAGACGCGCCGGGCGCGACGTAACACGGCGGCGGCGAGCCGCGCCTCCAGGGAGGATGGACGCACGATGGACTGGCAGACGACTCCCGAGGACTCCGTGCCGTCCACCCTGGTGCCCGGCGCCGAGCTCGGCACGCTCGGCAAGCCGCCGGTCACCGGTGCGTGGCGGCCGGGTGACCCGCCCGGCGCACGGCGCTTCGAGGCGCTCGGCGAGCAGTTCGTCCGCGGCGGCCGGATCCCGTCGGTCCGCGTCGCGTACGAGACCTGGGGGACGCTCTCCCCCGCGAAGGACAACGTCGTCCTGGTGTTCCACGCCCTGACCGGCGACTCGCACGTCGCGGGCCCGCCGGGACCGGGGCACCGCACGGCGGGCTGGTGGGGCGACGTCGTCGGACCCGGACGCGCCATCGACACCGACCGCTGGTTCGTCGTCGCGCCGAACATGCTCGGCGGTTGCCAGGGCACCACCGGCCCGTCCTCGCTCGCACCCGACGGCGTCGAGTGGGGCTCCCGGTTCCCGTTCGTCACGATCCGCGACCAGGTCGCCACGCAGCTGCGGTTGGCCGACCGGCTCGGCATCGAGCGCTTCGCCGCCGTCGTCGGTGGCTCGATGGGCGGCATGCACGCCCTGGAGGCCGCCGTCACCGCCCCGGAACGCGTCGCCCGGCTCGCGGTCCTGGCGAGCACCGCGCAGACCACCGCGGACCAGATCGCCGCGAACTCCCTGCAGCGTGCGGCGATCCAGATGGACCCGGGGTTCGCCGGCGGCGACCACCACGACGCCGAACCCGGCGAGGGCCCGCACCGGGGCCTGGCGCTGGCGCGGCGGATGGCGATGATGACCTACCGGGCCTCGGACGAGCTCAACGGCCGGTTCGCCCGCTCGTGGCAGAGCGACGTCTCCCCGCTGGGCGACGACGGACGGTTCTCGGTGGAGAGCTACCTCGACTTCCACGGCAACAAGTTCACCCGACGGTTCGACGCGGCGTCCTACGTCGCCCTCACGCACGCGATGGACTCGCACGACGTCGGTGCCGGACGCGGCGGGGTGGCTGCGGCGCTCACCCGGGTGCGCGCTCGGACGCTCGTCGTCGGCATCTCCAGCGACCGGCTCTTCCCCGTCGAGGACCAGCACCGGATCGCCGCCGGAGTGCCCGACACGCTGGACGGCGACCGCGCCGCGGTGATCACGAGCGAGTTCGGTCACGACGGTTTCCTCATCGAACACGAGGCCGTCGGGGCGCACCTGCGGCGACTGCTCGACTGATCGGGGTGCATCGGTGTCCCCGGAAGACGGGACACCCGCAGACCGATCCGTCGACCCCCGCGCGCCGAAGACCCCACTACGGGTGTCGCCCGTGGAATGATGCAGAGTGCACGGTCTCGACCAGTGCTCGGTTTCCCAAGACCAACCAGCTTCCCGAACCAGGAACAGCCAGGACCAACGATGGAACTCCTCGCGCAGGAACGCGACCGCCTCCTCCGGTCGACGACCCGTGTCGTGGGCGTCGTCTGCGCGCTCGTCAGCGTCGTGGGCGTGGCCACGTCCCTCGCCGTCCCCGTGGCACAGCTCGTCCTCGGACTCGGCTGCATCGCCGTGATGGTCGGGGCGCTCCTCGCGTTCGGGGCCAACGGTTCGACCTGGTGGACGGCCACCACCGTCGTCGCCGGTCTCGGCGCCGTGACGATCCTCACCACGGCCGTCGCGGCGGACGACCGCGGCGTGATCGCCAGCGCACTCGTCCCGCTCGCCGGCGGTGGACTCGCCTCCCTGCTCATGGCGCAGCGCGGACACCGGGTCGGACTCGGCCTCGCCGCCGGTGCCGGAGTCGTCTCCCTCGGGCTGATGAGCTGGGCCAGCGGCGCCGTCCTCAGCGCCCCGGTCAGCGGCGTGCTCCTCGGTTGGGTCCTCGTCGCCGTCGTCGCCGTCTGGATCAGCCGCAGCATCCCGCGCGTGGCTCGTCGCATCTACAGCATCGGCACCGCCCACCGCGCCGAACGCCAGGCCAGCGAGACCGAGGCGCAGCGACGACAGGGCGCCCGACTGCTGCACGACACCGTGCTCGCCACCCTGACCCTGCTGGCGCACTCCGGCGTCGGCGTCTCCGAGCACGCGATGCGGGAGCAGGCCGCGGAGGACGCACGACTCCTCCGCCACCTCCGCCTCGGCGCGACCCCGCAGCCACAGCAGTCCGGTGACTACTCCCTCACCCGGACCGAGGAGTCCCCGCTCGGCCAGACCCTGGAGTCCGTCAAGCAGCGCTTCGGCCGCATGGGTCTCGAGGTCGCCTGGCACGGCACCGGGCAGGTGCTGCTGCCGAAGCACGTGCTCGACGCGTTCCTGCTCGCGCTCGGCGAGTGCCTGGAGAACGTCCGACGCCACGCCGGCGTCCCCGAGGCGCACGTCACGATCGTGCACGACGAGGCGACGGTGCGCGCGATGGTCACCGACTCCGGCGTCGGCTTCGAACTCGACACCGTCAGCGCCGAACGGCTCGGCTTCAAGGAGAGCGTCGTGAACCGCCTCCGCGAGGTCGGTGGCGACGCCCGCCTGTTCTCGGCACCGGGTGCCGGCACCACCGTCGTCCTGGAGGCACCCCGATGAGCGGCGTGCCGGAGGACACCATCAGCCACGGCCTGCCCGGTGAGCAGACCGCCCCCCGCACCCGCCGGGAGGCCCGCGAACGCTACCGGGGCACCGAACGACGACAGGCGCGCGGCCTGCCCTCCACCTCGACCGGCGCCCGCTCGCTCCGACAGGCAGCCCAGCCCGGTGCCTCGCTCGGTGCCGGCCACCTCGGGCTCGGTGCCGCCGTGCTCACCGGACTCGAGGCGCTCGGTGGGATCGTCTTCTTCCTCGTGCACTGGGACGACTACACCAACCCGTGGATGACCGCGGCCGCCTGGGCGCTGTTCGTCGTCGCCGCGAGCTGCGTGCTCGCCACGGTCCTCACGTACGGGGAACGACTCACCGGTGTCGCCTTCGGGCTGATCTGCGTCGTGCTCGCCTGCATCGTCACGCTCGACTTCATCGGGATGTGGGACCAGCACGACGTCGGCCACACCGCCACCGCGTCGATGGCGGCCGGGTTCGCGCTGCTGCCGATCACGACCCTCCGGCCCGCCCGTGAGGTCATCGCCGCGATCGTCGGCCTCGGCCTGGCGTTCGCCGTCTACGCCGCTGTGTCCACCCCGCTGACGACCGAGACCCTGCCCGGCATCGTCACCATGCTCGCGGTCACCGTCGTCCCGCCGTCCGTGGCGCTGTTCGTCGTGCACCGCTTCCGGCAGCTCGTGCAGCGCGAACTCGACCGGGTGCTCGTGCAGAGCAACGTCGGCGCCCCCCAGTTCGCCGTCGGGATGCTCGCCTCGGACGAACTCGCCCGCCTGGACCTCGCCGCCGAGAAGCTGCTCGACGCCGTCGCGAACGGCTCCGACCCGTTGCCGCTGTCCGACGCATCGGCCTCCGTCGCCGCGTCCCTCGCCACCGAGCTCCGCCTGCACCTGATCGAGGGCCGCCGCGAGACCTGGCTGTACCACGCGATCACGGAGTCCGACAACCTCGGCCGCTCCGTCGCCGTCACCGACCCGAGCGCCCTCGCGGGGCACCTGACCCCCGCCCAGCGCGACGGCCTGCTGCAGGCGCTGTGGCAGATGGTCGGCGACGGCCGCGCCCAGCAGCCTGGCGTGCCCGTCGTCTCGGTCACCCTCGGTCCCGTCGGCAGCGACGGCCACCCGGTCACCGACGACACCATGGACGTCCCGGTCGTCATCGAGTCGCGCGGAGTCCCCCGCCGTCGTCTCGGCCCGGCCGCGTGGACGGCCCTGCAGCGCATCGGGCCCTACACCGACAGCGTCCGCGACGGCGTGCTGCACGTCACGGCGCATTGCGTCGTCAACCGGCACCCGCAGATGTGACGCACCACGAGCCTCCCGGCAGCGACGCCGGCACGCAGCGAGTGCCGCTACCGGACAACATGGCCAGCCTCCCCGAACCCGGTCGCCGATCCTCCTAGGATCAGCAGGCCCGGGACGGACCCACCAGAAAGGACCATCGCGCATGGCGACTCCAGCAGAACCGATCAGACTCGCTCTCGTCGACGACCACCGGATGCTGCTCAGCGCCCTGACCGAGTGGATCCGGAACGCAGCCGATGACATCGCGATGGTCACCGCGGTCACCACCTGGCCGGAGCTGCTCACCAGTCCGGCCTTCCCCGTCGACGTCGTGCTGCTCGACCTGGACCTGAAGGACTCCATCCCGGTGTCCCTGAAGATCTCGACGCTGAAGACCGCCGGCGTGAAGACGGTCGTGATGAGCACGTACTCCGAGCCGAACGTGGTTCGTGAGGCCCTCGGTGCCGGAGCCCTCGGCTACCTCGTCAAGAGCGAGGACGCGGCGATGATCGTCGAGGCGATCCGTGCGGCGCAGCGCGGCGAGCAGTACGTCTCCGCCGAACTCGACCTGGCGATCAACAGTGGGGACGTCGGCGGCGTGCCGAAGCTCAGCGCCCAGGAGCGTCGTGTGATGGCGCTCTACGGCGGTGGCGAGCCCGTGAAGAGCGTGGCCTACCAGCTCGGCATCTCCGAGGAGACCGCGAAGAGCTACCTGAAGCGCATCCGCGAGAAGTACCGCGTCGCCGGGTTCGACGTCGGCACGAAGGTGGCGCTCCGGAAGCGGGCGATCACCGACGGCATCATCGTCCAGGACGGTTCCCCACACGGGTTGTAGGGGCCGGGTCGCCGGGCGAGCGGGCGGGCTCCACCGCGAGGTGCCGCAATTGAGGCATTTCACGCGTCGAGATGCCACGATGCGCGCACCGCGGCGGAGCGCACGCGGCGAGTCACGGCATGTGGCGATACGGCCAGGGTCGGTCAGCGCGCGCGGACACTGCTGTCCGTGAGACCCACCCGGCGCCGCGAGGTGCCGCGAGGTGCCGTCAGTGCGAGGACACGGACTCGCGGATCGGGCCGGTGCTGGCTCCCGCCGTCCGGACCGCCGCTGCGCGTCGGTTCGTTCGGTTCTCGACCGCGTAGCTGATCACCGCGACGAGGACACCGAGCAGCGCCAGACCGATGCCGAGCCAGCCCGGGGCGACGAAGCCGAAGCCGGCCGCGATGACCGCGCCGCCGAGCGCAGCGCCGAGCGAGTTGCCCAGGTTGAAGGCGGAGTGGTTGAGTGCTGCCGCGATGGTGCGGGCGTCACCGGCGACGTCCATCAGTCGGGACTGCACCGCCGGCGGGATCGCGGACGAGGTCGCACCGAGCAGGAACGCCCCGATGAACAGGCCGACGACCCACTGTGCGGTGAGGACCGTCACGAGCAGCGCGCCGATCAGGGCGAACAGCCCGACGAAGATGGTGGCCTTGACGCTGTGGTCCGCCAGGAATCCACCGAGCAAACCGCCGACGACCATGCCGAGCCCGACGACGACCAGCACGAGCGGCACCGAGGACTCCGACAACCCGGTCACGTTCTGCACCAGCGGCGAGATGTACGAGTAGACGGCGAAGAAGCCGCCGAAGCCGACCGCTCCCAGGCTCATCACGATCCAGACCTGCGGCACCCGGAAGGCCCGGAGCTCCCGCCCGATGGTCGCGTGCACGTCCCGACCGCTGCGCGGCACGAACACCGACACGGCGAGGAACGTCAGCGCGAACAGCGCGGCGACGACCCCGTAGGCGGTCCGCCAGCTGGCGACCTGACCGATCCAGGTGACCGCGGGGACACCGACGACGTTGGCGACCGACAGGCCGAGGAGCACGAGGGCGATGCCCTTGCCGCGCTTCCCCGGTCCCATGATGTCGCCGGCGACGATCGAGGCGATGCCGAAGTACGCACCGTGCGGGAGTCCGGCGACGAACCGGGCGACGAGGACCAGGCCGAACGAGGGCAGGACCGCGCTCGCGACCGTCGCGACGACGAACCCGACCAGCAGCACCATGAGCAGGCCCTTGCGCGGGAACCTGGCGGACATCGCCGCGATCGTCGGTGCACCGACCACGACCCCCAGGGCGTACGCGCTGACGATCCACCCGGCGTGGGCGACCCCGCCCTCGGGGTCGGCGGAGTACTGACCGGGCAGCAGCGCCTCGGCGATGTTCGGCAGCAGCCCCATCGCGACGAACTCGGTGGTCCCGATGGCGAAGCCACCCAGCGCGAGAGCGAGGATGGCGAGCGTACGACGTGCCGGCGTGAGCTGGGACATGGGACCTGTTCTCGTGCGCGAGCACGGTGGGTACGAGCACGTGGGATCGGGTGCCGGATCAGTGTAGACCGCTCCAACACGGCGGCGGAAGACGAGTGGCCGAATCGATTCGACCGACATGCCGACACTGTCGCCGACTGGACGATGGAACGCATTCGCGCCGACCGGGATTCCCGACCGGCGCGACGGTCCCGTCACGACGAACTGTCCGTGCTGGTGCTGGTGCTGGTGCTGGTGCTGGTGCCGAGCGTCACCGCGGCCGGAGATTGGCGAGCAGTCGGGCGAGTTCGTCCAGGTCGCGGGTGGGCCACTCCGCCAGGTTGGTGCGGAACTCGTCTCGCGCTCCGGTGCGGATCCGTTCCATCCGGGCGACGGCGTCATCGGTGGGGCTGATCACGACCGCGCGGCGGTCCGCCGGGTCCTGACCCCTCGACACCAGACCGAGCGACTCGAGTTGCCGGAGCTGCCTGCTGAGCACGCTCTTGTCGAAGCCCAACGACTCCGCCAGCTCCCCCGCGCCGACCGGCCCGCGGTCGACGAGCTCCTGCAGCGTCCGGAAGCCGGACGGTTGCAGTGCCGGGTCGACGTCCGTCGCCTGCTGCCGGAGGCGCGTGCGGTACGCGCTGAACAGCGCCGCGAACTGGCGCTCCAGCACTCCGACGCGGGCCTCCAGGCCGTCCGGGACCCCGTCGTCACCTGCGGTGGGCGGAGTCCCGGACGACGTCATCTCACGAGTTTCGAGCACGTGTCCCGGCGGAACCCTGGGAACCACCGGCCTCGATGACCGGGTTCGATCCGGTGACGGTACCGATGCCGGCGAAGTCCTCCGCGGACCCGGCCAGCGGCCCCTGGTCCGTGGAGCGCTCGGCGACGGTCTTCGTGGTCAGCGGCACGTTCGGCATGAAGACGATCGCCAGGACGAGCAGGACCGCGATCGGCGCCGCGATCAGGAACACGTCGGCGACGCCCTGCCCGTACGCCGACTCGATGATCTGGCGGACGCCCGACGGCAGCTTGCTCACGGCCGGGATGCTGCCGGAGGACAGCTCCTTCGCCACGGCCGCGCCCTTGGCGCCGAGCGCCGCGATCGCCTTGCCGAGTTCGGCCTGCTTGTCGCCGAGCAGGTCGGTGACGCGGTTGCCGAGAACGGTCCCGAGCACCGACACCCCGAGCGCACCGCCGAGCGAGCGGAAGAACGCGACGCCGGCGGAGGCCGCACCGATGTTCCGCGGCTCCGTCGTGTTCTGCACCACGAGGACGAGGTTCTGCATCACGAGACCGACGCCGGAACCCATCACGAACATGTACACGGCCACGACGAGGTAGGGGGTGTCGTACTCGATCGTCCCCATGAGGGCGAGACCCACCACGAGCGCGATCGACCCGATCAGCATGATCGGCTTCCACTTGCCGGTCTTCGTCACGAGACTGCCGCCGACGGTGGAGGCGATGAGCAGTCCGCCGATCATCGGGATCGTCAGCAGGCCGGACTGCGTCGGAGTGGCCCCGCGAGCCAGCTGCATGTACTGCGCCAGGTAGACCGTGGCGCCGAACATCGCGATGCCCACGGCGATCGACCCGATCACGGACATCGAGAAGGTCCGGCTCCGGAACAGCGTCATCGGGAGGATCGGCTCCGTCGCGCGGAGCTCGATGAACACCGTCGCGACGAGCAGGACGACTGCGCCGATCACCATGACGGCCGACGTCGGCGACACCCAGTCGAAGTTCTTCCCCGCCAGGGTGATCCAGATCAGCAGGAGCGAGACACCACCGGCGATCGTCGCGATGCCCAGGTAGTCGATCGACACCTTGCGCTTCGGCATCGCGCGGAGCTTCAGGGTGAGCTGCAGCAGGATGATCGCCGCGACCGCGAACGGGACTCCGACGAAGAAGTTCCACCGCCACCCGAGGCTGTCGGTCAGCAAGCCACCGAAGAGCGGTCCGCCGACGGTGCCGACGGCCATGACCGCACCGAAGTACCCGCCGTAGCGACCGCGCTCGCGGGGACTGATGATGTCGGCCAGGATGATCTGGCTCAGCGCGGTCAGGCCACCGGCACCGAGACCCTGCAGGACGCGGAACGTGATGAGCGTCCCGGGGTTCTGCGAGAAGCCGGCCAGGGCCGACCCGAGGACGAAGACCACCAGCGACAGCTGGATGAGCAGCTTCCGGTTGAAGAGGTCGGCGAGCTTGCCCCACACCGGGGTCGACACGGTCGTCGCCAGGAGTGTCGAGGTGACGACCCACGTGTAGGCACTCTCACCGCCGCCGAGGTCGCCGATGATCCGCGGCAGCGACGTGCTGACGACGGTCGAGGCGAGGATCGCGACGAACATGCCGAGCAGCAGACCGGACAGCGCTTCGAGCACCTGCCGTTGCGTCATCGCTGGTGCGTCGGATGAGGGCCCGTGGGCGGCCTCGGGTTCGGCTTGTGACATCTGGACTCCTCAGAACTCTCCGGCATGCCACGCTGCACCCGTTACTTGACCAGCGTCAATCATTGCACATGATTGACCGAAGTCAACGAACCGAGCGGCCGACATGAAGCGACCCCGGCGGTGGGTCACCGTCGGGGTCGGGGTCCGCTGAGGATCAGCGCTCGGCGTCGAGATCACTCACGGTTCAGGCTGCTCGCTGCTCCGATGCGCGGGTGGCGATGCGCGCCTCCGGCAGTTCGTCGCGGTGCACCCAACCGGTGCCGCACTCGGTGCAGCTCGCCCAAGCGTGCTGTTCGTCATCGGAGACGTCGATCACGACCGAGGGGAGGTCGCAGTCCGGGCACCAACCGTCGTGCATCATGAGCGGGCTCCTTCCGTCGCGGGTGCCGGCGCTCGTGCGCCGGCCGATGCATCCAGCACACACCCGACCGCTGACATCGCTGGAACGTGGGCGGCGTGTCGCGCTGAGACCGCGCCGTCCGAGGGCACTCAGTGCTCGGGACCGTCCGAGGCCGAGGCGAGCGCCGCCTCGAGCCGCTCGAGCTTCCCGTCGATCTCCCCCGTGTGCCCGGGCCGGATGTCTGCCTTGAGCACGAGCGAGACCCGCGTCCCGAACGGCGCGACGGCGTCGGTGGCGGCCTTGACCACGGCGAACACCTCGTCCCACTCCCCCTCGAGCTCGGTGAACATCGACGAGGTGCGGTTCGGCAAGCCGGACTCACGGACGACCCGCACGGCTGCGGCGACGGCGTCGTGGACGGAGCCGTCCTCGGCTGCGGCGGGCCCACCGGACGGGGCGATGGAGAAGGCGACGATCATGCCCCCATCCTGCCCCGCCACACGTCAACGCGCGACGGGGTCCGCTTGCGTCGCGTCGGCGGCCCGACGGGAGGCGCGTGGCTCGATCCCCTGCCGCCACAGCCGGACGAGCACGACGACCGCCCAGACCAGCACGGCGACCTCGAGGGCGTTCCGCACCGACAGGACGACGAGGATCCACGGCTGCACGGCGAGCACCTGGTCGTAGTAGCCCGGGTAGACGAGCTGCGTGAGGAAGGCCATCGGCAGCATCGCGGCGGCGACCGGCAGGAACCGCCAGGCACTCCCCCGTCCGGCGGCGAGCCCCCAGACCACCGGAACCGCGAACCACCCGATGTACTGCGGCGACCCGACCTTGTTCGTCGCGATGAGCGCCGCGACGAACAGCAGCGCCAGCACCGGGGCGACTTGGGTGCGGCGGGCCCCGGTCCGGACGGCGAGCAGCGCGAGCACGACGCCGACGACCACGACGGCCGCCATCAGCGGGGTGGAGAGTGCCGCGGCGACCGTCGTGCCGGCACCGGAGACCTCGAAGGTCAGGATCTCCCGGTCGTAGAAGACCGCAGCGCCGGGCACGTGGGCGGCGGCGGCCCAGAGGAACGGGGTGGCGAGCGGCGCCTCGATCTGCAGCCCACGACCGGTCTGTTCGCCGATGAACGAGAGCAGGTGCGTCGCACCGCCGAACAGCACGTCGACCAGGACGACGAGCCCGGTGACGGTGAACGCACCGGCGACGACCTCGACGCGACGCCCGCGGCGGAGGACGAACAGCACCCCGACCAGGGCGGCCGGCCACACCTTGATCCAAGCCGCGACGGTGAACACCGCGGAGGCGATCCCGGGTCGTGCGGCGACGAATGCCACGCCGACCAGTGCGACCGCGGTGGCGACGGTGTCGATCCGTCCGAGGCCGATCGGACCGAGGGCCAGCAGGAACACCAGCCACCACCAGACCACCCGGACGCCGAACGCCCGGAAGCGCCAGAGGACCGCGGCCGCGACCGCGTTCAACAGCACCATGAGCAGCAGCCATCCGGTGCCGATCGACGCGGTGCCGCCGAGGGCCGCGGCCGCCATCGGCACGATCGCCAGGATCGGGTACACCCACGCCGAGTCGATGCCGACCCAGAAGTGCGACGCCTGCCCCGACTCGATCCACCGTCGGTAGGTGATGGTGACGTCACCGATCGGCTGGTTCGGCACGACGAGCGTCAGGTACCAGAGGACCAGGTGCACCGTGACGAACGCCACCCCGAAGACGACGATCTCGGGCCACGGGTTCCTGCGCACCGGACGAGCGTACCGACCGGGCACAGATCCTCAGCCGATCCCGAGAGTGACGTGTCACCGTCCTCGGGTGACCTCCGCTCCGAACCGCCCGTCCCCCCGCCCCCGGCGCCGCCTCGTGGTCGTGCTCGTCGTGCTCGTCGTCGTCGCCGTGGTCGCGGTGGTCGCCGTCGCGATCGGCACCCGCGCGTACACCTCCGGTGAGAACGCCAAGGCGTCAGCGACACCGACGGTCGCCGCCAGCCGTGCTCCTTCCACGCTCGACGCGCAGGACCTGTCCGGCACCTGGACGGTCGGCGACGGGTCCGAGGCCGGCTACCGCGTCCACGAGGTCCTCAACGGATCGGACGTCACCGTCACCGGCCGCACGTCCGAGGTCACCGGGACAGCGACCGTCGACGGCACCACGATCAGCGCGGCGACGATCACCGTGCAGGTCGGCACCATCGCGACCGACTCGGCCCAGCGCGACTCGTACTTCCGCGACTCGGCCCTCGACACGCAGGCGTTCCCGACGGCGACGTTCACCCTGACCGAGCCGGTGTCCGACGCCGTCCCGACCGGCGGCGGCACGACCGAGGTCCGCGCGACCGGCACCCTCGAGTTGCACGGCGTCACCAAGCCGGTGACGGCGACGCTGCAGGTCGGACTCAGCGGCGACGGCGTCGACGTCTCGGGCACGGTCCCGATCACGTTCTCCGACTACTCGGTGCAGGCGCCGAACCTGGGCTTCGTGAAGGTCGACGACGCGGGGGCGGTCGAGTTCCTCGTGCACGCCTCGCCGTCGTCCTGACCGGTGACCGGGCGGGTCTCGGCGCGACCGGCTGACAGTCGGGAGGCACGGCACCGGCCCGCCGGCGCGCCTCCCGTCCGACGGGCCGTCCCGCGGCCCCGTCAGTCGACCTGCGCGTCGCCCGTGACCGCGAGGTCGCGCACCACCCCGGGCAGCTGCTCGACGAGCGCCGTCATCGGGAACGGCCCACCACGCGAGGCCCGACGGGCAGCGACCCCGTGCACGACCGCTGCCGCCGCCGCCAGGTACGCGAGCTCCTCCGGTCCGACCTCGGACGTGCCGGCGCGGGCGGCGACGAGCGCGCCGAGCACCCCGCCGAGCACGTCCCCGGCCCCCGCTGCCGCAAGCCAGGGGGTCGCCGACGACGCGACCAGCCGGACCCCGCCGTCGGGCGTGACGACGTGCGTGTCGGCGCCCTTGAGGAGCACGACGCTCCCGGTCCGTTCGGCGGCACGGAGTGCTGAGCCGCGCGGGTCGCCCTCGACCTCGTCCCGGGACACGCC
The DNA here is from genome assembly GCF_003234145.1 of Curtobacterium sp. MCPF17_011. Classification (NCBI taxonomy): domain Bacteria; kingdom Bacillati; phylum Actinomycetota; class Actinomycetes; order Micrococcales; family Microbacteriaceae; genus Curtobacterium; species Curtobacterium sp. MCPF17_011. The sequence goes on from NZ_QKSK01000002.1 coordinate 224,195, forward strand.
GAGGAGCGACGCGAGTTCCCCGGCGTGCGGGGTGAGCACCGCGAGCGGGCCGAGGTCGACGAGCGGGATCGCCCCCGCGTCGACGACGACCGGCACGCCGTCGTCCGAGGCGTGCGTGAAACCGGCTCGGGTCGTCTCGTCGAGCTCGTCGAGGGAACCGGCGGCGGTGCCCGACCCGAGGAGCCACGCCTGGACGCGACCGACGCCGGCGACGATCTCGGGCCGACGGGCGAGCACGAAGTCGGTGGCCCGCTCCGGGCCGACGTAGCGGACCATGCCGAGGCCGGTGTGCACGGCCGCGTCGACCCCCATCACGGCCGCACCCGGGTACTGCGCGGACCCGGTGGCGACGCCGAGGACCCCGCGTCGGTACTTCGAGGTGTCGCCGGAGGGAACGGTGATCCAGGGGGCGGCGTCGACGGGTCGGACGGAGACGAAGTCGTTCATCGTGCCCACGGTACGGTGACGGGCATGAGCCTGTCCCTGCCTGGTCGTGTCGTCGTCTTCGACTACGGCGAGGTGATCAGCCGGACCCCGCACGCCGCCCGTGCCGCACTGCTCGACGCGACCGGGCTCGACGCCGACACGCTGTTCCCGGTGTACCAGGAGCTCCGACACGACCTGGACCGCGGCGACCTGACGGTGCTGGAGTACTGGGGCGCGATCGCCGAGCGCACCGGCCGGACCTGGTCGGTGACCGAGGTGCACCGGCTGTGGGCGCTCGACTTCACCGGCTGGTTCGAGGTCGACCCCGAGGTCCTGGCCCTCGTCGAGGAGCTCCACGACGGCGGCACCCGGCTGGCGCTGCTCTCGAACGCGGGCTTCGACTTCGGCGACCCGTACCGACGCTCGCCGATGGGCTCGCTGTTCGAGGTAGTCGTGGTGAGCGCGGAGGAACACGTCCTGAAGCCGGACGCCTCGATCTACCGCGAGACCTGCACACGTCTGGGCATCGAGCCGAGTGCCATGGTCTTCGTCGACAACCGCGCGGAGAACGCCGCCGGCGCGGACGCCGTCGGCGCGGTGGGGGTGCACTTCACCTCGGCCGCCGGGTTGCGCCGGTCGCTCGAGGAGCTCGCGGCCAGCATCTGACGGGAGGCACGGCTCACCTCCTGACGCCTTCTCGCTTCCTCCGAGGAAGCGCCCGGTACCATCGAGGCATTGTGGACGACCCTCCTAGTTCTGACCATCACATGCCCGCCGCTCACACAGTGAGCTGCCCGACTCCGAGGTGTGCCTCGTGAGCCCCGTCGACATCGTCATGCTGATCGGCGGCATCCTGCTGACGCTCGGCACCGGCGTCTTCGTCGCCTCCGAGTTCGCGCTCGTGAACCTCGACCGCGCCGACGTCGAAGCCCGCCGAGACCGCGGTGAGACCGGTCTCAGCACCGTCATCGGTGCGCTCAAGGTCACCTCGACGCACCTGTCCAGCGCGCAGCTCGGCATCACGCTGACGACGCTGCTCACCGGCTACCTGCTCGAGCCGTCGATCGCCACGCTGCTCGAAGCGCCGTTCCTCGCGATGAACCTCGCCGAGGGCGTCGTCGAGACCGTGGGCTCGATCGTGGCGCTCGTCATCGCGACCCTGCTGTCGATGATCCTCGGCGAACTCGTGCCGAAGAACTTCGCGCTCGCCCTGCCGCTGCAGACCGCACGCCTGGTCGTGCCCCTGCAGGTCGGCTTCACGACCGTGTGCAAGCCCGCCGTCGCCCTGCTCAACGGCACCGCGAACGCCGTCCTCCGCGCGATCGGCATCGAACCGCAGGAGGAGCTCTCCGGCGCCCGCAGTGCCGAGGAGCTCACGTCACTGCTCCGCCGGTCCGCGTCCGAGGGCTCGCTCGAACAGGACACCGCAACGCTGCTCGAGCGCACGCTGTCCTTCTCCGAGCTCAACGCCAGCGACGTGATGACGCCGCGTCCGCGCCTGTCGACGATCCGCGTGTCCGACAGCGCCGAGGCGGTCATCGCCCTGGCGCGCAAGACCGGTTTCAGCCGCTTCCCCGTCATCGAGGAGGACGCGGACGACGTCGTCGGGCTCGTGCACGTCAAGCAGGCCGTCTCGGTCCCGCGTGAGAAGCGCGCCGAGGTGCCGGTCGGCGCCCTGATGACCGACGCCGAACGAGTGCCGGAGACCATGCCCGGCGACACCCTGCTCACCGAGGTCCGAGGTCGCGGCTACCAGATGGTCATCGTCGTCGACGAGTACGGCGGGACCGCCGGCGTCGTCACGCTCGAGGACCTGGTCGAGGAGATCGTCGGCGAGGTGTCCGACGAGCACGACCGGGCGCGCATCGACGTCGTCCGGAGCCGCGGCTGGCTGACCTTCCCGGGGCTGCTGCGCCCCGACGAGCTGGAGGACCGCGCGAGCGTCACCGTCCCCGAGGACGGCCCCTACGAGACCGTCGGCGGGTTCCTCATGCAGGAGCTCGGACGCCTGCCCGTCGTGGGTGACGAGGTCGCCATCGACTCCGGCGTCTTCCGCATCGAGCGGTTGGACGGCCGGCGCATCGACCGGATCCGGTACACGCCGAACCCGGTCGGCGAGGACACCCTGGGCAGCAGCGCCGGCAACGGCAACGGCAAGCGCACCACCACGACGGACCAGGAGGCCACCCGATGAGTTCCGACTGGTGGGGCATCTTCTGGCTGTTCGTGCTGCTCGGCGGCAACGCGTTCTTCGTCGCAGCCGAGTTCGCCGTGATCTCGGCCCGCCGCTCGCAGATCGAGCCGCGTGCGGAGCAGGGGTCGCGAGCCGCACAGATGACACTGTGGGCGATGGAGCACGCCACCCGGATGCTCGCGACCACACAGCTCGGCATCACGGTCTGCTCGCTGCTGATCCTCAACGTCTCCGAGCCGGCGATCCACCACCTGCTCGAGGTCCCGCTGCACCTGACGGGCTGGAGCGGCGAGGTCATCGGCGTCATCGCGTTCGTCTTCACGCTGCTGCTCGTGTCGTTCCTGCACGTGGTCTTCGGCGAGATGGTCCCGAAGAACATCTCGTTCTCGATGCCGGACCGGGCGGCGCTGCTGCTCGTCCCGACGCTCTGGTACATCGGCCACGGCCTGCACTGGGTCGTCGTCGGGCTCAACGAGGTCGCGAACGCGGTGCTGCGCCTGTTCAAGGTGGAGCCCAAGGACGAGGCCGTCAGCGCGTACACGGTGGAAGAGGTGCAGACCATCGTCGAGCAGTCCCGACGCGAGGGCACCCTCGCCGACGACTCCGGCACACTTCGGATGGCGTTCGAGTTCACCGAGAAGAAGGTCAAGGACGTCGCCGTGCCGATGTCCGGGCTCGTCACCCTCCACGAGGACGCGACGCCCGCCGACGTCGAACGGGCCGTCGCCCAGCGCGGCTTCTCGCGGTACGTCCTGGTCGACGACGCGGGCGACCCGACCGGGTACGTGCACGTCAAGGACGTCATCGACCTGCGGCCGGACGAGTTCGACGACCCGGTGCCGCCGAAGCGCATCCGCCAGCTCATCTCGCTCTACACGGAGATGGACCTGGAGGACGCGCTCGCGACGATGCGCGGGGCTGGACGCCACGTGGCGCGGGCCTTCGACGCGGACGGCCGGACGACGGGCGTGCTGTTCCTCGAGGACATCCTCGAGGAACTCATCGGCACCGTCGAGGACGCGACCCGGCGTCGCTGACCCGACGTCGTGATTCCACTCGTGGCAGCGTCAGTCGTGTCCCGGTCATCGGCGCTGGACTGTCGCTTCCGCGGTGAGGACGGCCGAGCCCGCCGCTGACGCGACGCCCTCACGGACGGGAGGCCCGGTACCAGCTGGTACCGGGCCTCCCGTCCGTCGGTGCTCCCCTACCAGCTGACGGGCAGGGGCTTGCCCTCCTCGTAACCGGCGGCGGACTGGATGCCGACCAGGGCACGGTCGGCGAACTCGGGCAGGCTCGTCGCGCCGGCGTAGGTGGCGGAGCTGCGGAGGCCCGTCGTGATCATGTCCAGCAGGTCCTCGACGCTCGGCCGCTCGGGATCGAGGTAGATCGTCGAGGACGAGATGCCCTCCGCGAAGAGCGCCTTGCGCGCCCGCTCGTACGGGTCGAGGCGCTCGAAGCGCTCCCGCACCGCCTTGGCGGACGCCATCCCCCAGCTCTCCTTGTACGCGCGTCCGGCGTCGTCGCGGCGGAGCACGCCGGGTGCCTCGAGTGTGCCGGCGAACCACGAGCCGATCATCACGGCCGACGCACCCGCGGCCAGGGCCAGCGCGACGTCGCGGGGGTAGCGGACGCCACCGTCGGCCCAGACGTGCGCGCCGAGCGAACGCGCGGCGGCGGCGGTCTCGAGGACGGCGGAGAACTGCGGACGACCGACCGCCGTCATCATGCGCGTGGTGCACATCGCCCCGGGACCGACCCCGACCTTGATGATGGACGCACCCGCGGCGACGAGGTGGGCCACGGCGTCGGCGGTGACGACGTTGCCGGCGACGAGCGGGATGCCGAGGTCGAGCGCGGACACCGCGCGCAGCGCGCGGATCATGCCCTCCTGGTGACCGTGCGCGGTGTCCAGGACCAGGACGTCGACACCGGCGTCCGCCAGCGCTGCGGCCTTCGCGCCGACGTCGCCGGTGATGCCGACGGCCGCGGCGACACGCAGTCGGCCGGAGGCGTCGACCGCGGGCCGGTAGATGTCGGAGCGGATGGCGCTCGTCGGGCTGACGGTGCCGACGACCTTGCCGTGCCGCATCACCGGCGCGAAGTCGACGCCGGCCGCGGTGAGCACGTCGTACACGTGGCGGGAGGACCCAGCGTCCTCGGCGTCGATCGCGGTCGTCGCGCCGTGCAGCAGGTCGCCGAGGACCGCGTCGGCACCGGCGGTGGCGAGACGGGTGGCGGGCACGCATCCCAGGTACTCCCCCGCCTCGTCGCGGACCACGACACCACGGCCCGCGACGGGCAGCAGCTGCTCGAGCGCCTCGGCGACGGTGGTGTCGGCGCCCAGGTCGAGCGCGGAGTCGAACGCGACCGGCTGCGCCTTCACCCAGCGGATCGCCGCGTCGAGGTCCTGCAGGTGCATGTCCTGCGGCAGCACGCCGAGGCCGCCCCGCCGAGCGAGGGTCGCGGCCAGCCGCGGACCGGTCACGGAGTTCATGTTCGCGCTGACGATCGGGATCGTCGCGCCGGTGCCGTCGTTCGTGGCCAGGTCCACGTCGAAGCGGCTCGTCACGCTCGACCGGCTGGGGACGAGGAAGACGTCGGAGTAGGTCAGGTCGTGGGTCGGCCGCGTCTCGTAGAACCTCATGACGGCCACTGTACGGCGGCCTGCGGAGGGCCGCCGGGGAGCGCCACGCGGACCGGGTCTGGAGGCTCGACTCACCCGCCGTCTCCCACCTCACGGCCACGGATGAGCGGCTAGGGTTGACGGCGTGCGGGACAGGGTTGCCCTGCACGACACACACGAGCATCAATCGACGGAGAGTGGGCGATCGGCTGTGTCGAGCCATCTGACCGGAACTGACGAGACCGCGGGCGAATTCGGCGCGAACGAGTGGCTGGTGGACGAGCTCTACGAGCAGTTCGTCGCCGACAAGAGCAGCGTCGACGAGTCCTGGTGGCCGGTCCTCGAGAGCTACCACCGCACCCAGCTCAGCAGCACCGCCTCCACCACCTCGACCGACTCGACCGCCGCGACCGACTCGACCGCCGAAGCCCCCGCGCAGGCCGCTGCCGCCGCGGACGCCCCCGCCGAGCAGCCCGCCGCCGTCGCCGGGCCGTCCAGCACACAGCAGCCCGCGACCGGTGAGGCGAAGACCCCGCTCCAGGCCCGGACCACCTCGCGCCAGCCGACGCCGCCCCCCATCCCGGCCGAGGCGAACGACTCCGCCGACGAGCACGAGGAGACCCACGAGGACGTCGCCACCCCGCTGCGCGGCATGGCGAAGACCCTGGCGTCGAACATGGACGCCTCGCTGACCGTCCCGACCGCGACCAGCGTCCGGACGATCCCGGCGAAGCTGATGATCGACAACCGGATCGTCATCAACAACCACCTGCGCCGGGCCCGCGGCGGCAAGATCTCCTTCACGCACCTGATCGGCTGGGCCATGGTCCAGACGCTCAAGGAGTTCCCGAGCCAGAACGTCTCCTACGAGGAGCGCGAGGGCAAGCCGTTCCTCGTCACCCCCGCGCACGTCAACCTCGGCATCGCGATCGACGTCCCGAAGAAGGACGGCACGCGCTCCCTGCTCGTCCCGAGCATCAAGCGGGCCGAGACCCTGACGTTCGGGCAGTTCCTCTCCGTCTACGAGGACGTCGTCAAGCGCGCCCGGGACAACAAGCTCACCCCGTCGGACTTCCAGGGCACGACGATCTCCCTGACGAACCCCGGCGGCATCGGCACCGAGCACTCCGTCCCGCGCCTGACCAAGGGCCAGGGCTGCATCGTCGGCGCCGGAGCGCTCGAGTACCCGGCGCAGTTCCAGGGCTCGGCACCGAAGACGCTGGTCGAGCTCGGCGTCGGCAAGACCATCACGCTGACCAGCACGTACGACCACCGCGTCATCCAGGGCGCCGGCTCCGGCGAGTTCCTCAAGAAGGTGCACGAGCGGCTGATCGGTCAGCACGGCTTCTACGACGACATCTTCGCCGCGCTCCGGATCCCGTACAAGCCGATCCAGTGGGCGAACGACATCAACGTCGACCTGGCGCACCGGGTGAACAAGACCGCACGCGTGCAGGAGCTCATCAACAGCTACCGCGTCCGCGGGCACCTGATGGCCGACATCGACCCGCTCGAGTACCGGCAACGCACGCACCCCGACCTCGAGATCGAGAGCCACGGGCTGACCTTCTGGGACCTCGACCGGGAGTTCGTCACGGGCGGGCTCGCCGGCACGACGACCGCCCCCCTGCGCGACGTCCTCGGGATCCTCCGCGACGCCTACTGCCGCACCGTCGGCATCGAGTACATGCACATCCAGGACCCGGAGCAGCGCCGCTGGGTGCAGGAGCGCATCGAGGTGCCCTACTCGAAGCCGTCGAAGGACGAGCAGTTGCGTGTCCTCGGCAAGCTCAACGAGGCCGAGGCGTTCGAGACCTTCCTGCAGACCAAGTACGTCGGCCAGAAGCGCTTCTCGCTCGAGGGCGGCGAGTCGACCATCGCCTTCCTCGACACCCTGATCCAGAACGCCGCCGGCGCCGGCCTCGACGAGGTCGCGATCGGGATGGCGCACCGCGGCCGCCTCAACGTCCTGACGAACATCGCCGGCAAGACGTACGGCCAGATCTTCCGTGAGTTCGAGGGCACCCAGCTGCCCGGCACCGTCTCCGGGCAGGGCTCGGGTGACGTCAAGTACCACGTGGGCACCGAGGGCGTGTTCCGCGCGTCCGACGGCACGGCCATCCCGGTGACGATCGCGGCGAACCCGTCCCACCTGGAGGCCGTCGACGGCGTGCTCGAGGGCATCGTCCGGGCCAAGCAGGACCGGAAGCCGGCGGGGACGTTCGGCACGCTGCCGGTGCTCGTGCACGGCGACGCGGCCATGGCCGGACAGGGCGTGGTCGTCGAGACGCTGCAGATGTCGCAGCTGCGCGGCTACCGCACCGGCGGCACCGTGCACCTGGTCATCAACAACCAGGTCGGCTTCACCACCCCGCCCGAGTCCGCCCGCACGTCCGTCTACTCGACGGACGTGGCGAAGACCATCCAGGCACCGGTCTTCCACGTGAACGGCGACGACCCGGAGGCCGTGTCCCGCGTCGCCGACCTGGCGTTCGCGTACCGCGAGGAGTTCCACCGCGACGTGGTGATCGACCTGGTCTGCTACCGCCGCCGCGGCCACAACGAGGGCGACGACCCCTCGATGACGCAGCCGCTGATGTACAACCTCATCGAGGCGAAGCGCTCCGTCCGCACGCTGTACACCGAGGCCCTCGTCGGCCGCGGCGACATCACGCAGCAGGAGTACGACGACGCGCACCGCGACTTCCAGGACCGCCTCGAGCGTGCGTTCGCCGAGACGCACGAGGCACAGACCGGAACCATGCCGATGGTCTCGGTCGACGACTCCGGTGCCGTGAACGGTCTCGAGCGTCCGACCTCCCAGCGTGACGACTCCGAACTCGAGGTGCGCGAGACGGCGATCTCGCAGGAGCTCGTCGAACTCATCGGTGACGCGCACGGCAACCCGCCGTCGGGCTTCTCGATCCACCCGAAGCTGCAGCAGCTGCTCACGAAGCGCCGCGAGATGACGCGTGCCGGCGGCGTCGACTGGGCGATGGCCGAACTCATGGCGATCGGTTCGGTCCTGGTCGAGGGCAAGCCCGTGCGGTTCGCCGGACAGGACGCCCGCCGTGGCACGTTCGTGCAGCGTCAGGCGGTCTTCCACGACCGCACGAACGGTCAGGAGTGGCTGCCGCTCGCCAACCTGACCGAGGACCAGGCACGCTTCTTCATCTACGACTCGCTCCTCAGCGAGTACGCGGCGATGGCGTTCGAGTACGGGTACTCGGTCGAGCGCCCAGAGGCCCTGGTGCTGTGGGAGGCGCAGTTCGGCGACTTCGCGAACGGTGCCCAGACCGTGATCGACGAGTTCATCTCCTCGGCGGAGCAGAAGTGGGGCCAGCGCTCCGGCCTGGTGCTGCTGCTCCCCCACGGCTACGAGGGTCAGGGACCGGACCACTCCTCCGGCCGCATCGAGCGCTACCTGCAGCTCTGCGCGCAGGACAACATGGTGGTGGCTCGCCCGTCGACCCCGGCGTCGTACTTCCACCTGCTCCGCCGACAGGCGTGGGCGAAGCCGCAGAAGCCGCTCGTGGTGTTCTCCCCGAAGGCGATGCTCCGCCTGCGCCAGGCGACGAGCGCCGTCGCCGACTTCACGTCCGGCTCGTTCCAGGAGGTGCTGGACGACGACCGCCTGCAGTCGCACGGCATCGACCGTCGTTCGGTGCGCCGCGTCGTCCTGCACTCGGGCAAGATCCACCACGACCTGCGGACCGAGGCCGAGAAGCGCGGCACGACCGACGTCGCACTCGTCCGGCTCGAGCAGCTCGCCCCGCTGCCGCTCGACCGGATCCTCGAGGTGCTCGCGAGCTACCCGGAGGCCGAGGTCGTCTTCGCGCAGGAGGAGCCTGAGAACCAGGGCGCCTGGCCGTTCGTGTGCATGAACCTCTCGCCGCACCTCGACGGTCGGCCGCTGTCCGTCTCGTCCCGTTCCGCGAGCGCGGCCCCGGCCACCGGTTCGTCGAAGCGCAGTGCGCAGGAGGCCGCCGACGTCATCGACCGCGCGCTGCGGTAGCCCTTCGCACACCCGCACGTACAACGCGCCCCGTTCCGACGGGGCGCGTTGTTCGTTGTCGGGGCGGGTCGGAGCGCAGGACAGGCGGATGCTACGGGGATCCCGTTTCGGGCGGGTGTCCAGATCGTGCACGATAACGCGCACGCTTTTGCTCTTGTCTGCGCGATTCCGTGCAGCAACACTGACTGGTGCACCGCCGCTTCCACCGGAAGCGTCCCATCTCTCCCAGTGACGTGAACGAGCAAGGACGACGACAGATGACATCGATGACCCGAGTGCCTCCCACTCGCGACCGGATGACGGGGTACGTGTACATCGCGATCGCCGTCAGCACCCTGGGCGGACTCCTCTTCGGCTACGACATCGGTGTCTCCGGTGGCGCGGGCGGCTTCGTCGCAGGCGACTTCCACCTCGGCAGCTTCCTCGAAGGCGCGGTCGTCAGCGGATCGACACTCGGTGGGGCCATCGGCGCGCTGGCCGGCGGCCCGCTCGCCGACCGGTTCGGACGCCGGTGGACGCTCCTGCTCTCCGGGGTCCTCTTCAGCCTGGGGGCGTTGGTCTCAGCGGTCGCTCCGGACCTGTCGGTCCTGATGGCCGGGCGGATCGTCGTCGGTGTGGGTGTCGGCGCGGCCTCGGTCCTGGTGCCCGTGTACATCGCCGAGCTCGCACCGGCCCGTCTCCGCGGAGCGCTCGTGGCAGGCTTCCAGCTGCTCACCACCCTCGGGATCCTGGTCGGCTACGGCATCAACGCTGCCCTGGCATCGACGGAGGCATGGCGATGGTCGCTCGGTCTGGCCTCGGTGCCCGGCGTCCTGCTCGCGTTCGGCGTCCTGCTCATCCCGGAGTCTCCGCGGTGGCTCATCGTCCAGGGGCGCCGGGAAGCGGCACTGCAGGTCCTCCGACGCATCCGTGGACGCGATGACGTGTCACACGAGGTGGCGGAGATCGAGGCGGTCGACAACGAGGACGAGTCGGCCCAGCGCGGCCGCTGGCGTGACCTGTTCCGCGGGTGGGTCCGCCCGATGGTCGTCATCGGCATCCTGGTGGCCTTCTTCGCGAACGGCTGCGGGATCAACCTCATCGTCTACTTCGCCCCGCAGATCCTGCAGTCCATCGGGATGGGCGCGTCGGCGTCACTCCTCGCCACCGTGGGTCTCGGCGTGGTCAACGTCGTCTTCACAGGCGTCGGGATGGCACTCGTGGACCGTGTCGGCCGCCGACCCATGCTGCTGATCGGATCGATCGGCATGACCGGGTCGCTCGGTGCCCTCGCCGTGCTGCTCGCCCTCCCCGCGAGCGGCAGCACCGCAGCACTCTCCCTCGTCTGCCTGGCGGTCTACATCGTCGTGTACGCCGTCAGCCCAGGCCTCGTCGCCTACGTGGTGATCTCCGAGATCTTCCCGCTGCACGTCCGTGCCAAGGCGACGGCAGCCGCCACGTTCGTGATCTTCGTCACGAACCTGCTCATCGGACTGTTCTCGCTGCCGCTGCTCGACTCCATCGGCGCACCGGCGACGATGTCGATCTTCGCCGTGATCTGCCTGGTGTTCGTCGGCTTCTGCTTCCGCATGCCGGAGACGAAGGGGCGGACGCTCGAAGAGCTCGAGGAGCACTTCCGCGCGGGTTCCGTCCGGACCGGCGCCGATGACGAGAGCCACGTCAGAGCATGACTACGATCGAAGCACCTGCACACCACTCCTGGGGGTCGCCGATGCCGCAGACGCCGGCCGAGCGCCGTCAGGCGATCCTCGACCGGGTGCGCGACAGCGGGTACGTCAGAGCGGTCGACCTGACGTCAGCGCTGCACGTGGACTCGTCGACGATCCGTCGCGACATGGAACGCCTGGAACGGGCTGGCCTCATCCGGCGGTTGCACGGCGGCGCGCTCCCCGCGGACCCGGCCGACACGATCGACACGCCCTACGAGGTACGGCGTTCGCAGCACCTCGCTGAGAAGACCGCGATCGGTGTGACCGCGGCGGGCCTCGTGCGTGACGGTCAGTCCGTCCTGATCGACAACGGCTCCACGGCTTTCCAGGTCGCTGCAGCGCTCGGCGACCACCGGGACCTGACGGTCGTCACGAACGACCTGATGGTCGCGATGTGCCTGCGGAGCCAGGGAGTCCACCAGGTGCACGTCACCGGCGGGCTGCTGCTCGACACGGTGTTCACCCTGGTCGGCCCCGTGGCGACACAAGCGGTCGAGGGCCTGCACGTGGACTGGGCGTTCCTGGGTGCCGAAGGCGTCGATCCCGACGCGGGCATCACGAACATCAACGTCGTCGAGCTCCCCCTGAAACGCGCGATGATCGCCGCCGCGCGGAACATCGCGGTCGTCGCGGACAGCTCGAAACTCGGCCGGCGCTCGCTCGCGACCGTGTGCGCACTCGACGACGTGGATGCCGTGATCACCGATGACGGCATCCCGGTCGAGGACCGCGCCGCGTACGGCGACGTGCTCCGCTGCGTCCCGGTCCCCCGCTGACGCAGCGACCTCGCGGCACACCGCACCACCTCACCCATCTCAGAGACAACGAGGGAACCACCATGTCCAACGGCCCCGCCGAGACCTCCTCCTACATCGACGACATCCTGGAGCAGCCCGCGGCGCTCCACCGGCAGGCGGACGCTCCGCTGCCCGAGGCACTCCGCGACGTCGACCTCCGCGACCACGACCGGATCATCCTGACCGGGATGGGGTCGTCCGACTACGCCGCCGTCCCGATCGAACGTGCGCTCGCTTCCGCCGGCCTGCCGGTCGTCCGGATCGACGCCGGTCAACTCCTGGACGTCCCCCAGCGCGTCACGAACCGGACGCTGGTGTGGGCGACGTCCCAGTCAGGGCGGAGCGGCGAGGTCGCCGCCCTCGCGGACGTGCTCACCGGGTCCAGCAAGCCAGCGCTGACCATCGCCACGACCGACGACACGTCGAGTCCGCTCGCCGCGATGGCCGACATCGTGCTCGAACTGCACAGCGGCCCGGAAGCCACCGTCAGCACGAAGAGCTACCTCAACACCCTCGCAGCACAGCACCGCGCCCTCGCACGCATGACCGGCGGATCGGTCGACGACGTCGACGCGGACGTCCGCAGGATCGCCGACGAGGTCTCGGCCCTGTTGACCGAGTGGCCGAACGCCGACACGTTCGCACAGCAGGCCTGGGAGGCACCCCGCGCTCGCTTCGCCTACATCGGCATCGGGGACGACGCGGCGACGGCACTCACCGGCGCCCTCATCACGAAGGAGTCGAGCAAGGTCCCGGTGGAGGGCTTCGTCGGCGGCGCCTTCCGCCACGGCCCGTACGAACTGGCCGGCCCGGGGCTGACCGCGGTGCTGTTCGGCCAGGGTGCGGAGGCAGACCCCTTCCTGCCCGGGCTCGCCGGAGACCTCGTCCGCTCCGGTGCCACCGTCCTGACCGTCGGGCCTCGGGCGTACCCCGGGACCGAGCTGCTCGCCACCCCGGACCGGGACAGCGCGCTCTCCCGACTCACCGTCGGGTCGGTCCGCACCCAGCTGCTCACCCTCGCATTCGCGAAGGCCACCGGTGAGGTCGCCGGGCGCTTCCGCTTCGGCCAGAAAGTGACGGCCGCCCTGTGAACGTCCCGCGCCCCTGCCGTGTCGGGGTCGACCTGGGCGGTACCGGATCCCGCGCCATCGGCGTGGTCGACCGCGAGATCGTCAAGGCGCTCGACGTCCCCACCGCAGAGCTCGGTGCCGGGACAGAGGCGGAACGCGTCGATCGACTGGCTCGACTCATCGAGGACGTGGTGCCCGCGGGCGCAGAACTCACCGCGGTCGGGATCGGGGCAAGCGGACCCGTCGACGTCGTCACTGGCGTGGTCCACAACGGAGCGACGTTGCCCTGGTTCTCCGGTTTCCCCCTCGTCGCACGGCTCGAAGCCCGTCTGCGCGTGCCCGTCGGCATCGACAACGACGCAGTCGCCGCGGCGTTCGGTGAACGCGGCGGCGGTGCCGGGGAGCAGTCCGACCGGCTCCTCATGGTGACGCTCGGCACCGGCGTCGGTGTCGCCATGCTCGTCGACGGGCGCCCGGTCCGCGGCGCGGACGGCGCTCACCCGGAGGGCGGCCACATCCCGATCAGCAGTGCCCCTGAGCGCTGCTACTGCGGCCTCACCGGTTGCTTCGAGCAGGCTGCCTCGCGCACCACGTTGCAGCGCCGCCTCAGCGAGGCGATGCGCGGCAAGCCCATCGAGCGAGGGTTGATCGGCGAAGCGATGACGCGAGCACAGGACGACGACCGGGTGCGTGCGGTGTTCCACGAGTACGCGGTTTCCGTCGGGCGCGGGCTCGCGGCGCTGCACACGCTCTGGCAACCGCGGGTCACGGTGCTCGGAGGCAGCGCAGCGGTCTGTCTGCCGCTCATCCGCGATGACGTCCTCACGGCACTCGACCGGTCCGAGGACTACCGGGTGGACGTCGACCTGCGCGCGGCCACTCTCGGCGACAACGCCGGTGCCATCGGCGCGGCGCTCGCGATCGCGCCCGGCTCGGCGTAGACCGGCGGCGGGCAACGCGCTCTCGCGGAAGGTGCGCGTCGTCTGCGTGCCGGCGCTACCCGATCTTCGTGTAGCGCACGCCGGCCTCGTGGTACCCGCGGCGCTGGTAGAAGCGGTGCGCGTTGTCGGTCGCAGCGGCACTGACGGCAGACAGCCGCCGCGCGCCCTGCTCGGCCGCCCACGTCTCGAACGTGCCGAGGAGTGCGGAACCGGTGCCGTGCCTCCTGAACGTGGGATCGACGACCAGCAGCAGTAGCTGCGCGGTCGGCTCGTCACCGGCGTAGGTCCACGTGACCTGCGCGCCAGCGACCGCGATCGGACGACCGTCGTCGCCACGGACCACCCAGGTTCGGTGGCCGGCCTCGGCGGTGAGCCGGTCGAGACGGGCCTGCATCGCGGCGGGCTCGACCCGGTGGCCGAGCAGGCGCAGCAGATCGGTCACCGCGGCGACGTCGGGTTCGGTCCAGGTGCTGATCGGCTCGGCGTCGGTCATGTCCGCACCCTACCCGTTCACGCCGCCGTCACCGCGGGTGTGACGACCCCGGCCGCGCTGGACCGGGCGTCAGTGGGCCGACTGCACCGCGCGGAGCCGGGCGAGGACCTCGTCGCGGAGTTGCTCCGGAGCGGTCTCGCGGCAGGCGCGCTTGACGGTCTCCATGAGCACCACGCCGACGCGGTGTTCCGTGAGGCAGTCCTCGCAGCCGTCCATGTGCTCGCGGATGTCCGCAGCGTCTTCGTGTCGCAGCTCGTCGTGGAGGAACTCCTCGAGTTCCGCCTTCGCCTTCGAGCAGTCACACCCGCTCATCGTGCGTCCTTCCGGGTCGTGCGGGTGCCGGCCGTCGTGGCCGCCCGCGTGCCTGCACCTCGGCCTCGTCCGCGCATCGTCGCCGTCGACGCTGCGTCCGGGACGACACCGGTCTCACGTGCGTGGTCGGCCAGCAGTCCGCGGAGCAGCCGGCGGCCACGGTGGAGGCGGCTCATGACCGTCCCCACGGGGGTCTTCATGATGTCGGCGATCTCCTGGTAGGAGAACCCTTCGACGTCGGCGAAGTAGACGGCCATCCGGAAGTCCTCCGGGATGGCCTGCAGCGCGTCCTTCACGGCGGAGGACGGCAGGTGGTCGATGGCGTCGGCCTCGGCGGAGCGCGCCGAGATCGACTGGGTCACGCTCTCCGCGCCGCCCAGCTGCCAGTCCTCGAGTTCGTCGATCGTGCCTTGGTACGGGTTCCGCTGGTTCTTGCGGTACGTGTTGATGAACGTGTTCGTCAGGATCCGGTAGAGCCACGCCTTGAGGTTCGTGCCCTGGCGGAACTGTCGGAAGGCGGCGAACGCCTTCACGAAGGTCTCCTGCACGAGGTCGGAGGCGTCGGCCGGGTTGCGCGTCATCCGCATCGCCGCACCGTAGAGCTGGTCCATGAACGGCAGCGCCTGGTCCTCGAACAGACGACGCAGCTCGTGCTCGGACACGGTCTTCGCGTCGACGGGCTCGGGCGCTGCATCGACGGTCCCTGCGTCCGAGCCGAGTCCGGCGAGGTCTTCGTCCTCGACGGCGTCGAGCTGCGCCTCGGTCTCGTCGACCAGGTCGTCCGGTGCGTGCTGCGGTTCGTCGGTCGTCATCGCCCGCCAGTCTAGGCGGACGGTGGTGTCCGGGCCATGTGGCTCGGCGAGCGTCGTGACGACCCGAGGCAGCAGTGCTGTGTCGGCCGTTCGTGACGGTGCGAGTGCGATCACCGTGCTCCTCCCGATGGGTTCAGTAGTCTTGTGAACCGATGGCAGCCACGACGCATTCCCACCCCTGGACCGCCCCGGTCGCGCGCGGCCCGCTGGCCGGCGACGTCGCTCTGCCCGGCTCGAAGTCGCTGACGAACCGGGAGCTCGTCCTCGCCGCCCTGGCCGACGGCCCGTCGACGATCCACCTGCCGCTGCACTCGCGGGACTCGTCGCTGATGACGACCGCGCTCCGGCAGCTCGGCGTCGGGATCGACGAGGTCCGCCCCGCGGCCGGCGACCCGGAGAACCCGTACGGTCCCGACCTGCGGGTCACGCCCGGACCGATGCACGGCGACGTCCGGGTGGACTGCGGTCTCGCGGGCACCGTGATGCGCTTCCTGCCGCCGCTCGCCGCCCTGGCCGAGGGACCGGTCACGATCGACGGCGACCCCTACGCCCGGAAGCGTCCGATGGCCGCGGTGGTCCAGGCCCTGGTCGACCTCGGGGTGCAGGTCACCGACGACGGCGGCGGCGCGATGCCCTTCACCTTCGTCGGCACCGGCGCGGTCCGGGGCGGCGCGCTCGACATCGACGCGTCGGCGTCGTCCCAGTTCGTCTCCGGGCTGCTGCTCTCCGCGCCGCGTTTCACCGAGGGACTGCACCTCCGGCACACCGGCGAGCGACTGCCGAGCCTGCCGCACATCGCCATGACGGTCGAGGTCCTCCGCGCCCGCGGCGTGCAGGTCGACGAGCCGTCGGTCGGGGAGTGGGTCGTGCACCCCGGGTCGATCGCAGCGCGTGACGTCACGATCGAACCGGACCTCTCGAACGCGGCCCCCTTCGCCGTCGCCGCCCTCGTCGCCGGAGGCACGGTCCGGATCCGGACCTGGCCGACCGAGACGACGCAGGTCGGTGCCGACCTCGAGACGCTCCTGCCGCTGTGGGGCGCGACCGTGACGCGGGACGGTGACGACCTGGTGTTCGACGGCGGCGTCGGGATCCGGGGTGGGGCCTCCGTACCGGGCGTCGATCTGGACCTGACCCGCGGCGGCGAACTGGCCCCCGCGCTGGTCGCGCTCGCGGCCCTGGCCGACGGACCGAGCGAGGTCTCGGGCATCGGCCACCTGCGGGGCCACGAGACGGACCGGCTGGCCGCGCTCGCGGCGGACGTCAACGGTCTCGGAGGCGCGGTGACGGAACGACCGGAGGGCCTGCGGATCGAGCCGGCACGGCTCCACGGCGGCGACTGGGCCGCGTACGAGGACCACCGCATGGCCACCGCCGGAGCCGTCGTCGGCCTGGTGACGGCGGACGTGGCCGTCGACGACATCGGCTCGACCGCGAAGACGCTGCCGCAGTTCCCCGAGCTGTGGGCCGACCTGCTGGCGACGAGCACCGCGCGGACGAGCGAAGGGGATCCGGCATGAGCTGGTGGGACGAGACCGACGGCGGCACCGACGAGGACGAGCCGTACGGCCAGTACGACGAGTCCAGCGTCCGTGTCCGCCCGAACCCGAAGGGCAACCGGCCGCGCACCAAGACCCGACCCTCGTACGACGACGCCCCGACCGGCTGGGTGACGAACGTCGACCGCGGTCGGTTCGGCGTCCTGGTGACCGGCGAGGACGGCGAGCACGTCGTCACCGCGACGAAGGCACGCGAGCTGGGTCGGAAGTCCGTCGTGACCGGTGACCACGTCTCGCTCGCGGGCGACGTCTCGGGTGACGAGGGCTCCCTGGCCCGCATCGTCCGGGTGGCCGAGCGCACCTCGCTGCTCCGACGCAGCGCCGACGACTCGGACGAGGTCGAGCGCGTCATCGTCGCGAACGCCGACCAGATGCTCATCGTCGTCGCCGCGGCCGACCCGGAGCCCCGGACCCGGCTCATCGACCGGTACCTGGTGGCGGCGTTCGACGCGGGGCTCGACCCGATCCTCTGCATCACGAAGACCGATCTCGCCGACCCGACGTCGTTCCTGGCGCACTTCGCCTGCCTCGACCTGCGCATCGTGACGAGCCGCGCGGACGACGTGCCGTTCGAGGCGTTGCACGAGCTGCTCGACGGCAAGGTCACCGTCACCGTCGGGCACTCCGGCGTCGGCAAGTCGACGCTCGTGAACGCCCTGACCGGGTCGACGCGGGCGATCGGCGTCGTGAACTCCGTCACCGGTCGTGGGCGGCACACGTCGTCGTCCTCGATCGCGCTGCGGGTGCGGGACGGCGGCTGGATCATCGACACCCCGGGCGTCCGGTCGTTCGGCCTGGGGCACGTGCAGCCGGAGAACGTGTTCCGCGCGTTCGCCTCGCATGCGGTGACCGTGCAGGACGCCCCCGACGGCATCCCGCTCGACCAGGCGCACGACTGGGAGATCGTCGACCGGGTACAGAGCGGCGAACTCGGGACGACCGGCGTCGAGCGCCTCGACTCGTTCCGGGCCCTGCTGACGGGCATGGGCGCCGAGGACCCGGGCACGGCGTAGAGCCCGCGCCGCCCCCCTCGACTTCGCGTCGAGGGGGGCGTAGTCTCGCTCCTCGTGTCCGAAGTTGCAAAGTACAACTACGCGTCCCCGAACGCGTCGTCCTCCCCCATCGCTCCCACCGTGCACGGCCATGCGGCCCCACGCCCACCGCACCGCTCCCCCGGCGTGCTGCGCCCGCAGGGCCTCGGGCAGGTGCTGCGCTCGTTCGGCTCGCACATCCTCGTCCCGCTCTTCCTCGCGGTCGGGATGACCCTGGCCTACCTGGGTGCCTTCCACGCCCCCACCCCGCACGACCTCCCGGTCGGGATCGTCGGCACCACCCCGAGCACGCAGGTCTTCGCGCAGACGGTGACCGACCAGTCCGACGGTGCCCTCGTCACGCACGTCGTCGACGCCAGCCGGGCCGCCGAGCAGCAGGTCCGGGACCGGGAGCTCGCCGCGGTCTACGCCCCGAGCGACGCCGACGCGACGCTCTACGTCTCGACCGCCGCCAGCGAGACCACGGCCTCGGCTGCGGAGGAGGTGTTCGTGCCGATCGCGTTCGAGCAACACCTGCCGTTCCACGTCGTCGACGTCGTCCCGACCGGTGCCGAGGACACCACCGGTCAGGGCCTGTTCTTCCTGCTGGTCGGCCTGAGCGTCGGCGGGTACTCGTCAGCGATCGCCGTCGCCGCCTTCGCCACGCGCCTGCGCCCGGTGTGGACCGCCGTCGTCGGACTCGTCACCGCGGGGGTCGTCGCGGGCATCGGCATCGTCGTCGCCGGCCCGGTGTACGGCGTGCTGACCACCCACCAGTGGCAGGTGTTCCTGTTCGCCTGGCTGTACGACGCGGTCATCATCGCGCTCGGCGTCGGCCTGCACCCGCTCATCGGCCGGTGGACCACCCCGGTGCTGACGATGCTGTTCGTGATGCTCAACTTCACGTCCTCGGGCGGGATCTTCCAGCCGGCGTTCCAGCCCGGGTTCTTCGCGGGCCTCAACACCTTCTGGAGCGGCGCGGCCTGGCTGCAGGCCGCACAGGACCTGCAGTACTTCCCCGGCGCCTCGCTCGGTCGGAGCGGCCTGGTCCTGGGACTCTGGCTCGTCACCGCCGTGCTGCTCTGCGTCCTCGTCCACGGGCTCGTCGCCCGCCGGAGCCGGATCGGCCGCGAGCGTGCGGTCACCCGGCTGGAGGAGGAAGAGGTCGTCGCGGCTTGACCGCCGCTACGCTCGGGGTCGTGGACCTCAGCGCCGACCTGGACTTCGCCCGTTCCCTCGCCGACACCGCCGACGCGATCAGCCTGGACCGCTTCCGCGCTGCGGACCTGCACGTCACCGAGAAGGCCGACCACACCGCGGTCACGGACGCCGACCAGGCCGTCGAGCGGGCGCTGCGCGATCGACTCGCCGCGGAGCGACCGGACGACGCGTTCCTCGGCGAGGAGACCACGGCCGACACCGGCGCCGAGGCCGTCAGTGCGGGTCACCGCCAATGGGTGGTCGACCCGATCGACGGCACCGCGAACTACCTCCGGGGTGTGCCGGTGTGGGCGACCCTGATCGCACTGGCGGTGGACGGACGTCCGGTCCTCGGCGTGGTGAGCGCCCCGGCGCTCGGCAGGCGCTGGTGGGCAGCCGAGGGTCTCGGCGCGCACTCGCTCGAGGGGCCGCTGCAGGTGTCGGGTGTCCGAACACTCGAGGACGCCAGCCTCAGCTACAACTCCCTGCAGCAGTGGGACGACGACGACCGGCTCGACTCCCTCGTCGCGCTGTCCCGGAAGGTCTGGCGCACCCGGGCCTACGGCGACATGTGGTCGTACATGATGGTCGCCGAGGGGGTCCTCGACGTCGCGGGCGAGCCGGATCTCAAGCCGTGGGACATGGCGGCCCTCGTGCCCATCGTGGAGGAGGCCGGCGGGCGCTTCACCTCGCTCGACGGCGACCCGGGGCCGTGGCACGGCAGCGCCCTGGCCTCGAACGGCCTGGTCCACGACGCGGTCGTCGAGGTCGTCCGCCGCGACTGACGGACGGGAGGCGCGGCCTGCTCAGTCCTGTCGGCGCGGCTCCGCGACGTGCCCCGCCGACCCCGTCCCGTCGTCCGCCCGCTCGTCGGAGGCGGGGCGGGCCTCCCGGTCGTCCGCGCTGTCCCGCCGCGCCGCACGACGGCGGACCAGCAGGTCGGCGACCGCCAGCACGAGGGCCAGCGCGATGAGCGACACCGTGAAGGTCGTGCCACTGCGGAAGGCGTCGTGGTACGCCTCCAGCCGGCCGCCGGACCCCGACCCGGCGGACTCGCTCCGGACGATCCCGTAGAAGATGCTCGTCGCCACCGCGGTGCCGATCGCCGTCCCGACGCGCTGCCCGAGCTGCTGCATCGAGCCGGCGACGCCGGACTGCTCGACCGGGACCTCGGCGAGCGTCAGGGTCTGGTTCGGCGAGACGACGAACCCGCCTCCGAGGCCGCCGACCAGGAACGCCCCGGCCATCGCCCACGGCGTGACCTCCGGCGGGGTGAGGACCGCGGCGAGCATGAGCAGCACGAAGCCGACGACGACGGCCCCGAGCCCGGCGACGACGAGTGCCCGACCGATGCGGTTCACGAGCCGGCCGCCGACGTAGGAGCCGACGGCGCTCGTGATCGCGAACGGGATGCTCACCATGCCGGCGAACACCGGGGCGAGCCCGAGACCCTCCTGCAGGTACAGCGTCACCATGAGGAACGACGCGGGCAGGGCCGCGAAGTAGACGGCGACGATCGCCAGGCCGTTCCGGTAGGACGAACGGCGGAACAGCTCGAAGTGGACGACCGGCGACTTCCCCCGGCGTTTGTACCCCTGTTCCCACATCACGAACCCGACCAGGAAGACCGCGAAGACCACCAGCCAGAGCCACCGGGCGGCGGATCCACCGCCGCCGGACGTGGTCACGAACGGCAGCATCAACGCGATGATCGCGACTCCGAGCAGCAGGATCCCGACGATGTCGAGCTCGCGGTCCGCTGCCTTCCCTTGCGACCCGCGCGGGAGCAGCCGCCAGGCGAAGACCAGCGCGACGAGGCCGAGCGGCACGTTCATCCAGAACAGCAGCCGCCATCCGTCCTGCTCGCCGCCGAGCGCGATGAGCCCGCCGCCGATGGTCGGGCCGAGCGCTGTGGACAGCCCGATGACCGCGCCGAACAGGCCGAAGGCCCGGCCGCGCTCCTCGCCGCGGAACAGCTGCTGGACCAGGCCGATCACCTGCGGCATCTGCGTCCCGGCGGCGAAGCCCTGCAGGATCCGGGTGACCGTGAGCACCTCGATCGTCGGTGCGAGCGCACAGAGCAGACTCGAGACGGTGAAGGCGACGAGCCCGATGACGAACAGCCGGCGTCGGTTGGTCAGGTCACCCAGACGTCCCGCCGGCACCAGGGCCAGCCCGAACGCGAGCGCGTACCCGGCGACGATGAGCTGCAGCGCTGAACTCGTGGCGTGCAGGGACTCCTCGATGGAGGGCAGCCCCACGTTGACCTTCGACAGGTCCAGGATCGTCAGCGCCGCCACCGCGACGCACACCCCGAACGCCCTCCACCGTTGCCGGTCCGATGTCCGGTCGCTCGTCTGTTCGCCCGTTCGGTCACTCATCGACCCGTTCGTACCCGGGACGTGCTCCGGGCAGACCCACGGTTCTGTACCCCGACCCGTATCACGGCGTCCGGACGGGGGTCCGCGGGTCCCCCCGGACTGGGGGCACGCGGATCGAGACCTTTCCCTGACGGACCGCTCAGCACGACCGATGAGGGGTTACCGTTCTCACGACGGAAGTCCAGGTGGATGCAACGGGATCCCTAGTCCCAGCGTGCACCGGACCACCGTCATTCGTCCGAAGACCCTAACCCGAGGGGTGATCAAGACGATGACATCATCGTTCCCGAGCGGAACCGAGCCCACCCAGGCTCGTCATCCGCGATCTGTCCACACGTCGACCCTGCCAGCGAAACGGGTCACCCACCCGTCGTCCGCCGGCACCACCCACCGCGGAGCCACCCACTCCGCTGCGGGCTCCCACGTCGCCGGCTTCCCCGCCGGCGCGTCTCGCTCCCCCGTGCCCGTCACTGGCCCTGGCGCCGGAGGCCGGTGAGTCCTGATGGAACTCACCGGTCGACGCACTGAGGTCGACCGGATCACGACCCTCGCCGTACTCCCTCGGGAGTCCGCGCTGGTCGTCGTCGGCGATCCCGGCTCCGGACGCACGAGCGTCCTCGACGCGGCCAGCAGCCGCGTCTCCCTCCCCGTCGTCCGCATCGGCGTGAACGGCAGCGAATCCCGCTGGCCGCTCGGTGGTGTGACGACGCTCTTCAGCGCACTCGACGACCCTCGGGCCGCCGCACACGTCACCCGGATCCTCGGCACCGTGCGCGACGCGGACCCCGCACAGGTCATCGTCGTGGCGCACGAACTCCTCGACACGCTGCGCACCCTCCAGATGGCGCCGACCCTGGTCCTCATCGACGACCTCGACCGGATGGACGAGGCGAGTCAGACGCTCATCGCGTTCCTCGCCGGTCGACTCGTCGGCACGTCCCTGCGTGTCGTCGCCACGGTGACCAGCGTGCCGCCCGACAGCCCGCTCGCGGCCCTGCCGGCGCTGCGCCTGGAGGCCCTGCACCCGGACGAGGCGCTGCTGCTCGCCCGTGAGATGGCCGCCGACGACGCGAACGACGGCGTGCTGGCGGTCATCGCGGAGCAGACCGCCGGCAACCCCGGCGTGCTCCGCGAACAGCTCGGCATGCTTCGCCGTGAGCAGCTGCTCGGCGCGGAGCCCCTCGTGCTGCCGCTGCGCCCGACGCCGACCACGGACCGCGTCGCAGCGCCCGTGTTCGCGGCGGTCGCAGGACGCGATCTGGACGTCCTGGCCCGCCTCGCCCTGGTGCCGGTCACGAAGGCCGCCGGTCCGGAGTGGGACCGCGACGTCGTCGAGGACCTCGCGTCCGTCGGCCTCGTCACGGTCCGCGGTCAGTCGATCTCGGTCCGTTCCCCGCTCGTGCGTTCCTTCCTGCACTGGCGGATGACGGCCCGCGACCGTCGGGCAGCCCACGCCGAGCTCGCCGTGTCCGCCGCGAGCCACGATCCGCGTTCGGCGTCGTGGCACCGGAGCTTCACGGACGACGTCCCGGACGCCGTCGCCCTGCTGCACGCCGCCCTGGCGTACGCGGCAGACGGCGACTCCGGTGCCGCCGTGATGCTCACCGAGCGCGCCCTGCACGTCGGCGCCCGTTCCGAGAGCGAGCACCTGGCGCTCCTCGCGGTCGCCGAGGTCCTGCTCGCACACCGGCTCCTCGGCTACGCGGCCCGGTACCTCGCCGCGATCGCTCCGTTCCGGTCCCGCCTCGACGACGTGCGCCGCCTCCGGCTGCACTACTCGGTGCAGTACCTCAACGGCGAAGCCGTGGAGGCCGACGAGCTCCTCCTCCCCGCCGACGCGAGCGACGCCGACGAGGCGGAGGCCGTCACGGGGCTCCTGGCCTTGGTCGCCAGCTTCCGGGCCGAGGCCTGGGAACTGGAGCACGCCCGTGACCTGCTGCACCGCGCGGAACCGTTCGAGTCGGCACTGCCTGCCGGAACGGAGCAGATCCTGCAGGCCGCTCGGCAGATGGTCGCCGCGGTCGACGGGCACCTGCCACCGGACCGGGACCTGCACGACGGACTCGCCATGACCAGCCTGCTGGCCCTCTCCGACCCGGCACTGCTCCTCCTCGCCCATGCGCTCAGCCTGTCCGAGCGGTACCGCAGCGCCCGCCGCGTGTTCGCGCTGGTCCTCGCCCGCTCCTCGCACACCGCACCGGTGTGGGTCGAGGCCTCCCGGTACCTGACCGCCGAGAACGAGGTGCGCTCGGGCAACTTCCGGCTCGCCCTCCGTGCGATCGACGCCTGGGAGACCGGGTCGAGCGTCGTCGAGCGACTGCGGGAGCCCTCGCGGGCGATCGCGATAGCCTGGCGGCACTTCCTCGAGGGACGCCCGATGGCGAGCCTCGAGGTGCTCGACCGGTGCCTGGCGCTCCGCTCGACGAGCGGGCTCTGGGGCGCGACGGCGAAGCTGCACGCGTTCCGCGGTCGGGTCCTGCTGTTCGAGGGCCGCGCGGAAGAGGCCGCCGTGGCACTCGAGACCGCCGACGCGATCGGACGGACCGTCCGGAACCCGACGGTGCTCCGGCACCTCGGGGACCTGATCGAGTCCTACGTCCGGCTCGGACGGACCGACGACGCGCGGACCATGACGGCCCGGCTCGCCGCCGACCACCGGGCACACCCGTCGCGTTGGGGCGCCCTCGTCCTGGCCCGGAGCCTGGCGCTCGTCAGCGACGACACCACCCGGGACGCCGCACGCCACCGTGCGCTCGAGTTGTTCGAGCCCACGGATTCGCAGTTCGAACGAGCCAGGACCCTCGCGGCACTCGCCTCGACGGGCACCGGTCCGGACCGTGCGCGACTCGGTGCCGCATCGGCGGCGGCGTACGAGGCAGCGGGGCTCCGTCGTCCGCTCGTCACGCCGCAGGGCGTCGCCGCGATGCCGCCGGCGGTCGGCTCGTCCGCGCTCCGGCAGTCGCAGTACGACTCGACGCCGTCGCCGACGACGCCGCGGAGCGCGCCGGACGGCACGCCGGTGCTGACCCTGCTCACGGCCGAGGAGCAGGCCGTGGTCCAGAAGGTCACGGAGGGCTACCGGAACCGCGAGATCGCCTCGTCCCTGTACATGTCGCAGCGGACGGTCGAGCTCCGGCTCACCCAGATCTACCGGAAGGTGGGGGCGCGCTCACGCTCACACCTGGTGGCGCTGCTGGGGTAGCCGCGACGGCACACAGGACCGGAGGCCCGGTACCAGCTGGTACCGGGCCTCCCGTCCGTCATGGTGCCGACTGGGTCGCCGGGTCCGGTCGTCGTACGGTCAGACGGTCGCCGCGCGGCGCGTCGGGCTGTGCCACACGCCGCTCGAGCCGCCGCGGAACGCGAGGACGAGTGCGCGCAGGCACAGGTACGAGTCGAGCACCCGGAGGAGCGGGAACGTCAGCCCGTACAGGACGTACACGCCCCGACGTGACACCACCGCGACGACGATCGTGAGCAGGTAGTCGGGCAGCAGCACGCCGATCACGATCCCGGTGACCGGGTCGACGGCGAGCACCGCGTCCGGGAAGCCGGCGCCCATCCCGAGGGCCACCAGGATCGCGGCGGTCCCGGCGAGCGCCACCGCGGGCAGCAGCAGGAGCATCATCAGGCTCGACGTCAGGAGCTCGAGGACGAACAGTCCGGTGGCGAGCCCGAAGCGGCGGAGGCCGAACCGGTGGCGCCGGAGGGTCTGCCAGAAGCCGAGGTTCCAGCGACGGACCTGCTTGGCGTAGTCACGGAGGGTGTCGGGGTCCTGCGTGTAGGCGACGGCGGCGCCGGGGCGGAAGGCGACACGACCGAGGTCCTTCGCGTGCACCTCGAACGTCATGTTGAAGTCCTCGATGGCCAGCCCCTCGGCGGTGATGTCGATGTCGCGGAGGATCCGGGTGCGGTACATCGAGGCGAAGCCGGGGACGATGGCGACGACGTTCGCGGCGGGGGCGGCCTGGCCGAACTTCTGCAGGTACTGGACGGCGACGTAGACGCGTTCGCGGTAGGCGACGAGCAGGCGACCGAAGACGGTGGGGGCTCGGGGTTCCAGGATGGTGGTGGCACGTCCGGCGACGGCGACGACGTCGGGTGCGGAGAACTCGGGGAGCCCGGTGCTGAAGTAGTCGGTGGACAGGTGTGTGTCCGCGTCGAGCAGCATCATCACCTCGAAGCGTTCGGGGATGGCGAAGTGCTCGATGGCGGCGGCGATCGCGCCGGCCTTGCCGCAGTTCGGCTGCAGGTCGTACACCTGCGCGCCGGCGGCACGGGCGATCTCGACGGTTCGGTCCGAGGAGCCGTCGGAGACGACGAGGATCTGCTCGGGCGGCAGGTGTTCGGCGGCGGAGCGGATGGTCCGTTCGATGACGAGTTCCTCGTTGTGCGCGGCGACGAGGACGGCGACGTCGGCGGTCGTCGGTGGGCGGTAGCCGCGCGGGACGGGTGCCGGCATGCCGCGGCGGCGTGCGCGGCGACCGCGGCCGTCGGTGCCGATGCGGTGGAGGCGGGCGGTGACCACGCGGGTCGCGCCGACCGTGGTCCAGAGGATCGTGTTGACGCCGAGGACGAGTACGAGGGCGACGACGAACGTGAGCATGGGGCGACGCTAAGCCGCGCGGAGTGGGCCGCGCACCGCATTCCCGCAGCCCTGGCCGCATGCGGTTGCGGGAGTCCGCATGCGGTCCCGCAGTCGCCGCCACGGTACTGCGGAGCACCGCAAGACCGGTCCGGGGGCGTTGCCGGAGGGGCGCTCGACCCGTGATGGTGGCAACGCACCGACCGCCGGCCCCGTCATCGGGGCAGGACCGCGTACCCGAGATCGGTACCCGACCGGCCGCACCCGGACCGCCGTCGTCCGTCCCCGCCTGATCCGGGGACGGACGACGGCCCGGACGAGGCCCACCTGATCCCGCGGTCCACCCGACGGCGGTCGGTGCCTGCCGGGACGACCCTCCCGGTTGTGTCCCGACCCGAGGGGAACCCGCATGTCCATCGCACCATCGCCGTCCGACGCGCTGTCGGTCCGCACGTCGCCGGTCGCTCCGTCGACGTCGGCCGTCCCGACGTCCCCGGACGTCCCCGCTTCCCTGCACCGCAGCATGCCGGGCACCGACGGCACCACCGCCGCTGGCGGTACCCGTGGTTTCGAGTTCGACGTGGCGATCGTGGGCCTCGGCTACGTCGGGCTGCCGACCGCCCTGGCGTACCACCACTCGGGCACCGCGGTGATCGGCCTCGACGTGTCGCAGCGTCGCCTGGAGACGATCCGGTCCCGCGGCGCCGACCTGCTCGAGGACGACCGGGTGCGTCTGGAGTCGGCGTTCCTGGCGGACGACTTCGTCCTCACCGACGACCCCTCGATGCTGGCACGTGCCGCGGCCGTGATCGTGTGCGTGCCGACGCCCGTCGACGAGTACCTGGTCCCGGACCTCGCGATCCTCCGCGGCGCCGCGGCGACGGTCGTCGAGCACGCCGTCCCCGGGCAGCTCCTCATGTTGACGAGCACCACCTACGTCGGGTGCACCGACGACCTGCTCGTGCAGCCCCTCACCGAGCGCGGGCTGCTGCCGGGCAAGGACGTGTTCGTCGCGTTCAGCCCGGAGCGCATCGACCCGGGCAACGCCTCGGTCGCGCACGAGGACGTCCCCCGCGTCCTCGGTGCCGCGACGCCGGAGTGTGCGGAGATCGCGGACGAGATGCTCGGCCGCTACGCCCGGGTGCACCGCGTTCCCTCGCTCGCCGCGGCGGAGATGACGAAGCTCCTCGAGAACACGTTCCGCGCCGTGAACATCGCCCTGGCGAACGAGTTCTCGGACATCTGCCGCACGATGGGCATCGACGTGGCGGACGTCGTGGACGCCGCGGCGACCAAGCCGTACGGGTTCATGGCGTTCATGCCGGGCCCGGGCGTCGGCGGCCACTGCATCCCCTGCGACCCGCACTACCTGCTCTGGCAGCTCAAGGCGGACCGGCAGGCCGCGCCGATGATCACCCAGGCGATGGCCGAGATCGCGGCTCGTCCGGGTCGGGTCGTCGACCGCGCCCGTGAGGTCCTCTCGGACGCCGGCCGTGGTCTCCGCGGCGCGCGGGTGCTCGTCGTCGGCATCGCGTACAAGCGCGACGTCGCCGACCTCCGCGAGTCCCCCGCGCTCGAGATCCTCGAGGGCCTGATCGCCGCCGGTGCCGACGTCAGGTTCGCCGACCACCGCTTCGACTCCGTCCGCCTGCACGACGGCACCGTCCTCGACGACGTCGTCGACGAGGCCGCCTTCGGCGCGGACGTCGTGCTCCTGCACACCCGGCACAGTGACGCCGACCTGTCCTGGATCACCGGCGAGCAGCTCGTGATCGACACCACCTACCGGGCTGCGGACCTCACCGGCCGCATCCTCCTCTGAAAGGGAACGCCATGAAGTCCATCGTCACCGGAGGCGCCGGGTTCATCGGCAGCCACCTCGTCGAACGCCTGCTCACCGACGGCGACGACGTCGTCGTGCTCGACGACTTCTCCACCGGTCGTGCCGACAACCTGGCCGCCGTGGCCGGACACGACCGGCTGCGCGTCGTCGAGGGCAGCATCCTCGACCGTGCGCTCGTCACCGAACTGGTCGCCGGGTCGGACCGGGTGTTCCACCTGGCCGCCGCGGTCGGCGTGAAGCTCATCGTGGACCACCCGCTGCAGGGGCTCCGCACGAACATCCACGGCAGCGAGAACGTCCTGGACGCCTGTGTCGCCGCCGGCGCCAAGCTGCTCCTCGTCTCGACGAGCGAGATCTACGGCAAGAACACCGCCGACGCGCTGCACGAGACCGCCGACCGCGTCCTCGGTTCGCCGCTCGTGGCCCGCTGGACGTACGCCGCGGCGAAGGGCATCGACGAGGCCTTCGCGCACGCCTACTTCAAGGAGTACGGCCTGCGCGTCGCCATCGCCCGTCCGTTCAACACGGTCGGCCCACGCCAGACCGGCCGCTACGGCATGGTCGTCCCGAACCTGGTCGGCCAGGCCGTCCGCGGCGAACCGCTGACCGTCTACGGCGACGGCGTCCAGTCGCGCTGCTTCTCCTTCGTCGGCGACGTGGTCCCCGCGATGGTCGCGCTCATCGAGCACGAGGAGGCCTACGGCGAGGCGTTCAACCTCGGCGGCGAGCGCGAGATCAGCATCGCCGAACTCGCGGAGCTCGTCATCGACATCACGGGCTCGGACAGCCGGATCACCTACGTCCCCTACGACGAGGCGTACGGCGAGGGCTACGAGGACATGCGTCGTCGTGTCCCGGACAACACCCGCGCGAAGGCCGCCGTCGGGTTCGCCCCGGTGACCCCTCTGGAGGCCGTGGTCCGGTTGGTCGCCGAGGACGTCCGGAGCCGGACGGCCGACTCCTCCGCCGACGCCGACGCCGCCGCGGCCAGCGCGCCGGCGGGTGCGACGGCGGTGGTCTGAACATGTGCGGCATCATCGCGGCACGGGTGGCGGACGATGCCACCCCGTACCTCCTGGACGGCCTGGAGCGCCTGGAGTACCGCGGGTACGACTCGGCCGGCATCGCCGTGCGTACCAGCACCGGCGGCACCGAGACGATCCGTTCGGTGTCCCGGGTCGGCGACCTGCGCACGTTGGTCGCCGCCCGTTCCGGAGACCCGTTCACGGGGATCGGCATCGGACACACCCGCTGGGCGACGCACGGCGCCGTCCGTGAGACGAACGCGCACCCGCACGCCGACTGCTCCGGCCGGATCAGCGTCGTGCACAACGGCATCATCGAGAACGCGGACCTGCTCCGCGGGCAGCTGAGCGCCCAGGGGCACGTGTTCGTGTCCGAGGTCGACTCGGAGGTCATCACGCACCTGGTCGAGCGTGCCCTGGCGGTCGACCCTGACCTGATGCTCGCGGTGCAGATCGCGACCGCACAGCTCGAGGGGTCCTGGGCCATCGTGGTCCTCGACGCACGGGACGGCCGGATGGTCGTCGCGGCCGACCGGTCCCCGCTCGTGGTGGCCCGTGCCGCCCGCGGTGACTTCGTCGCGAGCGACATCGGAGCGATCGCCACCTGGGCCGAGACCTTCGTCGCACTCCGTGACGGTGACGTCGTCGAGCTCGGCGAGAGTTGGACCTGGTCGTCCCGCGGGGAGGTCGTGGCGGTGCCGTTCGCGACGCCGTCGCCGTTCGCCGCCGAGGCACTCGAGCTCGGCGACCACACCGACCACATGGCGAAGGAGATCGAGGAGCAGCCCACCGTCGTGGCGGAGATCCTCGACCGCATCGCCGGTCGTGTGGTCGACGGGAGCATGTGGCGCAGCCTCGGGCTCGCGCCGTTCGAGCGCGTCGCGGTGGTCGCGTGCGGCACGTCGTTGAACGCCGGGCAGGTCATCTCGACCGCGCTCCGCGGGCTCGGCGGCGTCCCCACCGACACCGTCGTCGCGAGCGAGGCCGACCAGGCCGTCCTGACACCGGGCACGCTGGTCGTCGCGATCAGCCAGTCCGGTGAGACCGCGGACGTGCTTCGTGCACTCGACCGGTTCGCGGACCGGTACCAGGTGCTCGCGCTGACGAACAACCTGCACTCCTCGCTCGCCCGACGAGCCGACGCGGTGCTCGACTGCCACGCCGGGCCCGAGATCGGCGTCGCCGCGACGAAGACGTTCACGGCGCAGGTCGTCGTCGGCGTCTCGGCGATGATCTCGGCGCTCGTGGCGTCCGACCGCATCGAACGGTCGCGGGCACTGGCGCTCGTCGGCGACATGCAGCGGCTCCCCGGCCTCCTCGCCGGTGCGGCCGAAGCGTCGCTCGACCGGATCCCGCTGCTCGTCTCGAGCGTGCGGGACGCTTCCGGGTTCCTGTTCCTGGGACGTGGGGCGGGCCTCCCGTTCGCCGCCGAGGGTGCATTGAAGCTCAAGGAGCTCTCCTACCGGTGGGCCGAGGCCTACCCGGCCGGTGAGCTGAAGCACGGTCCGCTCGCACTCGTCACCGACGGCACCCCCGTGGTCGTCGTCGACAACGGCGAGCACAAGATCCAGGCGAACGTCGCCGAGGTCCGAGCCCGCGGCGGTTTCGTCATCACCATCGGTGGCGTCGGCGCCGACGTGCCCGCACTCCGCCGCGACGCCGGCCGGCTGGTCTCGCGACGGACCGACGTGACCGACCAGGGCATGTCGCTCTGGGGGCCGCTCGAGTCCGTGGTCCCCCTCCAGATGCTCGCCCGCGAGCTCGCGCTGCAACTCGGTTGCGACGTGGACAAGCCCCGCAACCTCGCGAAGTCGGTGACGGTCGAATGACCAAGGACCAGTCGTTCAACCGCCTGACGGTGGTCCTCGCCGTCCTGGCGGCGGTGGCGATCGTCGTCACCGGCCTCCTCGGGGCAGCCCCGGCACGCGCTGCGACGGCCACGAAGCCCGTCACGGTCAGCCTGACCTTCGACGACGGCGACGCCGACCAGATGCTGGCCGCGCAGGCGCTGCAGCAGAACGGCCTGACCGGCACGTTCTACATCATCACGGGCTACCTCAACGCCCCCGGCTACATGCAGCAGTCGGACCTGGTGACCCTCGCAGCGGCCGGCAACGAGATCGGCGGGCACAGCGTCACCCACCCCGACATGTCCGCGCTGTCCCAGGCCGAGGCGCAGCGGCAGGCCTGCCAGTCCCGAGCCACGCTGTCGTCATGGGGCTACACGGTCCGGAGCTTCGCCTACCCGTTCGCGGAGTCGACCACGAAGACGCGTGACGCCGTCCGCGCCTGCGGGTACGCCAGTGCCCGTGGCCTCGGGGACGTCCGGACACCGTACGACTGCGCCGGCTGCGTCACGGCGGAGACCCTGCCGCCGCGGAACGTCATGCTGACCCGGGCACCGAGCCAGGTCGAGGCGAACTGGACCCTGGCCGACCTGCAGCAGCAGGTCACCCAGGCGAAGACCGACAAGGGCGGCTGGGTGCAGCTCACCTTCCACCACATCAGCGACGACACCTCGCTCGACCCGACGACCTCGCCGGCACTGTTCGCACAGTTCGCCCAGTGGCTCGCCGCCTACTCCGCGGACCCCGCGAACGCCACCACCGTGAAGACGGTCGGCGACGCCGTCGGCACCCCGGTGCAGCCGGTCGTGCAGTCCCCGGTCCCGGGACCCGCAGCCCCCGGTGTCAACGCGGTGCAGAACCCGTCCTTCCAGACGACCTCCACCACCAGCCCGAGCGGGCAGAAGTGCTGGCAGTACGGCGGGTACGGCTCGAACACGGCAGCGTTCAGCACCGTCACCCCGGGCCGCACCGGCACCACCACCAAGGCGACGTCGCTCACCGTGAGCGACCACGTCGACGGTGACGCCAAGTGGTTGCCGACGTTCGACCTCGGTGACTGTGCCCCCACCGTGGTCGCCGGCCACACGTACTCGCTCCGCGAGTACTACAAGGCGAACACCGTCACGCAGTTCACCGTCTACCTGCGCGACTCGACGACCGGCTCCTGGCACTACTGGACGTCGAGCCCCTGGTACGCCTCGGCCTCGACATGGACGCAGGCGGTGTGGACGACGGACCAGATCCCGGCCGGGTTCGACGGGATCAGCTTCGGCCTGAACCTGTTCTCGAACGGCACGCTGACAACCGACGACGTCGCCGCGTACGACACCGTCGGCGCCCCGCCACTCGCGACCACCACCACCACGACGAACAGCGCGACCACGAAGGCGAAGGCGAGCAGCAGCGTGAGCCGGATCGCCCCGGCCGTGGACGCCCTGACCGTCCGGTCCCGTGCGGTCCTCGGGCAGCTCGACACGTCGGGCATGCCCGGCCAGCTCGACACCCCGTCCACGCCTGCCGGATCGGCAACCGCCGCATCGTCGGCGCTGCCCGGCACGATCGCCCGGTGACGTGAGCACGACACCGGAGCCCCGACCCCGGGAGACCCGCACCCGCGGCTCCCGGGGCCGCGGTGCGCGTCCGCGCACGGCCGCGGCACTCGTCGGGACGCTCGCGCTCGCCGCGGTGCTCGCTGGCTGCGGCAGTCCCTCCGGCGGCGGCACGGTGGCCCGCACCTACCCGTGGCACACCAGGATCGTCTCCACCACCTTCTGGGTCGGCGAGGTCTTCGACCCGGACGCCGACGACGGCAGCCAGGTCTACTCCACCTACGACGACGACTGGCAGGGCAGCTACGGCGGCTGCGACGGTGCCATCGTCGAGCGTGTCTGCCAGACCGAACGACGCCGAGCCGCGAACGGGTACTTCCCGACGCACATGAAGCCGAAGGAGAACCCGTTCTACCTCGACGTCCCGTACGACGACGTCAACGACCGCACCGGGTTCCGCGACCGCGACCGGGTCGTCCCCTGGGCGGGCGACCCCGCCTACCGGAAGCACCGCGGCGACGACGGCTTCAGCTACCTCAAGAACCGGTGGGTGCAGCTGAGCAAGGACGGGCGGACCTGCTACGGCCAGGTCCAGGACGCCGGCCCGGGCACCTACCACGACAGCGCCTACGTCTTCGGCCCCGGCAACGAGCGACCGGTCAACAAGCGGTACAACGGTGCCGGGGTCGACGTCTCCCCCGCGCTGAACGGCTGTCTCGGGTACGCCGAGCTCGACGGCGAGGACGACCGGGTCAGCTGGCGGTTCGTCGAGGCCGACGAGGTCCCGAACGGACCGTGGCGCCGCATCGTCACGACCAGCCAGGTGTCGCAGTGAGCGCACCTGCGACGAGCACACTCCCGAGAGGTCTGCTCCCAGTGAACCGCTGAGGACGGTCTGCGACGATGTCGGCTTGACCTCCCTGCCCGCATCCGCCGTCTTCGGTGCCCTGCTCATCGGCGCCGTGCTCCCCCTCGTGCCGTTCCTCGGTCGGGTCGCCCGCCTGGCCGCGACGATCGTGCACGAGGTCGGGCACTGCGTCGTCGTCGTCCCCTTCGGCGGCCGCATCCGACGCATCGACCTGCACCCGGACGGCTCCGGGGAAGCCTGGGTCCAGCTCGGACGGGTCCCCGGCGGCATCCGCTGGCTGGTGCGGCTGCTCAACCTCTTCGCCGGCTACAGCGCACCGATCTGGGCCGGCGTGCTGCTCGTCACCGGCGCCGTCGTCGGTTCGCCGTGGCTGCCCGTCGGCGTGCTCGGCGTCGTCGGCCTGGTCGCCCTGCTGTTCGTCCGGAACTGGTTCGGGCTGCTCGTGGTGATCGGGTTCGACGCGCTCGCCGTCTGGGTCGCCGTCCGCCCGTCGGACCTCACCCTCCTCGTGGTGGCCGCCCTGGGTGCCGCGCTCCTCGTCGACGGGCTCCGATCGCTCGTGCAGGTCGTCCGGTGGCTCCTCACCGGGGCGCGGGTGCAGACCGACTTCCACATCGCAGCGGCCGAGATGCACCTGCCCGCGGTCGTCTGGTTCGTGCTGTTCCTCGCCGTGAACGGGGTCGCGGTGTGGGCTGCCCGCGGGCCGCTGCTCGCCGTCGGCGACACCGTCCTCACCGGCGTCCGCGCCCTCCTCGGCACCTAGCGGGCACGACGGAGGCCAGGACCTGCGACCCACCGGGGCGTCGGCTTCCTGGCGACCGTTCGCGTGGACAGCGCGGTGACGGTCGGCGCCGAGAGCGACGACGTCCGGTCGTTCCCGGGCGACGCAGTGCCCGCACGGCCCGTGTCCGGGTCCGCCGAGCGACTCGCGGTCGTGCTGCGCGTCGCCGCCGGACGGTCGGCGGCCGCACCACGTCCCGCTCCGTAACCCGACGCCGCAATCGGCCCGCGACCACGCCGGGCCTGCGAGAGTACGGCGACGACCGGACGCGCGAGCGGCCGGACGACCCGGCACGGAGGTGGACGCATGACGGACGAACGACCCGGTTTCGCGACCGAGCAGGTGCACGGCGGCTTCATGCCCGACACCGCCCACGGGGCACGGGTGCCCGCGATCCACATGTCCTCCGGCTTCCTGTTCGACGACGCCGCCCAGGCCCGCGACCGGTTCGCCGGGACCGACGACGGCTACACCTACACCCGGCTCGGCAACCCGACGAACGCCGACGTCGAGCGGCGTGTCGCCCTCCTCGAGCGGGGCGCCGACGCGATCCTCGTGAGCAGCGGTCAGGCGGCCGCGACGGTCGCGTTCCTCGGGCTCCTCGCCGCCGGGGACCACGTCGTCAGCGCCGCGAGCATCTACGAGGGCACCCGCGGCCTGCTGTTGCAGAACCTCGGCCGGCTCGGCATCCAGGTCGACTTCGTCACCGACGCACGAGACCTCCAGGCCTGGGCCGCAGCCGTCCGGCCCGAGACCAAGCTGTTCTTCGCCGAGTCGATCCCGAACCCGAAGAACGACGTGCTCGACATCACCGGCGTCGCCGAGGTGGCCCATCGCGCCGGTGTCCCGCTCGTCGTCGACAACACCCTCGCGACGCCGTACCTCGTGCAGCCCGTCGAGCACGGAGCCGACATCGTCATCCACTCCGCCTCCAAGTTCCTCTCCGGGCACGGGGCCGGCCTCGGCGGGGTCGTCGTGGACGGCGGCCGGTTCGACTGGACCGCGAACCCGGAGCGCTGGCCGCACCTCACCCAGCCCGACCGTGCCCTCGGCGGCGCCAGCTACGTCGACCGTGCCGGCACCGGTGCCTTCCTCGCCTACGCGCGCGACGTCGTCGCCTCTCGCATCGGACCGACCCCCTCGCCGTTCAACGCCTTCCTCCTCCGCCAGGGCATCGAGACGCTGTCGCTCCGCGTCGAGCGGCACGTGGCGAACGCGCTGACGGTCGCGACCTGGCTGGAGGCGCAGCCCGAGGTGACGAGTGTCGACCACGCGGGTCTGGCCTCCAGTCCGTACCACGACCTCGCCCAGCGCTACCTGCCGCGCGGAGCCGGTTCCGTCTTCGCGTTCACGCTCGCCGGCGGCGAGCCGGCCGCGCACGCGTTCATCGACGCGGTCGAGCTGTTCAGCCGGATGACCCACCTGGGCGACGTGCGGTCGCTGGTGCTGCACCCGGCGACGACGACGCACGCCGGGCGCACGGCCGCCGAGCGGGCGGCGCAGGGCATCGACGACGGGCTCGTGCGCCTGTCGATCGGCATCGAGGACGCCACCGACCTGCTCCGCGACCTCGAGCGTGGGTTCGCCGCGGTGCGCGCGGTCACGACGGACGGCTCGGTCGTCGGCCGGGAGGGGCACCCCGCCCCCGCCACGGCGGTCACCGTCCTCGACGGGGCCCGCTGATGACCCGGATGCAGCACGTCGGGTACTTCTTCTCGCGTGGCTTCGGCCCGCAGGCATGGGGTCGAGCGGACTGGCACTGGGGCCACGACTGGACCAGACCGGAGATGTACCAGCAGTCCGTCCGTGCCCTCGAGGACGCCGGCCTCGACCTGGTCATCGCCGAGGACGCGATCTCGCTCGGGAACCCGACGACCCTCGACCTGCGGATCCGGCAGGCGTACGGCGGGCCGAAGCACGACCCGCTGCTGCTCGCGCCGTGGCTGTTCGCCGCGACACGGCACATCGGCATCGCCCCGACCGTGAACGCCGGGGTCACCCCGCCGTACCTGGCAGCCCGACAGCTGGCGACGCTCGCGCACCTGTCGTCGGACCGGCTCGGCGTTAACGTCGTCACCGACGTCGGCAGCGCTCGGCATGCCGGTCTCGAACCGCTGCCGCACGACGCCGCCTACGACCGCGCCGAGGAGTGGATCGGCCTGCTCCGTCGGCTCTGGCACTCGTGGGGGTCGGGACACCTGCAGTCCGAGTCGGACTGGCACTTCGCCGACGGATCCGAACTCGACGCCTTCACCCACGAGGGCCGGTACTTCCAGACCGCGGGGCCGCTGAACGCCCTGCCGCTCGAGTCCGACCCGGTCGTGGTCTCCCCCGGTGGCTCCGGCCGCGGACTCGGCTTCGCGGGCGCGCACTCCGACGTGCAGCTCGCGCTCGCTCCCCTGTCGGCCGCTGCGGTCGCCGCCTACCGGACGAAGGTGCACGCCGCCGCCGCCGAGGTCGGCCGCCGACCGGAGGACCTGCGCGTCCTGTTCGTGCTCAAGCCCGTCGTGGTGGGCTCACCGGAGGAGGCCGACCGCATCGTCGAAGCATCCCGGCACCCGACCGACGAGGACCTCCGCACGGTCGCGCTCGCGTGGTCGAGCGACTCCGAGACCGACCTGCTCGCCCTCGACCTCGACGCGCCGATACCGGCCGGCACCTTCGCCGACCACGTCTCGGCCGGCACCGTCCGGGGGCTCCTCGGGGACACCCCGGACGCACCCCTGCGCGAACTGCTCACGCGGAAGGCCCGCCTCGGCCGGGTCGCCGACCGCTCGGGCTTCGTCGGGACGGCGGAGGAGTTCGCGGACTTCATCGAGGAGCTCGGGTCGGACGCCGACAACGACGGGGTGATCCTGTCCGGTGACCTGCACCCGGCGCAGGTGTACCGGATGCTCGGCGACCTGGTGCCGGTGCTCCGCCAGCGCGGGATCCTCCGTCGCGAGTACGGCGCGGGCGGTCTGCGGCAGAACCTGTTCGACTTCTGACTTCCGCACGACGCAACCCCGGCGTCGGGACGGCACGTCACAGCGTTGCGTCCTGACGCCGGGGTTGCGTCGTGCGAAGCTACTTCTTCTTCTTGCCGTCCTTCTTCTTGCTGTCCTTCTTCTTGCCGTCCTTCTTCTTGCCGTCCTTCTTCTTGCCGTCCTTCTTCTTGCCGTCCTTCTTGTTGCTGTCCTTCTCGGCGGACGGCTTCTCCTGCTGCAGCGGGACGGGCTCGGGCGCCGCGGCGGACTCGACACCGTCGACCGGCTCGACGACGACGGCCGAACCGGTGTCCACGAGCACGTCGACCGCCTGTTCGCTGACGACCGGTGCCAGAGCGTCCTCGACGCGCTCGACCAGGACCTCGGCACCGGACTCGGCGAGCCGCAGCAGCGCCTGGGCAGCGCGCAGGCGCGTCGTCGACTTCCGTGCCAACGCATCCGCCCGGGCACCCTCCAGGAACGTCCGGAGCGCACGTTCGGGCGCCGACCGTCCACGCGGAGCGGAACGGTCCAGGCGGTCCAGCTCCCCCGCGATCCCGGCGACGTCGTCCTCGACCTGCTCGTGCCGGACCGACTCGAGCAACGCCGCGACCGCAGCCGCCGCACGTTCGACACCCGTGGTGCGCTGGTCCATCACGACGAGCATCTCGAACACCGCGCCGTAGGACATGGTCTCGAGACGCACCGGCTCGGCACCACGACCGCGCAGGACCAGCCGTGCGTCGGGCGTCGGCAGCCAGTCGACCACGGCGGCCACCGAGGCGACCGACCCCACGATGCGCTCGTACTCGGCCAGGCCGAGACGGTCCTGTTCCCGCAGACGGACTCGGATCGCGATCTCCTGCACGGTGTACCT
Organism: Curtobacterium sp. MCPF17_011; assembly: GCF_003234145.1. Taxonomy (NCBI): domain Bacteria; kingdom Bacillati; phylum Actinomycetota; class Actinomycetes; order Micrococcales; family Microbacteriaceae; genus Curtobacterium; species Curtobacterium sp. MCPF17_011. The sequence goes on from NZ_QKSK01000002.1 coordinate 262,100, forward strand.
CTCGTTCGGGACGGTGCCGACGGAGTGCGGCACCGTGCCCCGGAGCGTAGTCCTCGCACCCGGCAGGCCAGGATCGGCCCGTCCCGACACCGGTCCCGGTCCCGGACATGCCGAAGGCCCTGCACCATCCGGGAACGGTGCAGGGCCTTCGATGGCAACTCACGTGACAGCAGTCCGACGATCGGCAGGTGGTGGAGATGGGGGGAATCGAACCCCCGTCCATCGCTGCAATTCGACGTCTTCTACGGGCGTATCCGGATGTTCGTTCTGCTCGGCCCCGTCCGTTGCTACCGGCTTCTCGGACGACGGGCCCAGTCTCAGTGCAAGTCCCGCACGGCCCTGAGGCGCAACCGTGCAGCAAGTCCTCTGGATGACGCCGGAACTCAGGTTAGAAGACGATCACCTGGCCGACGGACTTCATGTGCTGGGCTGCTTACGCAGCGAGAGCGAAGTCAGTGCGCTTGGAATTGGCACTTGTTGTTTTCCACGGATCGTTGACGAGATGACCGTGGGTCCTCGGCCCGCTTCCCGTCGGCACACAGGCAATGTCGAAACCGATCATCCCCATGCAGGCCGTCGTGCGAACCGCTGTCACGCTGTTGAGTTGCCAAGCCTGGTGCCCGGAGGAACCGGGCCAGGCAGCTGTTCAGTCTACCGACTGATTGCGTTCCATGCTAGTCGAGCTGGCTGGTCACTCGCCGAGACGGTTGCGGGAGCGCATGGCCCGTTCGGCCTCGCGCTTGTCGGTCTTCTCGCGCAGGGCCTGGCGCTTGTCGAACTCGCGCTTGCCCTTCGCGACCGCGATCTCGACCTTGGCCCGACCGTCGTGGAAGTAGATCTTCATCGGCACGAGCGTGTAGCCACCCTGTGCAGTCTTGTGCGAGATCTTCACGATCTCCTGCTTGTGGAGGAGCAGCTTCCGCTTCCGACGGGGAGCATGGTTGTTCCACGTCCCCTCGGTGTACTCGGGGATGTGCACGGCGTCGAGCCACGCCTCCCCCGCGTCGACGAACGCGTACCCGTCGACGAGCGACGCCCGACCCTCGCGCAGCGACTTCACCTCGGTCCCGCTGAGCACCATGCCGGCCTCGTACGTGTCCTCGATGAGGTAGTCGTGGCGCGCACGACGGTTCGTCGCGACGACCTTCTCCCCGCGTTCCTTCGCCATGCCCGGCTCCTCTTCGTTCGGTGTGTCCGCGCTGCGCGCGAGCCGCCCAGCATATCGAACGCCGGGAGGCCCGCGCACCTTCCCGGGATCTCCCCGGTCTCGGTGTGCGGGCCTCCTGACGTGACGACCTGCGTGAGGGCCGGTGCTCGGCTCAGACCTTCAGGTACCGACGGATCGCGATGGAGGCCGAGACAGCCGCCAGGACGACACCGATCACGATGACCGCCGGGACGACGACCGCCGCGTCGTCCATCCCGATGAACGCCGTCCCGGAGAACCGCTTCGTCAGGTAGTTGCGGACGAAGAACCAGACCACGGCCGTGATCGCACCACCCGCGAGCACGGCTCCGACCGCGGCGGCGATCACCCCCTCGAGCACGAACGGCGTCTGGATGAACCGGTTCGAGGCTCCCACCAGCCGCATGATGCCGAGTTCCCGTCGTCTCGAGAACGCCGACAACCGGATCGTGGTGGCGATCAGGAGGACCGCCGCGACGAGCATCAGCCCCGCGATGCCGATCGCCGTGTACGACGAGGCGTTGAGCAGGTTGAAGATCGGCTGCAGGTACCCGCGCTGGTCGACGACGCTCTGCACGCCCGCGACCTTGGACAGGCTCTCGACCAGGACGTCGGCCTGCGACGGGTTCTTCAGGTTCACCCAGAACGTCTCGTTGAGGTACTCGGGCTTGACGAACTCCGTGGCGGGCGAGTCCTTGAACTGCTGCTTGAACCGTGTGTACGCGTCCTGCTGGTCCTCGAAGTACGCCTTCTCGATGTACGGCTTCAGCGTGGACGACTCGAGCTGCTGCTTGATCTGGGCACGCTGGTCGTCGGTCGCCTTCGCCCCGGTGCAGTTGCCCGTGGTGTCGGTGTCGGTGCAGAGGTAGACCGCGACCTGGGCCCGGTCGTACCAGTAGCCCTTCATCTGGTTGATCTGCATCTGGAGCAGGATCGCGGTGCCGACGAAGGTCAGCGAGATGAAGGTCACCAGGACGACGGAGACGACCATCGAGGCGTTCCGACGGAGGCCGGAACCGACCTCGGCCATGACGAGTCCGAGCCTCATCGGATGAGCCCCGGGATGGTCTGGATGCCGGTCGTGTTCGAGACGCCGCCACGCTGGATGGGCAGGGCCTGGGTCTGGTAGCCGCCGGCCTGCTCGTCACGGAGGACCGTGCCGCCGGAGAGCTCGATGACCCGCCGCTGCATCTGGTTCACGATGCTCGCGTCGTGCGTCGCCATCAGGATCGTCGTGCCTCCTTGGTTGATGCGTTCGAGCAGCGCCATGATGCCCGCCGACGTCGTCGGGTCGAGGTTGCCGGTCGGTTCGTCGGCCAGCAGGACGGCGGGCTTGTTCACGACGGCGCGGGCGATCGCCACGCGCTGCTGCTCGCCGCCGGAGAGCTCGTGCGGCATGCGGGTCGCCTTCCCGGAGAGCCCGACGAGCTTGAGCACGTCGGTGACGGACTCGCTGATGAAGCCCTTGCTCTTGCCGATCACCTGCAGCGAGAACGCGACGTTGTCGAAGACGTTCTTGTTCGGCAGCAGTCGGAAGTCCTGGAACACGACGCCGAGGTTGCGGCGGAAGTACGGGACCTTGCGGGACGAGAGCGCGCCGAGACGCTGTCCGAGGACGTGGATCTGCCCGCGGGAGGGCTTCTCCTCCTTGAGGACGAGCCGGAGGAAGCTCGACTTCCCGGAGCCGGACGCACCGACGAGGAAGACGAACTCACCCTTGAGGATCTCGAGGGTGACGTTGTCGAGAGCGGGACTCGGGTTGCCCGAGTACACCTTGGTGACCTGGTCGAATTTGATCATGACCGGATCAGGGTAGGTCGCGAACCGGTGTTCCTGCTCCAGGCGCGCGGCTCAGGAACCCGCGGGGTCGCTCAGATCGGTGCCGGATCGGGCTCAGTCCTCGTCGGGACGCTTGCGCCACCGGATGCCGGCGTTGATGAAGCCGTCCAGGTCACCGTCGAAGACCGCCGACGGGTTGTTGACCTCGTACTCGGTGCGCAGGTCCTTGACCATCTGGTACGGCGCCAGGACGTAGTTGCGGATCTGGTCGCCCCAGCTGGCCGTGATCGTGCCGGCCAGTTCCTTCTTCTTCGCGCTCTCCTCTTCCTTCTTCAGGAGCAGGAGGCGCGACTGCAGTACGCGCATGGCGGCGGCACGGTTCTGGATCTGCGACTTCTCGTTCTGCATCGAGACGACGGTGCCGGTCGGCAGGTGGGTCAGGCGCACGGCGGAGTCGGTCGTGTTGACGGACTGCCCACCGGGGCCGGAGGAGCGGAACACGTCGACACGGATGTCGTTCTCGGGGATGTCGATGACCGCGGTCTCCGGCATCAGCGGGATGACCTCCACCGCGGCGAAGGACGTCTGGCGCTTGCCCGCGGCACCGAACGGCGACATCCGGACCAGGCGGTGCGTGCCGGCCTCGACCGACAGCGTGCCGAACGCGTGCGGGCCGTCGACCTCGAACGTGGCGGACTTGATGCCGGCCTCTTCCGCGTAGGAGGTGTCCATCACGGTGACCTTCTGGTCGTGCTGCTCGGCGTAGCGCAGGTACATGCGCATGAGCATCTCGGCGAAGTCCGCCGCGTCGACCCCACCGGCACCGGCACGGATCGTGATCACGGCCGGACGGTCGTCGTACTCACCGTCGAGGAGCGTCTGGACCTCGAGCTCGCCCATGGTCTTCGTGATGGCCTTGAGTTCCTCGGCCGCCTCGTCGGCGGACTCCTGGTCCTCGGCCTCGTTCGCCATCTGGACCAGGACCTCGAGGTCGTCGAGGCGCTGTGCGGTGGCGGTCAGCTTCTTCAGCTCGGACTGTCGGTGCGCGAGCGCGCTCGTGACCTGCTGCGCGTGGTCGGTGTCGTCCCAGAGGTCGGGCGCACCGGCCTGCTCGCTGAGCTCGGCGATCTCACGCTCCAGCCGGTCGACGTCGACCACGGAGCGGATGTTCCCGAAGGTCACTCGGAGGGCGTTGACCTGCTCGCTGATGTCCAGTTCGACCATGGTCCCCGATCCTACCGGCCGGGCGTCCGGCTCGACGCCGGACTCAGCGCCCGAGCGACGGCTCCCGGCGCGCCAGACCCGCCGCACCGGCACGCTCGACGGCGACCGGCAGCGCCCGGAGGAAGGCGTCGACGTCCTGCTCGGTCGAGGTGTGCCCGAGGGTGATCCGGAGTGCGCCGCGGGCGTCGTCCTCACCGAGGCCCATCGCGAGCAGCACGTGCGAGGCCTCGGGCACCCCGGCCTGACAGGCCGACCCGGTGGACACGGCGACCCCGGCGGCGTCGAGCAGGAACAGCAGCGAGTCCCCCTCGCAACCCGGGAACGTGAAGTGCGCGTTGTTCGGCAGCCGGTCGACCGGGTCCCCCATCAGCACCGCGGACGGCACGGCGGCCCGGACCCCGTCGACCAACCGGTCCCGCAGGTGCCGGACGTCGGGGTGCGGTGCGGCGGCGGCGACCCCGAAGGCCGCGGCACCCGGGGCGTCCTGCGTGCCGCTCCGCACCTGGCGCTGCTGGCCGCCGCCGTGGATGAGCGGTTCGACGACCGCGCGTCGGCCGAGCACGAGCGCGCCGACCCCGACCGGACCACCGATCTTGTGCGCCGAGACGCTCAGCGCATCGAGCCCGGAGGCGGCGAAGTCCACCGGGACCTGCCCGTAGGCGGCGACCGCGTCGCTGTGCACCGGGACGCCGACCGCGTGCGCGAGCGCCACGATCCGCTCGACGGGCTGCATGGTGCCGACCTCGTTGTTCGCCCACAGGAACGTGACCAGGGCGACGTCGTCGGCGGAGGCGAGTCGGGCCTCCAGTCCGGCCAGGTCGACGCGACCCTGCGCGTCGAGCGGGACGACGTCGACGACGGCGCCCTCGTGGCGCTCCAGCCAGTCGACCGTGTCGACGGTGGCGTGGTGCTCCCCCGCCGGAACCACGATGCGGGGGCGCCGACGGTCGCGCTGCCGCGCCCAGAACAGCCCCTTCACCGCGAGGTTGATGCTCTCGGTCCCGCCCGAGGTGAAGACGACCTCCACCGGGTCGGCGCCGAGCGACGCGGCGACACGGGCACGACCGTCCTCGAGCAGCATCCGGGCGTGCTGGCCGGCACTGTGGATCGACGACGGGTTGCCGACCGTCGCCATCGCGTCGGTGAACGCGGCGAGCGCCGCGGGCAGGATCGGCGTCGTCGCGGCGTGGTCGAGGTAGACGGGCACGGGGTACCCCTTTCTGGAGCGTTTTCAGGATACCCGGTCGGCCTCGTACCCTGGGGGCGTGTACGAGACCGCGACCGAGACCACGCCCGGCTTCCGGGTCGACGACGGCGACCCCCGGATGACGGTGCGGTCCGCCTCGGCGACCGCGGTGACGGTGGTCGTCGACGGCCGGGGCGCCTTCCCCCTGGCACGCCAGGGCGACACCGACGAGTGGAGCGCCAGCACGCCCGGCGTGCAGGTCGGGGACACGTACCACCTGCTCGTGGACGGACCGTCGGGGCCACGGCACGATTTCGACCCGACGCGCCCGCTCCTCGACCCGTACGCACGCGGGATCGTCGCGACCGACGCCGACGCCGACGCCGAGGCCGGCGCCGACGGCACCCGCTGGACCAGCGTCGTCGTCGACGGCGACTTCGACTGGGGCGGCGTCACGAAGCCCGTCGTCCCCCTCGACCGGGCCGTCGTCTACGAGGCGAACGTCCGGACCTTCACGAGCGCGAACCCGGCCGTCCCCGAGGAGCTCCGTGGCACGTACGCCGGCATCGCGCACGAGAGCACCATCGCCCACCTGCAGCGCATCGGCGTGACGACGCTGGAGCTGCTGCCCGTGCAGGCGTTCGACACCGAGCGCTGGCTGCGCGAGGCCGGGCGCGAGAACGCGTGGGGCTACAACACGCTCGGCTTCTTCGCCCCGCACGCGGGCCACGCCTCCGCCGGAGCCCGGGCCGCCGGTGCCGACGGGGTGCTCCGCGAGTTCAAGGGCATGGTCCGACTGCTGCACGAGGCGGGGATCCAGGTGGTCCTCGACGTCGTCTACAACCACACCGCGGAAGAGGGTCTCGGCGGCCCCACGACCTCGCTCCGCGGGATCGACGGTGCCGGCCGCTACCGCTGGTCGGACACCGACACCTACTACGACACGACGGGCTGCGGCAACACCCTCGACACCTCGGTGACGGCGACCGCCGACCTGGTCCTCGACAGCCTGCGCTACTGGGCGCGTGAGGTCCAGGTCGACGGCTTCCGCTTCGACCTGATGGCGTCGCTGGCCCGCGACGCCGACCACGTGTTCGACCCCGAGCACCCGCTGCTCGAGCGGATCCGGAACCACCCCGACCTGCAGGACACGCTCGTCATCGCGGAACCGTGGGACGTCGGGCCGGACGGGTGGCGTACCGGTTCCTTCGGTGCCCGCACCCTCGAGTGGAACGACGGGTTCCGCGACACGGTCCGGAAGTTCTGGCTCGAGGACATCGCCGACGAACGCCGCCGCGGTGCCCCGGACGCCGGGATCGGGGCGCTCGCCGGGGCCCTCACCGGTTCCCGCCACCTGTTCGGGGCGGAGCGCGGCCCGCTGTCCGGCGTCAACTTCGTGACCGCCCACGACGGCTTCACCCTGCACGACCTGGTGTCCTTCGACGCGAAGCACAACGAGGCGAACGGCGAGGAGAACCGCGACGGCTCGAACGACAACCGTTCGTTCAACCACGGCATCGAGGGCGACACGGCGGATCGGGGCGTCCGTGCAGCGCGCGGGCGGTCGATGCGGAACCTGATGGCGACCGTCCTGCTCTCCGCCGGAGTCCCGATGATCACCGCAGGTGACGAGCGCAGCCGGACCCAGAACGGCAACAACAACGCCTACGTCGTGTCCGACGACCTGGCACCGGTGGACTGGTCGGACGACGAGGACGCCGAGTCCATGACCGAGGCGATGGCCGCCCTGACCCGGCTCCGCGCGGCGCACCCGGCGCTCCGTCCGTCGCGCTTCGGCGTCCCCGGGCAGACCACCCCCTCGGCGTCGCGGATGAGCTGGTACGGCCCGGACGGGCAGGCGATGACGGCCGAGGGCTGGGACCAGCCCATCCACCGTGCCCTGCAGTACTTCGTCGAGTCGACGCCGGAGCACGAGCCCTACGACCGCGTGCTGGTGGTCGTGCACGGCAGTGGACGCACCCGCGACCTGACGCTGCCGACGCGCGAGGACGTCTTCACGTACCGGCTGGCCTGGTCCAGCGAGAAGCACCGCGACCACGACCGACACCGCCCCGCCGGCACCGTGTTCACGGCCTACGGCCCCGGCATCCACGTCTTCGAGGTCGTCTGACGGTCGGCCGGCTCGGCACCGGGTCGGGAGGCGCGACACGCTTCCCGGGGAACACGGACGGCCCAGCCGGGTAGCGTCTGCTCCGTGGCCTCCGTAGACCGACCCCGGCGTCCGAAGATCGGGCGCATCCCGATCACCGAACTCGCCCCGACGACGCCGAACGGCTTCCCGGGCAAGGGCTTCGACGGGGAGGTGATCACGTTCGGTGCGACCGTCTTCCGGGAGGGGCACGGCATCATCGGCGCGGACCTCGTCCTCGTCCGGCCCCTCGGCCAGAAGCCCGAGACGACGCAGGCGGTCGCCCAGCAGACCCCCGCACCGGCGGCGCTGCAGCCCGTGGAGCGCACCCTCCGCGTCCCGCTCACGCTGGTCGCCGCGGGCACCGATCGCTACGAGGCGACCGTGCAGGTCGAGGGCACCGGTGTCTGGGAGTGGCACGTCGAGGCGTACTCCGACGACTGGGCGACCTGGGTGCACGGCGCCCGACTGAAGATCGCCGCCGGCGTCGACACCGAGGCGACCCTGCTCGACGGTGCCGCACTGCTCGACCGTCAGGGCTCCGCCGTGGCCACCCGTGCCGCGGCCCGCCTGCGGGACACCGACCTCGACGCGGCCGAACGCCTGGCCGCCGTGGACGACCCGCGCGTCGTCGCCGAGATCGCTGAGACACCGATCGACTCGCTGCGCACGAGCTCCGCCCTGCAGCTGCTCGACGTCGAGCGCACCCGCGCCGGCGTCGGCGCCTGGTACGAGTTCTTCCCCCGCAGCGAGGGCGCCAAGCGCAACCCGGACGGCTCGTGGAAGAGCGGCGACTTCCGGACCGCGGCCCGTCGTCTGCCCGCCGTGGCCCGGATGGGCTTCGAGATCGTCTACCTGCCGCCGATCCACCCGATCGGCCGGACCGCCCGCAAGGGCCCGAACAACACGTTGACCGCCGGACCGGACGACCCGGGCAGCCCCTGGGCGATCGGTGGGCCGGAGGGTGGCCATGACGCCATCCACCCGGACCTCGGCACCGAGGACGACTTCCGCGCCTTCGTCGAGACCGCGAAGAACACCGGCATGGAGGTCGCACTCGACTTCGCCCTGCAGTGCTCCCCCGACCACCCCTGGGTCACCGAGCACCCGGAGTGGTTCACGGTCCGCGCCGACGGCTCCATCGCCACGGCCGAGAACCCGCCGAAGCGGTACCAGGACATCTACCCGATCCAGTTCGACACCGACCCCGAGGGCCTGGTCGCCGAGGTGCTCCGTGTCCTGCGCCACTGGATCACGTTCGGCGTCAAGGTGTTCCGCGTCGACAACCCGCACACCAAGCCGCTGTGGTTCTGGGAGCGCGTGATCCGTGAGGTCCGCGACGAGCACCCGGACGTCGTGTTCCTCGCCGAGGCGTTCACCCGCCCGGCGATGATGCGCGCCCTGGCCGAGACCGGGTTCCAGCAGTCGTACTCGTACTTCACCTGGCGGAACACGAAGGAGGAGATCGAGACGTACTTCGACGAGCTCTCCCACGAGACGAGCGCCTACCTGCGCCCGAACCTCTTCGTGAACACGCCGGACATCCTCACCGAGTTCCTGCAGTACGGCGGCCGTGCCGGCTACAAGGTGCGCGCCGCCCTCGCCGCGACCGGCGCCCCGACGTGGGGCATGTACGCCGGGTACGAGCTCTTCGAGGACGTCGCCCGCCCGGGCTCCGAGGAGAACATCGACAACGAGAAGTACGAGTACAAGCCCCGTGACTTCGCGCTCGCCGAGGCGGAGGGCGCGAGCCTCGCCCCCTACGTGACGATGCTCAACCGCCTGCGGTCGGCGCACCCTGCGCTCCGGCAGCTGCGGAACACCACCGTGCACAGTGCCGAGGACGACGCCATCGTCGTGTACTCCAAGCACCTGCCCGGCCGGTTCACCCGGTCCGGTCGGGACGACACGGTGATCGTCGTGGCGAACGTCGACCCGCACTCCGCTCGTGAGACGACCGTGCACCTCGACCTCACCGCCCTCGGGCTCGAGCCCGGCACCGAGTTCGACGTCCGCGACGTCGTGACCGGTGCCCGCTGGACCTGGGGCTCCTCGAACTACGTGCGCCTGGATGCCTTCCAGGAGCCCGTGCACCTGCTCGTCGTGGAAGGACCGCACCGATGACCGATCCCAACAGCACCGGGCAGAACAGCGCAGCACTGGACGGCGCACCACAGCCGCCCCGTGGACCGGGCCTGCCGCCGGTCCCGCCGCCGCCGCCCGCGATCCCCCGTCAGGTCGTCCGCACCGAGCCGAACACCTCGGCACCGGGTGAGGACCTCCCGGGCGTTCCGGCCGCCGCACCCGAGACACCCTCACGCGACGTGCCGGAGTCGGCCACCCTCGCCGGCGGAGTGACGACGGACGCACCGGACGAGACGGAGGCGACCGCCGCCTCCCGGACGGACGGCGCGCCCGCCACGTCCCCCAGCACCACCGCCGCCACGACGGAACCGGTACCCGGTCCCGTCGACGAGTGGATCCGCCAGCAGGTCGCCGAGGGCCGGTGGTCCCAGCCGCACGACGTGCTCGGCCCGCACCCGGTCGACGGTGGCACGAGCGTCCGCGTGGTCCGCCACCTGGCGACCGCGGTCCGCATCGTCCGACCGGACGGCGACGACGTCGAACTCCGTCATGAGGGCGAGGGCGTCTGGGCCGGCGCGACCCGCGGCGAGCTCGGCCGCTACCGCGTCGAGGCCGACTACGAGGACGACGAGACCTGGACCACCGACGACGCGTACCGGTTCCCGCCGACGCTCGGCGAGCTCGACCTGCACCTGTTCGGCGAGGGCCGCGACGAGCAGCTCTGGCACCACCTCGGTGCGCACGTCCAGACCGTGGACGGCGTCGACGGCGTGGCGTTCGCCGTGTGGGCTCCGCGTGCCACCGCGGTCCGCGTGATCGGCGACTTCGAGGGCTGGGAGGGCCGCACCACCGCGATGCGCCGTCTGAACGACCTCGGCGTGTGGGAGTTGTTCTGGCCCGGTGCCCTCGAGGGGCAGCGCTACAAGTTCCAGATCCTCACCGACAGCGGTTGGGTGGAGCGGGCCGACCCGTTCGCCCGCCGGACCGAGGTCCCGCCGCTCACCGCCTCCGTGATCACGAGCGCACACCACACCTGGTCGGAGGGTGACGAGCGGTGGATGGCCGCGCGTGCCACCACGACCACCCACGACGCACCGATGAGCGTCTACGAGGTGCACCTCGGCTCGTGGCGTCCGGGGTTGAGCTACCGCGAGGTCGCGGACGACCTCATCGGGCACGTCCAGTACACGGGCTTCACCCATGTCCAGTTCCTGCCGCTCGCCGAGCACCCGTTCGGCGGGTCGTGGGGCTACCAGGTCACCGGCTACTACTCGCCGACGGCACGGTTCGGCTCACCCGACGACCTGCGGTACCTCATCGACCGACTGCACTCGGCCGGCATCGGCGTGATCATGGACTGGGTCCCCGGTCACTTCCCGAAGGACGAGTGGGCGCTGGCGAAGTTCGACGGCTACGCACTGTTCGAACACCCGGACCCCCGCCGCGGCGAGCAGCTCGACTGGGGCACCTACGTGTTCGACTTCGGGCAGCCGCAGGTGCGCAACTTCCTCGTCGCGAACGCGCTGTACTGGCTCGAGGAGTTCCACATCGACGGCCTCCGGGTCGACGCGGTGGCCTCGATGCTGTACCTCGACTACTCCCGCACCGAGTGGCTGCCGAACATCCACGGCGGCCGCGAGAACCTCGAGGCGATCTCGCTCCTGCAGGAGACGAACGCGACCGCCTACAAGCGCTACCCCGGCATCGTGATGATCGCCGAGGAATCGACCTCGTGGCCCGGCGTCACCCGGCCGACGAGCGCCGGCGGGCTCGGCTTCGGGCAGAAGTGGAACATGGGCTGGATGCACGACACGCTGCAGTACGTCGAGCGTGACCCGGCCTTCCGCTCGTACCACCACGACGAGATCACGTTCTCGTTCGTCTACGCCTTCAGCGAGCAGTTCACCCTGCCGATCAGCCACGACGAGGTCGTGCACGGCAAGGGCTCGCTCTACGGCAAGATGCCCGGCGACGAGTGGCAGAAGCTCGCCAACGTGCGCGCCTACCTGGCGTTCATGTGGGCGCACCCCGGCAAGCAGCTGCTCTTCATGGGCCAGGAGTTCGCGCAGCCCTCGGAGTGGAGCGAGGCGAACGGCCTCGACTGGTGGCTCCTCGACGACCCGGGCCACCGCGGCGTGCAGGACCTGGTCGCCGAGCTGAACCGCGTCTACAAGGAGAACCCGGCGCTCTGGACGTTCGACGCCAGCGCCGAGGGCTTCGAGTGGCTCGAGAGCGGTGACGCGCCGCACTCGACGCTCGGGTTCCTCCGCAAGGCGGGCGACGAGAAGCTGGCGGTCTTCGTCAACTTCTCCGGCGTCCCCGTCGAGCACCGCTTCGGGCTGCCGACGGCGGGCACCTGGAACGAGGTGCTCAACACCGATGCGTCGGCGTACGGCGGTTCTGGTGTCGGCAACCTCGGCTCGGTCGAGGCCGAGGACGTCCCGTGGGCGGGCCGCCCCGCCTCCGCGAACCTCGTCGTGCCGCCGCTCGGCGCGGTCTGGCTGCGACTGGCCGAGTAACGCACACCTCCCCCGCGGGGGCACACGGAACGGACGGGAGGCCCGGTACCAGCTGGTACCGGGCCTCCCGTCTGTCCTGTGTCGCGTCGAGCGCGCCGCGGCTCAGTAGAGCGCGTTGGCGAGTCGCCGTCGCGCCGCGACGACGCGCGGGTCCTCGGCACCGATCAGCTCGAAGTACTCGACCAGCCGCACGCGGAGGGCTTCACGGTCCTCACCGAAGACCGTCGGGACGAGGTCGAGGAGACGTCCGAAGGCGTCCTCGACGTGCCCTCCGCTGATGTCGAGGTCGGCGACCGCGAGCTGCGCCGCCACGGCCGACGGACCGGCGCCGGCTGCTGCCCGGATCTCGTCCGCCGTCTTGCCGGCGAGACGGTCGAGCAGCGAGACCTGCGCCAGACCGGCGACGGCCATCTGGTCGTGCGGATCCTGCAGGATCGCGGTGCGGTACTCGCTGATCGCGGTGGCGTAGTCGCCGGCCTCGATCGCGTCGTACGCGGCCTGGTGGTGCGGCGGCAGCGGCTCCGGTTCCGGCTCGCCCTGCTCGGCGTCGTCCGCCTCGATCGCGCCGTCGACCTGGACCCGGCCGGCGATGCCGTTCTGCTCCGCCGCCTGCAGGACCTGCTCGAACACGTCGCGGACCTCGGCCTCGGGCAGTGCGCCGACGAAGAGCCCGAGCGGGCGGCCACCGATCACCGCGGCGACCGTCGGGATCGACTGCGCCTGGAACGCCTGGACGAGCTGCGGGTTGGTGTCCGCGTCGACCTTGGCGAGGACGATGCGACCCGCGTACTCCTCGGTCAGTCGTTCGAGGACCGGCGAGAGCTGCTTGCACGGGCCGCACCACTCGGCCCAGATGTCGACGATGACCGGGACGACGGTGGAGAGCTGGACGATGTCCTGGAAGCTCTGATCCGTGACGTCCATCACGAGGGACGGGACGCTCAGTACGCCGTCACCAGCGGCTCCGGCTGCCGGAGCACCGGCGGCAGGCCCGCTCGGGGCTGCCGCCGCCGGGACGCCGGGGCCCTGCGGCGGACGCTGCGCCCGGTCGACGAGGGACGAGAGGTCGACCGCTCCACGCAAGCTGGACGGGGTCGGGGGGACGTTGGTCATTGCACCTCACTCGCTGCGATCAGGCCCTGAGTGAACCCGAGGAGTTCTATCTTGTCGTCCGAGCCCACGGGGGGCACGGAGAAGAGCAACTGGACGCCGTACGTGGCCGTCACGCCCTTGGTGCTGGAGTCCACACCCGACAGCGCCTTGACAGCACCCTCGGGGTTGACCTCGGCACCGTCCGCCGTCGGGGTGACCTTCTCGACCTCGTTGAGGTCGACGGACACGAGCGCACCGGCGGTGTTCGTCGCGAGGGCCAGGGCGGTGTCCTCGGGCACCTCGGACGAGTACTCGATCTTCGCGGTGTCCGGCAGCCCCTTCGCCTTCTCGTCCTTGTAGGACTTGCCGATGCGCGATCGCAGGTCGTCCCCGTCGCTGTCGAACAGGTCGGCCGACTCGCTCTCGGTGTCCTTCGAGAGGATGTCGCCGTACGCCGCGGCGACGGCGTTCGGCGCCAGCGCCAGGAGCTTCGTGTCCGGAGCGAGCTGAGCGGCACCGACGGAGGTCGGCGCGAGCGACGGCAACTGTGCATCGGCCTCGAGCGAGACCGCGTACTCGACCTTGTAGTCGGAACGGGCGTCCTGCTGCACGAGGGTCAGCGCCTGCGGGGCCGTCTTCTTGTCGGTGCAGTCCGCGGCGACCACGGCGAACACGGTCCGCGGCCAGGTGTCGGTCTGCTGCGGCAGCGCGACGCACACGTCGTCGGCGTCCACGGCGGGCAGGGCCTGCGCCTTGTCGTCACTGTCGCGGATGGTGTAGTTCGCCTTGCGGATCTCGAGCGCCGGACCGGTGAAGCGGGTGGCGGCGAGGTCGGCGTCCTTGTCGGCGTCGGCCTTCTCGGCGACCTCCGCCACGCGGGACACGATGCGGCCGATCTGCTGCTTCGTCGCGGCGGTCGAGGTGTCCGCGGCAGCGGCACCGGTCGCCGTGGCGGTCGGTGTCGGGGTGACGTCCGCGCCACCGCCGGTCGGCCAGTACTCCGAGGAGCAGCCGCTCAGCACGAGTGCACCGGCGACGAGGACCGGCACGGCGATGATCGCGCGGCGACCACGTCGGCTGCGGGCCGGCACCTGGGCTCCGGCCGCGGCGGCTCGACGGGAGGCACGCACGCGCGGCGGGCGCCCGCCCCCGCTCCGACGACGCGGGCCACGGGACCGGCGCTGGTGCAGGAAGGCCCAGACGAGCAGCACCAGGCCGCCGAGCACGAAGACCCCTCCGGCGGTCAGCAGCGGACCCACGGAGGGCGTGGCGGTGTCGCGCGGCCACGTCACGGAGATGTCCGAGGGTGCGGCGTCCGAGCCGTCGCCCATCACCACGAGCGACACGTCGGCCGGCAGCCGGACGGTGAACTGACGGGCATCGTCGTACTCCTGGTACCAGAGGTCGCTGCCCTTCGGGTCGGGCAGGTCGGAGCCGGATCCGGTGGTGCGGGACTGCAGGGAGGCGTCCTCGGCGTCGTAGCGGAGGGTGGTGTGTTCGGCGTCACCGATCCACGCGTCGACGTCCGACGTCTTGCCGTAGGCGGCGAACACCTTGCCGGAGCCCGAGACGTTGACGCGCTGGTAGCCGGGGTTCGCGTTGAGGACGCTGCCGGGCAGCACGGTCACGGGAGCGGCGTTCGTCCCGCTCGTCGCCGCGACGATCGAGGTGGGTGGCGCGAACACGGTCCGCTGCCCGACTCCCAGGCCGACGAGGAGCACCCCGATGACGAAGCTGACGATCGCCAGGACGAATCGCACGGATCTCTCTCCCTCCGCGCCGGGGTGGGTGGATCGGCGCAGGACAACGGCCCAGGGTACCCAGGACAGCTGGGAGGCGCATCCCCGGGTCCGCCGCATGCCTCAGGAGCCGACGCGGACGCACCACTACAATCGGGGTCCGGACTGCACGGGGTGGTCCGGGACGACCACAGGGAGCGACACGTGGCGAACGACGAGGCAGAGTTCGGGACCGAGCTGCGGGGCTACCGCAAGGACGAGGTCGAACGGGCTCTGAACGACCTCCGCCGCGAACTGATCAAGTCGAACACCGACCGGGCCGAGGCGGCGAAGGAGATCCGTCTCCTGCAGTCCCGTGTCTCGG
Source organism: Curtobacterium sp. MCPF17_011 (assembly GCF_003234145.1). Taxonomy (NCBI): domain Bacteria; kingdom Bacillati; phylum Actinomycetota; class Actinomycetes; order Micrococcales; family Microbacteriaceae; genus Curtobacterium; species Curtobacterium sp. MCPF17_011. Next base: position 277,423 of record NZ_QKSK01000002.1, read on the forward strand.
ACCTGCAGGGCGAGCTCGACGAGGCCGGCACCCCCACCTACAGCGGCCTCGGCACCCGGCTCGAGTCCACCCTCCGCGTCGCGGAGGAGCAGTCCACCCGACTGATCAGCCAGGCCGACATCGACGCCCAGCGGCTCCGCGCCACCAGCCGCACCGAGGCCGAGCGCACCCTGCGCGAAGCCCGCGACGAAGCCCAGGTCACGCTCGAGGACGCCCGCACCCGTGCGACCAACGAGCTCTCCCGCGCCCGTGCCGAGTCCGCCGACACCGTCGAGCGCGCCCGCTCCGAGGCCGGCATCCTCGTGCAGGACGCCCGCAACGAAGCCGCCGCCATCCGTGGAGCCGCCGTCACCGAGGCCGCCGAGGTCCGCTCGGTCGCCATCCGCGAGACCAACGCCCTCCGCGCCCAGGTCGAGCACGAGGTCGCCGAACTCCGCGAGGTCGCCCAGCGTGAGTCCGCCGATGCCCGTCGTGCCGCCGCCGACCTCGACCGCGAGACCGAGCACCGCCGCAGCGTCTTCGAGGCCGACCAGGCCCGTCGCCTCGAGGACCTCGACCGCGAGGAGCGCACCCGCCGTGAGCAGCTGGAACGCACGCTGACCGAAGCCCGCACCGCATGGGAGCGCGAGCACGGTGAGGCGCGCCGCGCCCTCGAACTCGAACTCGAGACCCGTCGGGCGGAACTGGCCGCGGAGGTCGACCAGCGCCGGGCCGGACTCGCCGCCGAGATCGACGACCGTCGGAGTGCCCTCGACGAGGAGCTGGCCGCCGCCCGCGCCGAGTGGGACCGCGAGCTCGCCGTCGCCCGAACCGACCTCGAGCAGGAGATCGCGGCCGCGCGTGCCCAGCTCCGGGTCGACTCCGAGCAGACCGCGGCCGAGAACGCCCGCCGGGTGCAGGAGACCACCGACCGGATCGAGCGCGAGACCGCCGAGCACGTCGCCCGCATCGAACGTGAGCGCGCCGCCGCCACCGCCGAGGCCGAGCGCGCCGCCCGGGAACACGAGAACGAACTCGCCGCCCGTCGGGAACGCGAGCACGCCGAGGTCGACACCGAGATCGCCGACCGTCGCACGGCGGAACTCGACGACCTGTTGGCCGAGCGCACCGCCCTCCGCCAGGAGATCGACACGGCCCGCGCCGGTCTCGCCCAGGAACGCGACGAGGTGCGTGCCGAGATCGCCCGCGAACGTGACGACGCCCGCGCGGCCCTCGAGACCGAACTCGCCGCGCGCCGCGACGACGCCGAGCAGGAGTACCTCGACCGGCACCGTGCCACGGTCACCGAGACGCAGAAGTACCTGGATGAGGCGAACCTCCAGCTCGCCGAGGCCACCCGCCGCGCCACCACGGCACGTGAGACCGCCGACCGCCTCGAGCGGGAAGCCACGGACCTCGCCCGCCGACAGGAGACCGCCGCGCAGGAGCACGCCGCCGACCTGGTGCGCGAGGCACAGGAGCGTGCGCACCGCCTCGTCGCAGACGCCGAGGACCGGACCGCCGAGCTCTTGGCCGATGCGGAGGACCGGCTGGGGGCGATCCGGACCGAGCGGGAAGCCGTGGCGGGGTACCTGGAGAACCTCCGTGGCGTCCTGAGCCATGCAGCTGGCGTCATCGACGAGCAGGCGCCGGCGCAGGGCGACCGGTCGGACTCCGACGAGCGGGACGACAGGGTCCGCTGACGACGCCGTCCGCAGCGTCGGCCCCGTCCTCGGACGGGGCCGGGCTATGGGCGCTGGTCGTCCGCGGGCCAGTGGGTCGGCAGCGGAGCGCTGCCCGGGACGACGAGATCGGCGATCGCGTCAAGGACGATCCGCACGTACTTCTCCCCCACCCACAGGTGCTTCGCCCCCGCAACGGGAACGACCCGGACCGTCGGGGCGATGGCGAACCGTCGGGCTGCCTCGTCGGGCTGCAGGAAGTCGTCGTGCTCGGGGACGAGGGCGACCACCGGCACCTCGACCGCGGCCCAACGCGCGAGTTCCTCGTCGGAGGTCCGGTGCAACGGCGGCGACAGCAGGACCACACCGGCGACGTGCCCCGCCTCGACGTGCTCGAGGGCGTGCTTGAGGACGACCTCCGTGCCGAACGACCAGCCGACCAACCACGGCGTCGGCAGCCGCCGCTCGACGACGTCGTGCACGGCGGCACGGAGGTCGAACCCCTCGGACACGCCGTCGCCGAAGACACCCTCCGAGGTACCGCGAGGTGAGGTGACCGATCGGAAGTTGAAGCGCAGCACCGCGATGTCGGCCAGCGCGGGCAGGCGCGCGGCGGCCTTCTTCAGGACGTGTGAGTCCATGAAGCCCTGCGCAGTCGGCAGCGGGTGCAGGGCGACGACGGTTCCCCGCGCGGGCCGGTCGAGCGGTTCTGCCAACTCGCCGACGAGGGTCAGGTGGTCGTCGGTGACGAGCTCGATGTCAGTACGAGTGGCGGGAAGGACCGTGCCGGACCGGATCTCGGCGCTGTCTGCGGTGGGTGCAGGCTCGGACGTCATGCGATGCTCCAGCAGTGGTGGTGCCAGTGCCGCCGCGCTGCCAGGTCGGCTGCGTCGCCGAGGACGCCGTCCGCACGCCAGACCACGACGTGTGCGACGCCGGGCTCGATCGTCAGGCCGCAGCCCGGGCAGAGGTACTCCTTCTGCGCGGACGCTGCCGAGATCGGCTGGACCGACCACTCGCGACCACGCCGGTGTTCGGTGCGCCGCCAGCCGTTGAGCATGCGGTTGAAGCCGGAGTCCTCCGGCTCGACGTCATGACCACGACCGCGAGGGCTCCGCGGCCGGTTGCTCCGCGGCACCCCGATCGCCGATCAGTACCAGTTGTACGAGACGCTGTGCGCCCAGGCGCCACAGGGAGTGCCGTAGACACCGGTGATGTAGTTGAGACCCCAGGTGATCTGCGTGGCCGGGTTGGTCTGCCAGTCGGCACCGGCGGATGCCATCTTGCTGCCCGGCAGCGACTGCGGGATGCCGTACGCGCCACTCGGGTTGTAGGCGTTGACCCGCCAGCCGGACTCCTTGTTCCACAGGGAGACGAGGCAGCTGTACTGGTCGTTGCCCCAACCGCGAGCGGCGACCATCTGCTGGCCGATGGCCTGGGCACTGCCCGGGTCCGGCGTGGCGACGGGCGCGACCGGCGTGCTGGCGACCGGCTTCTGGGCGGACGTCGACGTCGTCGCCACGTCAGTGTCGGTCGCGTCGGTGTCCGGCGACGCGGTGGGGCTCGGCGTCGGTACCGGCTTCGGCGCCGGCTTGGTCACGTCGAAGCCGTCACGCGCTGCGTCGAAGTCGCCGTACGTGCCGTGCGCCGAGAACTGCTGCGGCACCGAGATCGGTGCCGGTGCCAGCACGGGCGCGGCCGACGCGGCGTCCGTCTGCATCGGGTTGAAGAGCGACCCGCCGACGAAGGCAGACACCGCGAAGAAGGAGAGCACGGGGATCGTCGAGCGCTGCCGGACGAAGCCCCCGAAGGACCGCGGCGCCGACGGCTTGACCGGGGCGACCGCGCGGCTGCGTGCACGACGCACGACACGCGGTGCGGTGAGGGTCGGCGCGACGGCGGCACGGGCCGCGGAGGCGTCCGAGACACGGTTCGCCGCGACGGACACCGGCGCGATGACGGGAGCGACGTGCTGCTGCGCCTGCGGTGCGGTCACCGGACGGGCGACCGAGGTCTCCGTCGTGCGGATTCGGTTCTTCGCCGCTCGGCGCTCACTGACGATCGCGAGATCGTCCGTTGCGCGGGTTCCGCGGTCGGATCGGTTGTCTGCCGTGTGCCTGCCCATGAGTCAGTCCAGGATAACGGAACGATCACGGAAAGCGAAGCACCTGACCCAGGTGAGTCGGTCCGGTGCGGACGGGAGGCCCGGTGCAGGTCCTCGAGGCGGCCTCAGCGGACGGCGAGCATGACCTCGATGACGGCGTCGAGCAGTGCGTCGACCTGCGCTTCGCGGTACCCGCCGTGCTTCGGACGGAACACGACGGATCGCACCTCGGTCAGGCTCAGCGGCTTGCCGTCCTTGAAGTACCCGTGCAGCCGACGGGAGAACGCGTCCACGTCCTTCGGGTGGTACCCGGTCGTCAGGAAGTTGACCCGCTGGAACCGCTGCGCGTCGGGACGTCCCAGTCGCGCGACGACGTCCGAGGCCTTCCCCCGCGCCTCCGCGTACCAGGCCTTCTGGCCGACGTCCGCGATCTCGCGCTCACGCTCACGGGCGGCGAAGGCGTCCTCCAGTCGCTCGAGCGCGGCGTCGACGTGCACGGTCGAGTACCCGCCCTTCTTCATCGAGAAGGCCGTCGCACGGATCTTGGCGGCCTCGATCCCCGGGGCACTGTCGTTGGCGGTGTACGCGCGACGAGCGTCTTCGAGGAAGTGATCGACCTCGTCGGAGTCGTAGCCGAGGACCGAGCGGGGGGCAGTCGGGAACGTCGATGGCACGGCGCCATTGTGCCAGGCTCCGACCAGTGCGCCACCTGGACGCGCGGGGCCGTCCGCTCAGGAGGAGCGACGGGGCGAGCAGACCGTCAGTGGTTGACGACGAGGTACATCAGGTACGCGATGGCCGCGGACGGCAGGATGCTGTCGATCCGGTCCAGCAGTCCCCCGTGGCCGGGCAAGAACGACGAGATGTCCTTGATGCCCAGGTCTCGCTTGATCATCGACTCGGTGAGGTCGCCGAGGGTGGCGGACCCGGAGATCAACACCCCGAGGATGATCCCGGTCCACCAGGGCAGACCGAGCATGAGCCAGGTGACCAGGATGCCGACGACGATGCTCGCACCGACCGAGCCGCCGAAGCCCTCCCAGGTCTTCTTCGGGCTGATCCGCGGAGCCATCGGGTGCTTGCCGAGGTTGATGCCGGTGGCGTAGGCCCCGGTGTCCACGGCGACGACCACGAGGATGAACCCGACGACCCAGAGCTGCCCCTGTTCCTGCGCGGACAGCAGCACCACGCAGGCGCCGAGCAGGGTCACGTACGCCTGGACGAACAGGCCGTTCGTCAGGTCCCGCGCCACGCTCGCCGCCGGCGGCTTCGAGCGCGACACCGCGACCTCGACGAGACGCCAGAGCGAGATGAACACGACACCGCCGAGCAGCGTGAACAGCGCCCAGATCTGCCCGCCCAGGAACGCCGCCGGCACCGTGGCGATCGCGACCGCGACGCTCGGGATCCGGGGGACGTCACGACCGGCGAACCGCATCGCGCTCGCCAGTTCGTAGACGCCGAGCCCGAGCAGGAACGCGGCCACGACCATGAACGACGGGGTGTACAGCAGCAGCGACCCGAGCATGACCACCGCGAACGCCAGGGCGATCGCGATGGCTGCCGGCAGGTTCCGTCCGGTCCGCGCTGTCAGTGCCTCGTTCCGCGCACCGAACTCGGCACGGCGCTGACGGATCTGCGCCTCGAAGTCGTTCCGGGCCGCCCTCGCCCGCGCGTCGAAGTCCTGTCGGAACCCCGACGTGCGGCGGTCATCAGATGTGGGGCGGTCGTCGCCCTGGTCGGGACGGCGCATCAGACCTCGAGGAGTTCGGCTTCCTTCTTCTTCAGCGCCTCGTCGATCTGGTCGACGTGCTTCTTCGTCAGGGCGTCGAGCTCCTTGTCGCTGCGGGCGATGTCGTCGTCGGACACCTCGCCCTTCAGCGCGTCGAGGTCGTCCTTCGCCTTGCGTCGGATGTTGCGGAGGACGACCTTGTGGTCCTCACCCTTGCTCTTGACGATCTTCACGAACTCCTTGCGGCGCTCGGCCGAGAGCTCGGGGATCGTCACACGGACGATCTCGCCGTCGTTGGTCGGGCTCGCACCGAGGTTCGGGAAGGTCGCGATGGCACGTTCGATCTCCTTGAGCGCCGTCTTGTCGTACGGCGTCACGATGAGCGTGCGGGCTTCCGGCGTCTGCAGGGACGCGAGCTGCGCGAGGGGGGTCGGGGACCCGTAGTACTCGACCGGGATCTTCTGGAAGAGCGCGGCGTTGATGCGTCCGGTGCGCACGGTGCCGAAGTCGTCCTTCGCCACGTCGACGGCCTTCGCCATCTTCTCGGTCGCATCGGTCATGACGTCACTGATCACGGTGGTTCTCCTTCGGTACGGGTCGAGTCTAGTCAGTCGGCGGCGGTGCGCCGGTCAGTTGCTGACGACGGTGCCGATGCGCTCGCCCTGGATCGCGGCGCGGACGTTGCCCTCGCCCTCCATGCCGAAGACGTGCATCGGCATGCCGTTGTCCATGCAGAGCGAGAACGCCGTTGCGTCGACGACCTTGAGGCCCTTGAGCAGCGCGTCCTGGTAGGTGACGTGGTGCAACTTCTCGGCGGTCGGGTCCTTCTTGGGGTCCGCGGAGTACACGCCGTCGACGCCGTTCTTGGCCACGAGCACCTCGTCGGCACCGATCTCGAGCGCACGCTGCGCCGCGACGGTGTCGGTCGAGAAGTACGGCAGGCCCGCGCCCGCGCCGAAGATGACCACACGGCCCTTCTCGAGGTGACGCTCGGCACGCCGCGGGATGTACTGCTCGGCAACCTGGGTCATGCTGATCGCCGACTGCACGCGCGTGGCGGCGCCGGCCTGCTCGAGGAAGTCCTGCAGCGCGAGGGCGTTCATGACGGTGCCGAGCATCCCCATGTAGTCGGCGCGACCGCGGTCCATGCCGCGCTGCGACAGCTCGGCGCCGCGGAAGAAGTTGCCACCGCCGACGACGATCGCGACCTCGACCTCTCGGGCGGCGCTGGCGATCTGCTTCGCGATGGTGCTGATGACGTCCGGGTTGACGCCCAGGGATCCGGCACCGAACGCCTCTCCCGACAGCTTCAGCAGGACTCGTCGGCGTCCGGTCTTCTCGTCGGTCATGTCGGGGCACCCTTCGTCGTGGTCTCGTGGAAATGTACTCGGTGCGCGGGGGCGCACGACAACGGGGCCAGGAACCGGTTGGTTCCTGGCCCCGTCATGGGTTCGTTACGCGCCGACCTTGACGCGGGCGAAGCCCTGGATCGTGATGCCGGCGTTCTCGGCGGCCTTCGCGACGGAGATCTTGTTGTCCTTCGCGTAGTCCTGGTCGAGGAGCGAGATGCCCTTGATGAAGGCGTTGACGCGGCCCTCGACGATCTTCGGGAGCGCAGCCTCGGGCTTGCCCTCTTCGCGCGTGATCGCCTCGACGGTCGCGCGCTCCTTCTCGATGGCCTCGGTCGGGACCTCGGCGCGCGTCAGGTACGACGGGTTCGCGAACGCGACGTGCTGCGCGATCGAACGCGCCTCGGGGGCGTTGTCACCCTCGTACGCGACGACGACGGCGATCTGCGGCGGCAGGTCCTGGCTCGTCTTGTGCAGGTAGATCTCGAAGGCCGAGCCCTCGACACGGCGGACCGTGCGGACCTCGAGCTTCTCGCCGAGTGCGGCGGCGTTCTCGTTGACGACCTCGAGCACCGTCTTGCCGTCGAGCGGCGCGGCGTTCGCGGAGGCGACGTCGGTGGCCCCGGCAGCGGCGACCGCTCCGAGCACCTTGTCGGCCAGGGTCGTGAACTTCTCGTTCTTGGCGACGAAGTCGGTCTCGCTGGCGAGCTCGACGACGGTGGCGGCACCGTTGTCGGCCGATGCCACGACGACACCTTCCGAGGTCGCACGGTCGTCGCGCTTGGCGACGGCCTTCGCGCCCTTGATGCGGAGCAGTTCGACGGCCTTGTCGTAGTCGCCGTCAGCCTCGACGAGGGCGTTCTTGGCGTCCATCATGCCGGCGCCGAGGTCCTCGCGGAGCTTCTTCACGTCAGCAGCGGTGAAGTTTGCCATTGCCTGGAGTCCTTTCTGGACTGTGCGTGTGTGGAGATTGGGGAGCGGAGCAGGGGCGCCGGACCGGTGACGGTCCGGCGCCCCGGGTGCTCACTCGGCGGGGGTGGCCTCCGCAGCGGCGGCGGCCTCGGCCGTCGGCTCGGCGTTCTTGTCGGCGTCGGCGATCGGCTCGCCGATCTCCTTCGCCGCGGCCTGTGCGTCGGCGTCGTTCTCCTGGACGGTCGCGCCCTCCGGAGCGGCGTCGGCGGCCGGGGTCGCGCTCTCGCCACCGAGGAGCTCCTGCTCCCACTCGGCGAGCGGCTCGGCGGCTGCGTCGTCGTCGCCACCGTTGTGACGGGCCTTCAGACCCTCGGCCGCCGCGTCGGCGACGATGCGGGTGAGGAGACCGACGGAGCGGATCGCGTCGTCGTTGCCCGGGATCGGGTACGTGATCTCGTCCGGGTCGCAGTTGGTGTCGAGGATGCCGATGATCGGGATCCCGAGCTTCTGCGCCTCGTCGACGGCGAGGTGCTCCTTCTTGGTGTCGACGATCCAGAGCGCGCTCGGGGTCCGCGTGAGGTTGCGGATACCACCGAGGGTCTTGTGGAGCTTGTCCAGCTCGCGCTTCTTGATGAGGAGCTCCTTCTTGGTGAAGCCCTTCGTCGTGTCGTCGAAGTCGATCTCCTCGAGCTCCTTCATGCGCGCGAGGCGCTTGGAGACCGTCTGGAAGTTCGTGAGCAGACCGCCGAGCCAACGCTGGTTGACGTACGGCTGGCCGACGCGGGTCGCCTGCTCGGCGATGGAGCCCTGCGCCTGCTTCTTGGTGCCCACGAAGAGGATCGTGCCGCCGTGCGAGACCGTCTCCTTGACGAAGTCGTACGCGCGGTCGATGAAGGCCAGCGACTGCTGCAGGTCGATGATGTGGATGCCGGAGCGCTCAGCGAGGATGAATCGCTTCACCTTCGGGTTCCACCGACGGGTCTGGTGTCCGAAGTGGACGCCGCTGTCGAGCAGCTGGCGGATGGTGACGACGGCCATGTGCCGTCCTCCTTCTGTCTTCTCGGCGCACGGCATGACCGTGCACCTGGTGCGGTTGTGTCGACCACGACCGGAGGTCATGGTCCCTGGTGCCCTGACACACAGCCGCCCGCTCGCGAGAGCGGGACCGATGACCGTGTGTACTGCGTGGACACGCGAAGTCAGCACGCTCGGCGCGCTGCTGGGGAAATGCTAACAGAAGGGAGGCCCGGATCACGCGAGCCGAGCGGCTGACCTGATCCGGGCCTCCCGGACGTGGACGGAGCGGATCAGGACTTGGCGCTCACGGCGTCGCCCTCGGCGCTGATGCCCATCTCCTCGAGGGAGCGGCCCTTCGTCTCGGGGATCTTCGCGATGACGAAGAAGAGCGAGAGCAGGGCGAACAGCGCGTAGATGCCGTACGTGACCGTGAGGTTGAAGCCGGAGAGCACCGGGAACGAGATCGTGACGATGAAGTTCGCGATCCAGTTGGCGGCCGAGCCGACGCCGAGCGCTGTGGCTCGGATGCGGTTCGGGAACATCTCACCGAGCAGGACCCACATGAGCGGACCCCAGGTGGCGCCGAACGACACGACGAACAGGTTCGCGAAGACCAGCGCGATGACGCCCCACGCTCCGGGGAGCTGCGGTTCGCCGTTCACGATCGAGGCCTGCGAGAAGGCGATCGCCACCATCGTCAACGACACGAACATGCCCGCGGAACCCGCGATGAGCAGCGGCTTCCGACCGACCTTGTCGACCAGGAAGATCGCGATGAAGGTGACGGCGACGTTGACCACCGAGGTGATCGTCGAGATGAGGAAGGACTGCTCCTCCTTGAACCCGACCGCCTGCCAGAGCGTCGTCGAGTAGTAGAAGATCACGTTGATGCCGACGAACTGCTGCAGCACGGCCAGGATGATGCCGACCCAGACGATCGGCTGGAGCCCGAAGCGGTTGCCCCGGATGGAGCCCTTCTTCTCGTTGGCTTCCTTCTTGATGCCGTCCTGGATCTCCTCCAGGCTCGTGTTCACCGTGTCGCGCGGGACGATCTTGCCCATCACCTCGCGCGCGTCGTCGCTCCGGCCCTTCGTGAGCAGGTAGCGCGGCGACTCCGGCAGGGTGATCGCGAGGACGCCGTAGACGATCGACGGGATCACACCGACCAGGAACATCCAGCGCCAGGCGGCGAGGCCCAGGACCTCTGAGGACGCACTGCCAGCGGTCACGGCGAACAGCTGGTCGGAGAGCAGCGCGGCGAAGATGCCGAGCGTGATGGCGAGCTGCTGGAACGACGCCAGACGCCCGCGGATGGCCTTCGGTGAGACCTCGGAGATGTACGCCGGTGCGATGACCGAGGCGGTGCCGATGCCGAGGCCACCGACGAGGCGCCAGATGACGAGGTCCCAGGTCGCGAATGCGAACGCGCTGCCGATCGAGGACACGAAGAACAGGACGGCGGCCCAGAACATGATCTTGGTGCGGCCGAAGCGGTCGGCGAGGCGGCCGGCGAAGTAGGCGCCGAAGGCGCAGCCGATGAGGGCCGAGGCGACCGCGAAGCCGCTGGCGGCGTCGGAGAGGTCGAACTCACCCTTGATCGCGTCGACGGCACCGTTGATCACGGATGAGTCGAAGCCGAAGAGGAAGCCACCGACCGCCGCCGCGATGGCGAACAGTGTGACCTTCCCCTTGAACGCACGGTCGTCGCCGTGTCCGGTGGTCGTGGTCGACACGATGCTCCTGGGTTCCCGCCGCCGTGCCGGGTGCTGCACGGTGCCCCGGCGGTCGGCTGGATCGCCGTCCGAGCGGCGTTGCGGTGTCCGGAGCGGCCCCGACAGTACCCCTTCCGCGACTGCTCAGCACATCAGGTGTGGTGCAGTCCGACCTGTCCTGCACCGGACGGGAGGCCCGGGTCGCCCTCCACAGACCGCGTCCGGTCGGCCCCGTGGCCGCGTCGGACGCGGGAACGTGGACGCGCAGGTCGGGATGCGGGAAGGGCGGAAGCGGGAGGACGGGATGCGGGAGGTCGGGATGCGACGGTGCGAGGCGGCATGGCAGGTGGGGGTCCGTGCGGGTCCGGTGCCTCCGGGGAGGGCCGTGCTGGTGGTACTGGCGGTGCTGGTGACAGCGGTGCTGATCGTCCTGCTGGTGCTCGTCGCCGGCACCGGCGCCGCATCGGACCCGGCGCAGCACGCGGCCCCCGGGTCACCGGCACCGTGGTCGTGGCCGACGACGACCCGGGTCGTCCTCCGGCCGTGGGACGCTCCCGCCACCGACTACGGGCCGGGCCACCGCGGGCTCGACGTCCCGGCCCCACCCGGCACCCCGGCGACGGCACCAGCGGACGGCATGGTGGCGTTCGCCGGGCAGGTCGGCGGACGGACGGTCGTCACGATCGACCACGGCGGCGGGCTGGTGAGCACACTCGACCCGGTCGAGCCGTCGGTGTCAGCGGGGACGCTCGTCCGTCGGGGCGATCGAGTCGGGACGGTCGGCGCCGGGCACTGCCCGCTGACGACGTCGTGCCTGCACCTCGGTGCCCGGGTCGACGGCGCGTACGTCGACCCGTTGCCGCTGCTGCCGAGCCCCGCGTGGCCGGTGCTGCTGCCGGACCGTCAGGCGCGGGGGTGAGCGGTGCGGTAGACCTCGCGGAGCCGGGCCGACGAGACGTGGGTGTAGATCTGCGTCGTGCCGAGGCTCGCGTGCCCGAGGAGCTCTTGCACCGCACGGAGGTCCGCTCCCCCGTCGAGCAGGTGCGTCGCCGCGGTGTGCCGGAAGGTGTGCGGTCCGCTCGGGCCCTCACCGGGCAGCGCCTCGAGGAGCCGGGCGACGACACGGTAGGCGCTCCGGGTGCCGAGTCGGGCCCCCCGGTCGCCGAGGAACAGGGCGGTGCCCGCCGAACCGGCTGCGTGTGAGGCTCCGACCGCGCCCGCGGCTCCGGCTGCCGCTGCGGCGAGCACCGGGCGTCCGCGGTCGAGCCACGCTTCGAGGGCGTCGTGTGCGGGGACACCGAACGGCACGACCCGCTCCTTGCCGCCCTTGCCCAACACGCGGACGGTCAGCCGGGTCCGGTCGACGTCCCCGAGGTCGAGCCCCACGAGTTCGCTCACCCGGATGCCGGCGGCGTAGAGCAGTTCGACGACGGCGCGGTCGCGGAGCGCTGCCGGATCGTCATCCGCGGCACGGACGGCGAGCCCGTCGAGCATCGAGCGCACCTGGTCCTGCGCGACGACCCGGGGCAGGTGCGCAGCGCCCTTCGGAGCCCGGAGCCGGACGCCCGGGTCCACCGTCAGGACACCGGTCTCGCTCGCCCACCGGGTGAAGGCCCGGACCGAAGCGCTGCGTCGGGCGATCGTCGACCGCGCGAGGCCGCGTTCCGTCGCTGCCCAGAGCCAGTCCCGGAGCACCTCGAGCGTGAGACCCGCCGCCGAGACGACCTGGCGCTCGGCCGCGAACGCCACGAGGTCGTCGAGGTCGGCGCGGTACGCCCGGACGGTCTGCTCGCTGAGGCCCCGACCGTGCCGACAGTGGCCCAGGAACACCCGGACGACGTCGCCGAGCATGCCGCGCTGTCGCTCCCGGTCGCCCTCGGTGTCCCGCATGACGCCAGGGTAGGCGCGCCGGGCGGGCTCGCGCATCGACGCGCCCGCGCCGGACTCGTCCCGCCGCCCGCGTCACGAGGTCGTCCATCCACCGGGGCCGTGCTGCACCAGACCCTGCAGCTCCGCGAGCGCCAGGGCGTCCGTGGTGTCGACGAGGGACAACCCCGACCGCCGAGCCACCTCGTCCGCCGGTGTCGGCCGACGCGGAGCGAGGGCGTCGACCACGCGGAGCACCTCCGGGTCGATCCGCGCGCCCGCGATCGGGACCTCGGCCCCGGCGACGATCCGGTCCCCGGAGCACAGGCGCACCGCCGTCTCCGCCGGGTCGCGGGGCTGCACCACGAGCTCGGCACGCCGGTCCGCGATCAGTCGGTGACATCCGACCGACGCGGACGACGAGTACGGGCCGGGCACGGCGAACACCGGCCGTCCGAGCTGTCCGGCGTGGTTCGCGGTGTTGAGCGCCCCGGATCGGGCTCCGGCCTCGACGATCACGGTCGTGGTCGCGAGGGCCGCGATCAACCGGTTGCGGGCGAGGAACCGCCAGCGCGAGGGTCGGGTCCCCGGCGGACACTCGGCGAGCAGGGCGCCGTGCTCGGCGACAGCCCGCAGCATCGCCGTGTTCGCGGCCGGGTAGAGCTGGTCGATCCCGCCGGCGAGCACGGCGACCGTCGGCGCACCGGCGGCCATCGCGACCCGGTGTGCGACGGCGTCGATGCCGTGGGCACCTCCGGACACGATCACGCAGCCGACGTCGGCCGCGGCGGACGTGATCTCGGCCGCTGCCTCGGCGCCGAGGACCGTGTTCGCCCGGGACCCGACGACCGCCACCGAGGGCCGTCCGGCGGTGCACGGTGCACCGCGTCGCCAGAGGACGAGGGGGGCGTGCGGTCCGAGGTCGTCGACGCCCGCGGGCCAGTCCGGGTCGCCGGGGACGACGAGCGCGCAACCGATGACGGACGCTGCCGACAGCACGGCGTCGACGTCGAGCCGCAGGAGCCGTGGCCGCCACCGGGCGATCGCCGGGACGAGCGCCGCGGCCGTCGACTCGACCAGCCGGTCGCGGACCTCGTCCTCGTCGCAGGCTCCGACAGCGGAGCCCGCGGAGCCCACGGAGTCCACGGAGTCCACGGAGCCCCGGGCTCCCGCATCCGTGCCGGTACCCACACCCGCGCAAGCACCGGCACCGGCACCAGCACCAGCACCCGCACCAGCACCAGCACCGACCAGCAGCTCCGCCAACGCCGCAGGACCGGAGTCGAGGGCAGCGAGGGCGGCCTGGATCGACCGGCCAGCCCCGAGTCGCGCGACGAGTTGTCCTGCATCGGCGTCCCCCGGTTCGACGACGGTCGACCACGCAACACGGGCGAGGACCTCGTCGCGCTCGCCGGACCGATGGGCCGAGGCGCCCCGGAGCCGGTCGAGGGCGGCATCCCGATCCCGCTGCGACCGCGAGTCCGCAACGCCGCTCACAGCGCGGTCCGCAACGCCAGCGCCCGTTCGACGTGCCGCCGCTCCGGTCGGTCGTCCCCGTCGAGGTCGGCCATCGTCCACGCCAGCCGCATCACCCGGTCCCACCCCCGCATGGTCAACGTCCCGAGGTCGAGCCCCCGGTCGAGCAGGTCCGTCGCACCGGGGGCCGCGCGGCCGTCTTCGCGCAACCACGACCCGGTCACCTCGGCGTTCCGGGTCCAGCCGGTCCCCCGCAACCGGTCCCCCATCCGGCTCCGGGCGTCGAGCACGACCCCTCGCGCGGCGGTGGTGGTCGGCGTCGCTCCCTCGTCGGCCCGGAGCATGCCGGTCGTCACCCGCGGGACCGCGACGCGGATGTCGATCCGGTCGAGCAGCGGTCCGGAGAGCCGCCCCAGGTAGCGTCGGACCGCACTCGGCACGCACGAGCAGGCGGCGCCGCCGGTGGACCCGGCGTTGCCGCACGGGCACGGGTTCGCGGCCAACACGAGTTGGCAGCGCGCGGGGAACTCCGCCGACCCTCCTGCACGGTGGACCGTGATGCGTCCGGCTTCTAGCGGCTGTCGGAGCGCGTCGAGCACGGCCCGTGGGAACTCGGTGGCCTCGTCGAGGAACAGCACGCCGCGGGTGGCTCGCGACACCGCACCGGGCCGGAGCTGCCCGGTCCCCCCGCCGATCAGGGCGGCGGCCGAGGCGGAGTGGTGCGGGGCCTCCCACGGCGGTCGCAGTGTCCACGAGCGCTCCCCGTGGCCGGCGACGGAGCGGACTGCCGCGACCTCGAGCGCGGCGTCCGGGTCCAGGTCGGGCAGCAGGGCCGGGAGCCGTTCGGCGAGCATCGTCTTGCCAGCGCCCGGTGGTCCCAGCAGCAGCACGTGATGCCCGCCGGCCGCCGCGGCGATGACCGCACGCACGCCGATCGCGTTGCCGACCACGTCCGCGAGCTCCAGCGACGGGAGCGTGTCGTCCGGGACTGGTGGCGGCAGGACGGGGTCGGCGAAGCCCGCCGGCAGGTCGGCCCCCGCGTCGATCGCCGCCGAGCGGAGCGAGTCCACTGCGGTGAGCGCGATGTCCGGCACGACCCGCGCCTCGGTGAGGTTGCCCACCGGCAGTACGACACGTTCGATCCCGGCGGCGCGCGCGGCCAGGACCACCGGGATGATCCCCGGCACTGGTCGCACCCGCCCGTCCAGTCCGAGTTCCCCGACGTAGACCACACGGCGGTCGGCCCCGGGAGCGGTACCGGCGGCGGCGAGGACGGCCATCGCGATCGCCAGATCGAACCCGGAGCCGCGCTTCGGAACGCTCGCCGGGGTGAGGTTGACCGTGATCCGCCGTGAGGGCAGCGGGCAGTCCGCCATCGCGGCTGCCGACCGCACTCGTTCGCGGGCTTCCCCGAGCGAGGTGTCCGGCAACCCGATGATGCTGAACGCGGGCAGCTGGCTGGTGAGGTGCGCCTCCACCTCGACGAGGCTGCCCTGCACCCCGACCAGCGCGACCGCCGAGGTCCGTCCGATGTCGCTCACCCGAGTGCCTCGACGTGTTCGATCGCCACGTGGTCCGCGACCATGGTCACGGCGATGCAGTCGATCCGGATCGCTCGCGCCGTCTGGTCGCGGTGCGCGTGGAACCATGCGGGGACGAGCTGTCGGATCCGTGCGAGCTTGCGAGGCGTCACGGCCTCGAACGGGTGTCCAGCGCTCTGCCCGGTACGGCTCTTCACCTCGATGAAGACGATCGTGTCGTCCTCTCGCGCAACGATGTCCACTTCTCCGCGCGCACATCGCCAGTTCCGGTCGATGATCGAGAACCCGTGGCGCTCGAGCCATTCCACGGCGTGGTCTTCTCCGGCATTGCCCGTCGCACGGCGCGGATCAGCGCCGGGACGGCAGCGGTCGGCATCCGGTCGGTCTGCACGCTTCGTCATGGACCAACGATGAACCGGGTCAGGAATCGATCGAGTCGGCACCGCAAATCTGTGGACAGAGGAGCGGAACGACCGTCCTGTGCAGGAACAATTGCATGGCCATGTCGCGCACCATGACAAAAGCCGGACAATCCCTCACGGAATGTCCGGCTCCTGCCGTGACCAGCGACCCAACGCCGGTCGGATGCTCAGTGCGCGGCTGCGTACGCTTCCTGCACCTGCGTCGAGATACGACCACGAGAAGAGACCTCGTACCCGTTCTCCTTCGCCCACTCCCGGATCTTGCCGAGTTCCTCGGAGTTCCCGCGCTTCGGGCCCGACGGGCTCTTGCCCGTCGAACCGGTGCGACGACCAGCGGTCTTGCGGGCCGCGGCGATGTAGTCCGAGATCGCGTCCCGGAACTTGTCGACGTTGTCGTTCGACAGGTCGATCTCGTACGACGAACCGTCGAACGCGAACTCGACCGTGCGGCCATCGCCAGCGGCGATCGGCGAATCGTCGAGATCGTCGACGAGCTGGACAGTGACCTTCTGCGCCATTTCTCACTCCTTCAGAGTCGGGATTGCAACTCAGAGTATCGCAGCACAATGCCGAAGGGTCACATTCCCCGGCGAGCCCTACTCGTCGAGTGCGAGTTCCTTCGGGAGTTCGAGTTCACGCGCAGTGAGTTCTTCGACGTTCACGTCCTTGAACGTCAACACCCGGACCGACTTCACGAAGCGGTCGGATCGGTAGACGTCCCAGACCCACACGTCGTTCATCGTCAATTCGAAGTAGAAGTCATGCTCGGTGTCCCGGCGGACGAGTTCGACCTCGTTCGCCAGGTAGAACCGCCGCTCGGTCTCGACCACGTACCGGAACTGCCCCACGACGTCGCGGTACTCGCGGTACAGGGCCAGTTCGACCTCGCGGTCGTAGTCGTCGAATTCTTCGTCATCCATGGCCCGCCCAGTCTAGAGCGACCACGGCCTCCTGACCGCCCGACCGTGCAGAACCGCGCGAGCACGCACGACCCGCACCCGTCGGCACAGGAGCACCGTCACGCTCAGCCGCCGACCGCGCCCAGTTCCTCGAACCCGTCGAGCGCGACACTCGACGCCGCGTGCAGCCAGGTCTTCCGGTGCAGCTCGTGCGGGCCGACCGCGCGGATGGCGTCGTAGTGCGCACTCGACCCGTAGCCCTTGTTCGAGGCCCACGCGTAGTGCGGCGCCTCGTCGTGTGCCGCGATCATCAGGTCGTCGCGCGCGACCTTGGCCACGACGGACGCCGCTGCGACGGAAGCGCAGTCACGGTCGGCCTTCACACGCACCTGGACGTCGAGCGGCCGGTGTTCGGCCGGCAGCGCACGGGTGAGCCAGTCGAACGACCCGTCGAGGACGACCACGGCACCCTCGAGCGGGACGCCGTCCTGCACGAGCGCCCCGATCGCACTGGCTCCGGCCAGACCGAGCGCGGCGACGATGCCCTGCTCGTCGACGACCTGGGCCGACGCCATCCCGACCGCGGTCCGCGCCCAGCGTGTCACCACTGGGACCAGCGCCTCCCGCCGGGCCTGGCTGAGCAGCTTGGAATCGGCGAGGCCCTGCGGCACTCGTCGTACGTCGAGCGTGACGGCGGCGACGCCGACCCCGACCGGACCGGCGATCGCTCCCCTGCCGACCTCGTCGACGCCGATGACGGTGACCCGTCCCGCGGCGAGGAGCGACTTCTCGAGCCGGAGCGAGGGCCGGACGGGGCTCACTCGTCCCGCTCCTCCACGCCGGCGAAGACCTCGGGGTGGTCGTCGAGCCAGGTCCAGCGGTTGGTCGGCCACGAGATCACGAAAGCCCGACCGGTGACGTCGGACAGTGGCACGAAGCCCTTCGACGGGGTGTCGCCGTTGTACCGGGAGTCGCGCGAGTTGTCGCGGTTGTCGCCCATCACCCAGATGGTGCCCTTCGGCACGGTGACGGAGAAGTCGGTCTGCGACGCACGGGTGTCCCCCGCGGGCAGCTTGAGGTACGGCTCGGTGAGCGGGACCCCGTTGACGGACATCTGCCCGAGGTCGTTGCAGCACTTGACCTCGTCCCCCGGCAGCCCGATGACGCGCTTGATCAGGTGGTCGTCACTGTCGCCGGTGCCGAGTCCGACCTGCGTGAGCAGCCAGTCGGCCGCCTTGCCGATCGAGGTCGTCGGCTGGACGTTCGGCAGGGTCTCTCCGGTGAGCCACCCGCCCGGGTCCTTGAACACGACGACGTCGCCGCGCTGCAGCTTGACGGCCCCGGGGACCAGTTCGTTGACGATCACGCGGTCGTTGACCTGCAGCGTGTTCTGCATCGACTCGGACGGGATGTAGAACGACCGGATGAGGAACGTCTTGACCAGGAAGGAGACCAGGAGGGCCGCGATGAAGATGATGACGAGGTCCCGCAGGAAGGTCAGGACCCCGTTGCGCGGCTTCTTCGCCGTCCGGGGCCGACGGGCTCCACCCTCTGTCGTGTCCGTCATTTCCGCTCTCGTCGACCTGTTCCCGGCACTGCTCCCGAGATGGTTCTGCCCCGGTGGCGACGGACTCCAGGAACGAACGAGCCCCCCGCCGATGCACAACCGTACATGGGCGAGGGGCTCGCAGAGGAACCGGCTTCCCGGTGCTCCCTGTGAAGGCGATCAGTTGTCGCGCTTCTCCTTGATCTTGCGGCGGGCCGCCTTGCCGCGGAGTTCGCGGAGGTAGTAGAGCTTCGCGCGACGGACGTCACCGCGGGTGACGATCTCGACGTGGTCGATGATCGGGGAGTGCACGGGGAACATGCGCTCGACGCCGACCTGGAAGCTCACCTTGCGGACCGTGAAGGTCTCGCCGATGCCGTGGCCCTGGCGGCCGATGACGACACCCTGGAAGACCTGGATACGCGAGCGCGTGCCTTCGACGATGTTGACGTGGACCTTGACGGTGTCGCCGGGGCGGAAGTCAGGGTGGTCGGTGCGCAGGGCACCGGCGGTCACGTGGTCGAGGAGCTGCATGATGGTGTCACTTCCTGCGGACGCACACGGGTCGCCGCGGATCGATTTCGGAAAGAACGAGACGTGCCCGGTGTCGGCGACTCCCCCGTGGCAGAGTCCAGCCAGGGCACGATCGATCATCATGCCACAACAAGTGCACTGCGGCCAACCGGCAGGATGGTCCCATGATCGAACTCCGCACCCCCGCCGAACTCGACGGACTGCGTGTCGCCGGCCGTTTCGTCGCTGACGTCCTGGACGCCCTGCTCGAGACCGTCGACGTCGGCGTGAACCTGCTCGACCTCGACCGCGTCGCCGCGCGCATGATCGCCGAGCGCGGCGCGGAGAGCTGCTACGTCGACTACCACCCGTCGTTCGGCAAGTCGCCCTTCGGCAAGAACCTCTGCACCTCGGTGAACGACGCCGCCCTGCACGGTCTGCCGTACGACCTCGTCCTGCAGGACGGCGACCTGGTCAGCCTGGACTTCGCGGCGAGCGTCGACGGCTGGGTGGCGGACTCCGCCGTCACGGTCCAGATCGGCACCCCGCGCGACGAGGACCAGCGACTCATCGCGACCGTCGAGCAGTGCCTGGCCGCGGGCATCGCGCAGGCGGCACCCGGCAACAAGCTCGGTGACGTCTCGGCCGCGATCGGTTCGGTCGCCCGCGGTGCCGGCTACGACGTGAACCTGCAGTTCGGTGGCCACGGCGTCGGACACACCATGCACGGCGACCCGCACGTCCCGAACGACGGGCGGCCCGGCCGCGGCCTGAAGCTCCGCCCCGGCCTGGTCGTCGCCATCGAACCCTGGCTCATGCAGGGCACGGACGAGCTCTACCAGGACGAGGACGGCTGGACCCTCCGCAGCGTCGACGGCTCGCGCGCGGCGCACGTCGAGCACACGGTCGCGGTGACCGAGCAGGGCCCCGAGGTCCTGACGCTCCGTCGCGCCCAGCGCGACGCCTGACCCGGGACCACAGACGTCACGGGAGGCCCGTCACCAGCTGGTGACGGGCCTCCCGTGGTGTCCGTGGTCGGTGCGCGACCCGCTCAGTCCGGCAGCAGGTCCGGCCGGACGCGTCGCGTCCGTTCCACCTGCTGGTCATGCCGCCACGCGGCGACCCGGCCGTGGTGCCCGCTGAGCAGGACGTCGGGTACGTCGAGACCACGCCAGGACGCCGGCTTCGTGTACGAGGGGTACTCGAGCAGGCCGTCCTCGTGGGACTCCTCGACCAGGGAATCGGGGTTGCCGACCACACCGGGGACCAGCCGGCCGACGGCCTCGATCATGGCCATCGCCGCGACCTCACCGCCGTTCAGGACGTAGTCCCCGAGCGAGAGCTCGACGACGGTGCTGCGGGTCGCGGCCCACTCGAACACCCGGGCGTCGATCCCCTCGTACCGTCCGCAGGCGAAGACGAGGTGCTCGTGCTCGGCGAGGGACCGCGCGATGGTCTGGCGGAACGGCGTGCCCGCGGGCGTCGGGACGACGAGGGTGGAGGAGCCGTCGGACCGCAGGATCGAGGACAGCGCCTCGGCCCACGGTTCGGGCTTCATGACCATGCCGGCGCCGCCGCCGTACGGGGTGTCGTCGACCGTCCGGTGGCGGTCGGTCGTCCACGACCGCAGGTCGTGGACGTGCAGGTCGAGCAGGCCGCCCTGCCGTGCCTTGCCGAGCAGGGAGACGTCGAGCACCCCGAAGAACTCCGGGAAGATCGTGACGATGTCGATCCGCACGGATCAGTCCTCGGTGTCGGGAGCCGGCGCTTCGGGAGCCGGCTCGGACGGCGTCACCGTCTCGGGACGGCTCAGGTCCTCGGGGTCCTCGAACAGACCCGTCGGGGGCGTCACCGTGACGGTGCCGGCTTCCAGGTCGACCGCGGGGACGATCGCCGCGACGAAGGGCACGAGGACCTCTCCGCGGGACTCGGTGTCCACCGCGAGCAGGTCCTGGGCCGGCATGTGGTCGACCCGAGCGACGGTGCCGACCTGCACGCCGTCGCGGAGCACCTTCAGGCCGACCAGCTGGTGGTCGTACCAGGCGTCGTCCTCGCCGGTCTCTTCCTCGGTGTCCTGCTCGACCCAGAGGATGGCGCGCGCGAGGGTCTCGGCGGCGCTCCGGTCGGCGATGCCCTCGAAGAAGGCGACCGGGTGCGAGTTGTACCAGCGCAACTCATCGAGCGCGATGGTCTTCCCCGACCAGGGAGAGTCGTCGGGGACCTGGAGCGTGAAGACCGCTCCCGGCGTGAACCGACGATCCGGGTCGTCGGTGTAGAGCTCGAGCTTGATGCCGCCCTTGAGCCCGTGCGCCTTCGTGATGCGACCCACCCGGAGCTGGGTCGTCTCCCTAGGAATCGCTGTCCACCACGTCGACCCGCACGCGCTTGCCGTCGGCCAGGGCCGTGACGAGCGTGCGGAGCGCCTTCGCAGTGCGACCGGCGCGACCGATCACGCGGCCGAGGTCCTCGGGGTGCACACGCACCTCGAGGACCTCGCCACGCGCAGAGGTGGAGCTGGCGACGCGCACGTCGTCAGGGTGATCGACGATCCCCTTGACGAGGTGCGTCAGCGCGGATTCGAGCAAGGACTACGCCTCGGTCGTCTCGTCGGCGGTCTCGGCTGCGGCCGGAGCGGCGGGGGCCGTCTTCTCCGACTTGGGCTTGAGGACGGCCTTCTTGGAGCTGTCGACCGTGAAGGCCGGCTTCGGCTCGCGGACCTTGACCTTGGACTCGGTGTCCTTCTCGCCCTTGAACTTGGCCCAGTCACCGGTCAGCTTGAGGAGCGCGGCGACCTGCTCGGTCGGCTGCGCACCGACGCTGAGCCAGTACTGCGCACGCTCGGACTGCACCTCGATGAACGAGGGCTCCTCGGTGGGGTGGTACTTGCCGATCTCCTCGATCACGCGACCGTCGCGCTTGGTGCGCGAGTCGGCGACGACGATGCGGTAGTAGGGCGCTCGGATCTTGCCGAGGCGCTTGAGACGGATCTTGACAGCCACAATGACTCCTGTTGCGTACGTGTTGTGGTTGAACCGGAACCGCGGGCGTGGGGGCACACACGGTGGAAGCTCGATGAGATCGTGATCCGCTGGATAGAGGGTCGAGCGGACACGATTCGACCGTTCATTCTTGCAGATTCCGGAGCGGGAAGCGAGCCACGTCTCGCGGCGCGTCGGCGGACCGCTACGGCGCCAGGCGTCGGACGGCCTCGAGGGCCTCGCTCGTGGCCCGGACCGCATCGACGCTGCGGGCGTCCCGTGCTCCGCCGACGACCGCGTACGGGACGTCTGCGGCCTGGAGGCCCGTGGCCAACTCGTCCCGCGCCTCCTGTCCGGCACACACCACGACGACGTCGGCCGGCACCGCGACGTCGTTGCCGGACTCGTCCCGGATCCAGAGCCGGCCGGGCTCGATCCGCAGGTACTCCTGCACCCCGCCGACCATGCGGACCCCGGCGTCCCGGAGCCGTCCGAGCGCGACCCAGCGTGAGGTGAGGCCGATCCCCTGCCCGAACTTCCCGGTCCGGCGGAGCACCGTGACCTGGGACCCGGGCCGCACGGTACGGTGCGCGGTGGGCTGGCGCTGCGGCCGGTCCCCGACGAGTTCGCCGGAGACCGGCACCTGCCAGCGCGCGCCGAACTCGGTGGCGCGGACCGCCTCGTCCGGGGACTCGGTGAGGAACGCCGCGGTGTCGACGCCGATCCCGCCGCCGCCGATCACCGCGACCGTCCCGTCGGGCACGCCGTCGCGGAGGGCCTGCTCGTAGGTCAGGACGTGCGGCAGGTCCGCGCCGGGGAGGTCGACCACGCGCGGGGTCACCCCCGACGCGAGCACGACGGCGTCGCTGTCCCCGAGGTCCGTCAGGGTGGCGGCGCGACCCAGGTGGATCGTCGCGCCCCGTTCCACCAGTTCGGCGCGCGCGGCCTGCACGGGGCCGGCGTAGTCCTCTTTCCCCGGGATCTCGGCGGCGAGTCCGAACTGTCCGCCGAGGACGTCCGACGCTTCCCAGAGCCGGACGTCGTGTCCACGCCGAGCAGCGTCGACGGCGGCGGCGAGCCCAGCCGGTCCCCCGCCGACGACGTCCACACGCTTCGGCGCGGTCGTCGGACGGAGCGGGAACTGCACCTCGCGCGCGGCCCGCGGGTTCACCAGGCACGACACCGGCGCGCCGACGACGGACCGGTCGAGGCACGCCTGGTTGCACCCGATGCAGGTGTTCACGAGGTCGAACCGTCCGGCCAGGGAGCGTTCGACGAGCCCCGCGTCGGCGAGGAACGGCCGGGCGAGCGCCACCGCGTCGATCCGACCGTCGGCGAGGACCGCTTCGCCGTCACGCAGGTCCGTCATCCGGTTCGACGCGATCACCCGCACCTCCGGGTGGTCGGAGGCCCGGACCACGTCCGCGATCCGCGCCGCCTGCTCGATCCACGCGCCGTGTGGCACGGACGCCTGGATCGTCGGGGTCCGCGACTCGTGCCAGCCGATGCCGACCGAGATCGCGTCGAGTCCGAGCGGCAGCAGTTCGCGCACCAGGGCGTCGACGTCCGCGTCGGTGGAGGACCCCGGCATCAAGTCGGCGCCGGAGAGTCGGACCGTGACGGCGAGGTCGGGCACCGCGGCGCGGACGGCCCGGACGACCTCGACCGCGAAACGACGCCGACGCTCGGGGGTCCCGCCCCACTCGTCGTCGCGCAGGTTCGTCAGCGGCGACTGGAACTGGTTGACGAGGTACCCCTCGGAGGCCATGATCTCGACGCCGTCGAAGCCGATCGCCGCGGCGGTCCGGGCGGCCGTCGCGAAGTCCTCGATCGTCCGCCGGACCTCGTCCGCGGTCAGTTCCTCCGGCAGCACGCCCCGCGCGGCCGCCCAGGGCAGCGCCGAGGGGGCCACGGCGCGCTGCGGTCGACCGGAGCGGTCCGTCAGACCGCCGACGAGCGCGTAGCGGCCGGCATGGAACAACTGCGCCAGGACGGTGCCGCCCTCGTCGTGCACGGCCGCGACCGCCCGGCGGAAGCGTTCGTCCGCACCGCCGACCCCGAACACGGCGAAGTCCGGGCCGCCGCGGGCCTCGTCGCTCACCGCGATCCCCCCGGTGATGATGCACGCGGCACCGCCGGCAGCACGCTCCCGGTAGAACTCGGCCATCGCGACCCCGCCGTCGTCCAGGACCTCGAGTCCGGTGTGCATCGACCCCATCACCACCCGGTTGGACAGGTGCAGGGGGCCGAGCGTCCAGGGCGAGGCCACGGTGCGGAGCTCGGCGGGCACGTCGGCAACGGGCGGAACGACAGCGGTCACGCAACGAACACTAGGCGAACGTGCCCGCTCACCGGCAGACCGGACACGCCGGGCTCTCCGTCGTTCCCGCGGGGCGGACGGGCAGGATGGCCCCATGGACATCCGGTTCTCCGAATCCGCCCCGTCGACGATCGGCGTCGAGTGGGAGTTGCCCCTCGTCGACCGTGCGACGGGTGACCTCACACCGCGCGCCCCGGCGGTGCTCGCCGCCGTCCGGGAACGCCTGGACGATCCGGACCGGGTGACGGAGGAGCTCCTCACGAACACGGTCGAGGTCGTCACCGACGTGCACCGCAGCGTCGGTGGCGCCACCCGCGAGCTCTCCGGGATCATCGGCCAGGTCATCGACGCCGCCGAGCCCCTCGGTGCGCAGGTGATGTGCTCCGGCACCCACCCGTTCGCCGTGTGGGACCAGCAGGAGATCACGCCGGACAGCGAGCACTACACGGAACTCATCGACCGCACCCGCTGGTGGGGTCGGCAGATGCTCATCTGGGGCGTGCACGTGCACGTCGGCATCGACGACCGTGACAAGGCCGTCCCGATCATGAACGCGATGCTCGGCTACGTCCCGCACCTGCAGGCGTTCACGGCCTCGAGCCCGTTCTGGGCGGGGACCGACACCGGGTACGCCTCGAACCGGGCCCTGATGTTCCAGCAGCTGCCCACCGGTGGGCTCCCGCCGCAGCTCGGGGCGTGGGCGAACTTCGAGGAGGTCGTCGGCGACCTCGTGCACACCGGCGTCATCGACGGCGTGAAGGACCTGCGGTGGGACATCCGTCCCTCGCCGGGCTGGGGCACGCTCGAGAACCGCGTCTCGGACGGCATCTCCACGCTCCACGAGGTCGGCGCGGTCACGGCCCTCGTGCAGTGCCTGGTCACCGAGAGCTCGGACCGGATCGACGCCGGCGAGACCCTGCAGGCGATGCAGCCCTGGTTCGTCCGCGAGAACAAGTGGCGTGCGGCCCGCTACGGCATGGATGCCGAGATCATCACGAACGTCGCCGGCGACGAACGGCTGGTCACCGACGAGGTCCACGACCTGGTCACCCGCCTGGACCCGATCGCCGAACGGCTCGGCTGTCAGGAGGAACTGCACCACCTCGACACGATGATCGAGCGCGGTGCTTCGTACCAGCGTCAGTTGGCGGTCGCTCAGGCGAACGGCGGAGACCTCCGCGCGGTCGTCCAGCACCTGGTCGGCGAACTCCGCGACTCGCTCTGAACCGTCGCGACGCGACCACGGACGGACGGGAGGCCCGGTACCAGCTGGTACCCCTCCCTCGCAGGCTCGGTCGGCGCGCCCCGCGTGCCGCTGGCGCGTCACGCTGAGCGGGGCGCGCCCGTCCGTCAGGTGGTCGGGTCAGCGTCCGAGGAACTTCTGCAACGAGGCGAGCTCTTCCTCGGATGGCACCCCACCGTTCTTGCCGGCGCCCATGCCGAGCCCGAGGCCCGCGCCCTTCGGCGCCTGCTGCGGCGCGGGGGCGGTACCGGAGGCGAGCGCAGCGCGCTTCGCCGGGTTGCCGACCTTCTTCTTCTTGCCCTGCGGCTGCTGCTTCTTGCCGCCGTGCATGCCCGGGATCGGGCCCATGCCGGGCATCTGCGGCACCCCGCCACGGGCGACGGTCTTCATCATCTTCGCGGCCTGCTCGAAGCGGTTCACGAGCGCGTTGACCTCGGTCACCGTGGAGCCGGCACCGCGCGCGATCCGCAGGCGCCGGGACCCGTTGAGGAGCTTCGGCAGTTCGCGCTCCTGCGGGGTCATCGACTGGATGATCGCCTCGGTACGCACGATCTCGCGCTCGTCGAAGTTTTCGAGCGCTTCCCGCATGCCCTTCGCGCCGGGGAGCATGCCGAGCATGCCCTTGATCGAACCGGCCTTCCGCAGCTGCTGCATCTGCTGCAGGAAGTCGTTCAGCGTGAAGTTGTCGGTCGCGATCTTCTCGGCGACCGCACGGGCCTCGTCCTCGTCGAAGGCGGACTGCGCCTGCTCGATGAGGGACAGGATGTCACCGAGGTCGAGGATCCGGCTCGCCATCCGGTCCGGGTGGAACGGCTCGAAGTCGTCGAGGCCTTCACCCGTGGACGCGAACATGATCGGACGCCCGGTGATCGAGGCGACCGACAGGGCTGCACCACCGCGGGCGTCACCGTCGAGCTTGGACAGGACGACGCCGGTGAAGTCGACGCCCTCCTGGAAGGCGCGGGCCGTCGTGACGGCATCCTGACCGATCATCGCGTCGATGACGAAGAGGACCTCGTCCGGGTCGACGGCCTTGCGGATGTTCGCGGCCTGCTTCATGAGCTCCGCGTCGACACCGAGGCGACCGGCGGTGTCCACGATGACGGTGTCGTACTGCTGGTCGACCGCGGCCTTGATCGCGTTCTTGGCGACCTTGACCGGGTCGCCGACGCCGTTGCCGGGCTCCGGGGCGAAGACGTGCACGCCGGCCTGCTCGCCGACGACCTGCAGCTGCTGCACCGCGTTCGGACGCTGGAGGTCCGCCGCGACGAGCATCGGGGTGTGGCCGTCCTTCTTGAGCCACTTGCCGAGCTTGCCCGCCAGGGTCGTCTTGCCGGCGCCCTGCAGGCCCGCGAGCATGATGACCGTCGGCGGACGCTTCGCGAACTCCAGGCGTCGCTGCTGCCCGCCGAGGATGCCGACGAGTTCCTCGTTGACGATCTGGACGACCTGCTGCGCCGGGTTGAGCGCCTTGTTGACCTCGTCCGAGAGCGCCCGCTCGCGCACCGAGGCGGTGAAGGACTTCACGACCTCCAGCGCGACGTCCGCGTCGAGCAGCGCCCGCCGGATCTCGCGGACGGTGCCGTCCACGTCGGACGGCGTCAGCCGTCCCTTGCTCCGCAGGTTGCGGAAGGTCTCGGTGAGCCGATCGGAGAGTGAACCGAATTGCGCCATGATCCGACCATCCTACCGTCCGTGGCATGCGGCCCGGGAGGCGCGGCAAGCCGTCGACCGGTCCGGCCCCGCCGCAGACGGACGGGAGGCTCCCCACCAGCTGGTGGGGAGCCTCCCGTCCGTCGTCGTGCCGTGTGTCAGACGCGCGACCCGCCACCGCGGACGCGGCGGAGGATCCAGCCGATGACGGCGAGGACGATGAGCACCAGGCCGATGAACAGCAGGACCTTCAGCGCAGCGCTGACGATGCCGGTCACCAGCAGGACGACGCCGACGATCAAGGCGATGATGAGCAGTGCAGGCA
This sequence comes from Curtobacterium sp. MCPF17_011, assembly GCF_003234145.1. Lineage (NCBI taxonomy): Bacteria > Bacillati > Actinomycetota > Actinomycetes > Micrococcales > Microbacteriaceae > Curtobacterium > Curtobacterium sp. MCPF17_011. The sequence continues at coordinate 304,692 of NZ_QKSK01000002.1, forward strand.
TGTGGGGTTCCTCTCCCGGTCGGTCACGTACCAGGCGGACGGTACACGCCCACCGCGCCCGACGACCGGGGCAGGCTGCCTCGGGGGGGGCGGAGGCTCAGCCGACGAGGTTCTGCACGAAGACGTGCGGGGTGAAGCCCGTGAGGTCGTTGATGCCCTCGCCCTGCCCGATGAGCTTGATCGGGATGCCCGTCTTCTCCTGCACGCTGAGCACGAACCCGGCCTTCGCCGACCCGTCGAGCTTCGTGATGACGAGACCGGTCACGCCGGCACCCTCGATGAAGGCCTGCGCCTGCGCCAGGCCGTTCTGGCCGGTCGTCGCGTCGAGGACGAGCAGGACCTCGGCGATCTCGGTCTGCTTCTCGACGACGCGCTTGATCTTGCCGAGCTCGTCCATCAACCCGGCCTTGGTGTGCAGTCGGCCGGCGGTGTCGATGACGACGATCTCGATGCCCTGCCGGATCGCCTGCTCGACGGTCTGGTACGCGACCGACGCCGGGTCCTGCCCGGGCTGCGAGGGCCGGACGACGTCGACGCCGGCGCGCTGCGCCCACGTCGCGACCTGCTCGACGGCCGCGGCTCGGAAGGTGTCGGCGGCGCCGACCAGGACCGTGCGGTCGTAGGTGCGGAGGAACTTCGCGAACTTGCCGATGGTCGTGGTCTTGCCGACGCCGTTCACCCCGACGACGAGCACGACGGCCGGTCGGGCGCTGAGCTTCAGCGTGGTGTCGAGCTTCGACAGGCGCTCTTCGAGGACCTCGCGGAGCATGCGGTTGAGGTCGGCGGGGTCGGTGGTGCCGTACCGGTCGACCCGGGCGCGGAGGTCCTCGATGATCTCCTCGGAGATGTCCGGACCGAAGTCGGCGCCGATGAGTGCGGTCTCCAGGTCCTCCCACGTCGTCTCGTCGATGGTCTTCCGCTGGAAGAGACCCCGGAGCCGGGAGGACAGTGACCAACTACTCGCCATGTTCCCAGCTTAGAGGGGCCCGGGTGAGCGCGACCTTCGGTAGTGTCGGAGACGCGAAGGGGAGTATTCCCTCTCGGCGACCCCGTCAGTACGGCCCGGAACGACCCGGACCCGGGGCGTCGGTCGCGGCCCAGCTCGGAACCGACCTCGTCGGACACCGGACAGGACCGCGGCGGAAGAGACCTTCAGGCTCTGGCGTACCCGTTTTCCGAACCACTTCCGTGGTCGGAGCTCGTCGATGGACGATGTGGTGCGCCCCTGACCTGGAGGTTCCAGTGGACGTTCCCCTGTACGTGTGGCTCATCACGATCGCAGGCATCCTCGCCTTGCTCGTGTTCGACTTCTTCTCGCACGTGCGCACCCCGCACGTGCCGCACATCCGCGAATCGGCCTTCTGGTCCGTGGTCTACATCGCGCTCGCCATCCTGTTCGGCGTCGGCGTCTGGGTGTTCGGCGGCGGACAGGCCGGCGGCGAGTACTTCGCCGGCTGGTTGACCGAGAAGGCGTTGTCCGTCGACAACCTCTTCGTCTTCCTCATCATCATGACGACGTTCGCGGTGCCGAAGGAGTTCCAACAGAAGGTCCTGCTGGTCGGTGTCGCGATCGCCCTCGTCGCTCGCGGTGTCTTCATCGCCCTCGGTGTCACGATCATCGAGAACTTCTCGTGGGTCTTCTACCTGTTCGGTCTCCTGCTGTTCTGGCTCGCCTGGTCGCAGGCGAAGGGCGGCGACGAGCACGGCGCCGAGGACGGCGACTCGAAGCTCATCCGTCTGCTCCGCCGTGTCATCCCGACCTCGGACCACTTCGACGGTGACCGCATGACCACCCGGGTCAACGGCAAGCGCCTCTTCACCCCGATGCTCCTCGTGATGGTCTCGATCGGCCTGACGGACGTGCTCTTCGCGCTCGACTCGATCCCCGCGATCTTCGGGCTCACGCAGGACGCGTTCATCGTGTTCACCGCGAACGCGTTCTCGCTGCTCGGGCTGCGCCAGCTGTACTTCCTCATCGCCGGGCTGCTCGAACGCCTCATCTACCTCGGTCAGGGTCTCGCCGTCATCCTCGCCTTCATCGGCGTGAAGCTCGTCTTCCACGCGCTGCACGTCAACGAGGTGCCGTTCATCAACGGCGGCCAGCACGTCGAGTGGGCGCCGGAGATCCCGATCTGGTTCTCGCTCGGGTTCATCCTGCTGACGATCACCGTGGCCACGGTGGCGAGCCTCGTGGTGTCGAAGCGCCGTCAGCAGCGCGGCCTCACCCCGACGGGCGACAAGCCGGTCGAGGCCGACGTGCAGTAGGCGTCCGCTCCGCACGACGGGAGGCCCGGTACCGGCTGGTACCGGGCCTCCCGTCCGTGGTGGGTCGGCGGTGAGGCGGTCAGGCGACCGCCGGCTCCGACCTCGGCTCCGTGCCCGGCTCCGGTCGCTGCACCCGCTGGCCGACGACCGCCGAGACGCCGTCCTGCCGCATCGACACCCCGTAGAGCGCGTCCGCGATCTCCATGGTTCGTTTCTGGTGCGTGATGACGATGAGCTGCGACGCCTCGCGCAGGCGGCCGAACACGGTCAGCAGACGGCCGAGGTTGGCGTCGTCGAGGGCCGCTTCGACTTCGTCCATGATGTAGAACGGGCTCGGCCGGGCGGTGAAGATCGCCACGAGGAGCGCCACCGCAGCCAGGGACCGCTCACCACCGGACAGCAGCGTCAACCGGTCGATCTTCTTGCCGGCGGGCTTCACCTGCACGTCGATGCCCGTGGTCAGCATGTCGTCGGGGTTCGTCAGCGAGATCGAGCCCGAACCGCCCGGGAACAGGATCGGGAACACGACGTCGAACGCGGCCCGGGTGTCCTCGAACGCCGACGCGAAGATCGTCTGCATCTTGCCGTCGAGTTCCTCGATGATCGTGAGCAGGTCGGTGCGCGTCTGCTGCAGGTCCTCGAGCTGCTCGGACAGGAACGCGTGCCGCTGCTCGAGTGCCTGGAACTCCTCGAGCGCCAGCGGGTTCACCTTGCCGAGCCGCCCGAGGTCGCGTTCGGCGGCAGCGAGCCGGCGTTCCTGCTCCTCGCGGACGTAGGGGGTCGTCGGGACGTCCGCCGGGTCGACGTGGGGCGCCTCGAACTCCGGGAGCGCGGGGCCACCGGGCAGGGTCGACTCGGCGTCGACGAGCGCGGTGTCGGCGTCGGCCTCCGTGTCCGGGGCGGCTTCCGAGTCGTCGGCCTCGGCCTGCGCTCCGGCCGCCGCAGCCGCACGGGCAGCCTCTCGGTGGCGTCGTGCCAGGACACGGGGGTCCACCAACACGTCGACCGGCACGGGCACGTCCGGCCCGTACTCGGCGACCAGGACGGACTCCCCCAACCCGAGCTCGCTCTGCGCCCGGTCCAGGACCCCGGTGACGTGCAGCCGCTTCTCGTAGATCTCCATCTCGAGGGAGTGCACGCCGTCCGTGAGGGTCTGCAGCCGGTCGCGCAGCTCGCGCTCCTCGTTCCGGATCGTCTGCAGTTCGGAGTTACGACGGGAGCGCTCGGACTCCTCGGTCGCGAGCTGCACCCGCGCCTCGGCGAGCGACCGGTCGACGGCGGCCAGCACGACCGGCAGGTCCGCGAGCACCCCTTCGGCCGACGCGATCTGGGCGCGGCGGATGACCGCGAGCCTCGCCGCTTCCTCCGCCGCGGCCCGCTCGGCCTCGAGCTGCCGTTCCAGCTGGTCGGCACGTCGGCGCTCGGCGCGCGCCCGTTCCCGGGCGGTCTCGACCTGCAGCCGGTGCTCGATCTCCGCGGCCCGGGCGGCGTCCACCGCGTCCTGCGCCGCCGGCCGTGCCGAGGCGTCGACGACCGGCCTCGGCCGGTCGGTGAAGTGCCGGAGCGCCGCTTCCGCCTCTGCCAGCGCCGCCTCGGTCACGGCCGTCGTGCCGTCGGTCTCGGCCAGCGCGGCCCGCAGACGCTCGACCTCGGCGGCCGTGTTCTCCGCGCGGGCCCGGGCCGACGCACTGGCCCGGTCGTACTCGGCACTCGCGCGGGCGTGTTCACGGGCGGCACGGTCGGCCTCGTCCACGGCACGTCGCGCCGCCTCGACCGCCGTGCGCGCGGCCTGGAGGCCCGTGGCCGCGTCCTCCGCCTCCGTCACGACCGTCCGTCGTCGCGTCACGGCGGCGTCCCGGTCGGCGACGAGCTCGATGCGGGAGGTGGTCCGTGCCCCGCCCCCGGTCACCCGGGCAGCACGGACCAGGTCACCGGACCGCGTGACGACGATGGAGTCCGGGGCGGCGGCGAGCACGGCCTCCAGGTCGACGTCGTCGGTGTCCGCGACCAGCGTGTCGGCCAGCAGGGCGGTGAGGGCCGGCGGTCCGTCCACCAGGTCGAGTGCCCGCCGGACGGACGACGGCAGCACGGCCGGCAGTCGGGACCCGGAGCCGGCGACGTCGGCGACGACCACGTCGATGCGGCCGAGGTCGGCGGACCGGGCGTGCTCGACGGCGCCGAGTGCGCCTGCGCGGTCGTCAGCGAGGACGGCGTCGGCCAACCCGTCGAGCGCCGTCGCGACGGCCGCCTCGAACCCGGGCGTGACGGTGAGGCCGTCGGCAAGACGACCGACGATGCCGTCGCGGCCGGCGTCGATGACCGCCTGGGACCCGTCGCGCACGTCGATCGACAGCGCCAGGGCCGCGATCCGGGCGTCGAGCGCGTCCCGTTCCCGCTCGAGCGCGTGCAGGCGATCACGGTGGCCGTCACGGTCACCCTGGGCGTGGTCCAGCTGCTCGCGCGCGGCGGTGAGCGTCGCGGACAGGGCGTCCTCGTCCGTGTCGAGGGAGGGGTCACGGCCGACGTCCTCGAGCGCAGTGGCCGCCTCCTCGGCGCGGGCGACGGCCTCGGTCAGCGAACGCTCCCGACGCTCTCGGTCGCCCGCCGCCGCGGAGCGCTTCGACCGGGCGACCTCGACCGCACTGGCCAGACGCTGCCCGTCGAGGTCGTGCTGCGCGACGAGGGCGGCCTGCGCGGCGATCTGCTCGTCGAGGGCGTCGAGCGCGGCACGGGCGGCACGGACCTGGTCGCCGACGCTCGTCGTGCCGCCCTGCATGTCGCGGGCCCGCTCGTCGAGCCGGTCGGCCTCGGCGCGGACACCGGCGACCCGCTCCGGGGTGATCGTCGGACCCTGCTGCGGCGCCTCGGCCTGCTGCGCCAGGAACATCAGGCGCTGGTTGGCGAGCATCGACAGGCTGCGGAGGCGCTCCTGGACGCTCTCGAGCCGGTGCACCACGGTGCGAGCGCGGTCCACGTCGTCGCCGACCATGCTCGCCTCCACCTGCTGCTGGCGCTGCCGGATCTGGTCGAGCCGCTCCTGCAGGACGCCTCGTTCGGACTTCCGACCGGTCTCGACCGCCAGGTGGTCACGGAGTTCGCGGCGGAGGCGCACCACGTCGTCCGCCAGGAGCCGCGCCTTGGCGTCGCGTGCGACCGCGGCGACGGACTGCGCCTTGCGGGCCACCTCGGCCTGACGACCGAGCGGCTTGAGCTGGCGACGGATCTCCCCCGCCAGGTCGGACAACCGGGTGAGGTTCGTCTGCATCGCCTCCAGCTTGCGGAGCGTCTTCTCCTTGCGGCGACGGTGCTTGAGGATGCCCGCGGCCTCCTCGATGAAGCCGCGTCGGTCCTCCGGGGTGGCGTGCAGCACCTTGTCCAGCTGACCCTGCCCGACGATGACGTGCATCTCGCGGCCGAGGCCGGTGTCACTCAGCAGCTCCTGCACGTCGAGCAGTCGGCAGTTCTCGCCGTTGATGGCGTACTCACTGCCGCCGTTGCGAAACAGCGTGCGGGAGATCGTCACCTCGGCGTACTCGATCGGCAGCAGGCCGTCCGCGTTGTCGATCGTCAGCGTGACCTGTGCACGACCGAGCGGCCCGCGGGTGGCGGTCCCGGCGAAGATGACGTCCTCCATCTTGCCGCCGCGCAGGGTCTTCGCGCCCTGCTCGCCCATCACCCAGGCCAGGGCGTCGACCACGTTCGACTTGCCGGAACCGTTCGGACCGACGATGCACGTGACGCCGGGCTCGAAGGCGAAGGTGGTCGGCTGCGCGAAGGACTTGAACCCCTTGATGGTCAGGCTCTTCAGGTACATGCGGTCTCCGGGTCCTCGGTCGGCGTCAGGTTAACGCAGCCGCGCCCGGGGTCTCGGTTGGCACACGGGGCAACGGTGGCTGGAGCGGTTCATCCACGGCTCGCGCACGATCGGCGTCCCGCACCGCGGGCACGGCTCGCCCTGCTGCCCGTACACCGCCAGGCGCTGCGAGAAGTAGCCGGACTGCCCGTTCACGTTGACGTACTGGGCGTCGAAGCTCGTGCCACCGTCCTCGAGCGCACGCCGCAGCACCGCCCGGACCTCGTCGAGGAGCCCTCGGAGGGTGGCGCGTGGCAGCCGGTCGGCGGGGCGGTCGAAGTGGAGCTTCGCGGCCCACAGCGACTCGTCCGCGTAGATGTTCCCGATGCCGCTGATGACACCCTGGTCGAGGAGGACCCGCTTGATGCCGCTCGACCGCTTCCGTGCGGCGGCGAGGAACCGGTCGTCGTCGAACGCGGGGTCGAGCGGGTCGCGGGCGATGTGTGACACCTGGAACGGGATCCGGCGACGCCAGGCCGCGTCCGGGTCGGTCGTGTCCACGGCACCGGCGAGCCCCGCGGGAGCACCGTCGATCGTCGGCAGCATGCGGTCGATCGCCATCGACCCGAAGGTGCGCTGGTCGACGAACTCGAGCTGCACGGGAGCTTCCGGAGTGCCGTCGCGGTCCGTGCCGGGAGGCTGCACGTCGAGGACGATGCGCCGGTGTCGGGCTGCGGGCCGGTCGCGGCCGAGGAGGATCTGGCCGCTCATGCCGAGGTGTGCGACGAGAGCCTCGGGGTGCTGGGCTGCGGGGTGCTGGGCTGCGGGGTGTCCGGCTTCGGGGCGCTCGGCCTCGAGGTCGTCCTCGAGCGGGAACCACATGAACTTGCCGCGGCGGACGGCGGCGGCGATCGTCCGGCCGGTCAGCCGGTGCGCGAAGTCCTCGGCCGGGCCGTCGTGCCGGGTCAGGGCGCGCTCGTCGAGCACCTGCACGTCCAGCACCCGAGCGCCGGTCACCGCGGGTTCGAGGCCGGCGCGGACGACCTCGACCTCGGGGAGTTCGGGCACCTGGTCAGGCTCCGGCGGTCCGACCGGACAGTCGCGTCCAGGCGTCCAGCGCGGCCGACATCTCGGCGGTCTTCTTGCTCGTCCCGGTGCCGGTGGCGATGTCCTCGCCCTGCAGCACGACGGTGGCGTGGAAGGTCTTGTCGTGGTCCGGGCCCGCCTCGGTGATCCGGTAGGCCGGGTTGCCGAGGGTCAGCGCGGACGCCAGCTCCTGCAGGCTCGTCTTCGGGTCCATCGCCGCACCGAACCGCGCGGGGTCGACGAGCAGCGGCGCCACGAGACGCAGCACCAGGTCCGTCGCGGAGTCCGCACCCGCGGACAGGTAGGTCGCACCGATCACGGCTTCGACGGTGTCGGCGAGGATCGAGGACTTGTCCCGACCGCCCGTCTGCTCCTCGCCCTTGCCGAGCCGGAGGTACGCGCCGAGGCCGATGAGTCGGCCGATCTCCGCCAGGGCGACCGTCGACACGAGGCTGGCACGCCGCTTGGCGAGCTCGCCCTCGTCGAGCTCCGGGTAGTCCCGGAAGAGCTTGACGGTCACGGCCTGGCCGAGGATGGAGTCGCCGAGGAACTCCAGCCGCTCGTTGTGCCGGATCCCGCCGTGCTCGTACGCGTACGAGCGGTGGGTCAGCGCGAGCTGGAGGAGCTCGAGGTCCACAGGGACCCCGAGGAGGTCACGAAGACGAACGACGTCCGGCCCCACGGGGCTGGACCCCGCGGCGCCGGACGTCGCAGTCATGAGTGCGGTCCGATCAGACGTCGGCGACCTTGCGGCCCTTGTACTCCATGTACAGAGGGGTGCCGGCGGAGTCCTCGACGACCTTCGCACGGTGCGGGAGGCTGTAGACGACCTTGCCGTTCTCGATCGTCTTCACGAGCTGGACCGGTGCGGCCTTCCACTGCGATCGACGGGCGTGCGTGTTCGCACGGGACTGCTTGCGCTTGGGGACGGCCATGGTGGTTCTCTTTCGCTTGGTCGGTGGTCAGTCGCGGATGGTGGCGGTCACTCGGCCTGGTCGGCCGGCGTCCGCTCCTCGTCCGCGGTGGTCTGGTCAGCGTCGTGGTGCCCGCTGGTGTTCTGGTGCTCGTTGCTGTCGTCGTGCTCGTCGTTGTCGTCGGGCTCGTCATTGTCGAACTGGATCCCGCCGAGCGCGGCCCAACGGGGATCGGCGGCCGACGGAGCCGGTTGTTCGCCGACGTCTGCCAGACGCTCACCCGTCACCGGGTCGAGTCCTGGGCAGTCCGGTCGGCAGACCGGGGTGAACGGCAGCGACAGCACCACCGCGTCTCGGACCACCGGTTCACAATCCACGTGGTCGTCGTGAACCTGGTAGTCGAATTCCTCCGAGGCATCATACGCGAACACCTCGGCGAATTCGACATCGACGGGCTCGCTGATGTCGATGAGGCAGCGCGAGCACTCCCCCGTCGCTTCAGCCCGGGCGTGTCCGGACACCAGGATGCCCTCGTGCAGACCCTCGAGCTTCACGTCGAGGTGCATCTGGTCGCCCTCACGCACGGCGATCAGACCGGCACCGAGCGTGCTCGGCACGACGATGTCGACCGAGACCTCGCGCATGTCGCCCGCCCGTTGCGCGAGGTCACGCACACGCAGGGCATAGGGGCTGTTCACGGAGGAATACACGATCAACCAGCCTAGCGCGCCCGAGCCGAGGAGTCGAGCGCCCGACGCGTGTCGCGGACCGTGGCGAGGGTCGTCGACGGCAGCGCGGTGTCAGTGCCGGTCGTCGAGCGCTCGCGCCACGACCCGGGGCACGTACGGCGTGACGTCCCCGCCCAGGCCGGAGACCTGCCGGATGAGCGAGCTCGACACGTGCGCACGGGCGGCGTCCGGCAGCAGGAACACCGTCTCGACACCGGCGAGGTGGCGGTTCATGATCGCCATCGGCGTCTCGTACGCCACGTCCTCGCCGGAGCGCACGCCCTTCACCAGGATCTTGGACCCGACCTGTCGGCAGTAGTCGACGAGCAGCCCTGACGTCCACTCCCCGACCACGACGGTGCCGGGCACGCCGACCTCGGTCAGGGACTCCTCGATGAGCCGCACGCGGTCGCCGGCGTCGAACAGGGCGGACTTCTTGTCGGGGTTGTGCACGACGAGCACGTGCACCTCGTCGAACAACTCGGCGGCACGGGCGATGACATCCAGGTGCCCCAACGTCACGGGGTCGAAGGAACCGGGCACGACGGCGATCTTCGTCATGCAGGCGACCATACCTGCGCCCGGTCCTGGCCGGCTCGGTCCTGGCCGGCTCGGTCCTGGCCAGCCCGGTCCTGGCCAGCCCGGTCCTGGCCGGCCAGCGGTCAGTTCTTGCCGAGGAACGCCGCGTCGGACTCGTCGAGGCGTCGTGCGAGGGCGTCCCGCAGCGCCGGGCTCCCGCTGAGGTCCGGGTCGCGCTCGAGGAGTCGCTCGGCCTCTTCCCGCGCGTCGATGATCACGCCGGCGTGCTGCACCACCCGCAGCAGGGTCAGCGACGACCGGCCGCCGGACTGCCGTTCGCCGAGCACGTCGCCCTCGCGGCGGAGCTCCAGGTCCACCCGGGCCAGTTCGAACCCGTCGTCGGAAGCAGCGACCGCGTCCACACGCTCACGCGAGACCGTCTCGGCCTCAGCGTGGGTGACGAGCAGGCAGACGCCGGCGTACTGCCCGCGGCCGATGCGTCCGCGGAGCTGGTGCAGCTGCGAGACGCCGAACCGGTCGGCGTCGAGCACCGCCATCATCGAGGCGTTCGGGACGTCCACGCCGACCTCGATCACCGTGGTGGCGACGAGGACGTCGACGGCCCCGTCGGCGAAGGACGTCATCACCCGGTCCTTCTCCTCAGCCGTCATCCGCCCGTGCAGCACCTCGATCCGACGACCCTCGAGCACCGGCATCGTGCGCATCCGTTCGGCGGTCGCCAGGACCGTCGCGGGCTTCCGGGCCGGTGTGCCGTCCGGGTCGCCACCGGTCGGCTCGGGGGCGCCGTCGTCTTCACCGTGGGCGTCGTCGATGGCCGGGCAGACGACGAACGCCTGTCGGCCGTCGGCCAGTTCCTCGGCCATCCGTGTCCAGATCCGGGACTCCCACCCCGGGTGCTCGGCCAGTCCGACCGTGAAGGTCTCCACCCCGGCGCGACCGGAGGGCATGCCCTGGATGGTCGAGACGTCGAGGTCGCCGAACACCGTCATCGCGACCGTTCGCGGGATCGGCGTCGCGGTGAGCACCAGCACGTGCGGCGGGGTCGCGCCCTTCGTCCGCAGGGCTTCACGCTGCTCGACGCCGAAGCGGTGCTGCTCGTCGACGACGACCAGACCGAGCTCGGCGAAGTCCACGCGGTCACCGAGCAGCACGTGCGTCCCGACGACGAGCCGGGACCCGCCCGAGGCCGCCGCCAGCAGTGCACGCCGGCGTTCGTCGGTGGACTGCGAACCGGTCAGGATCACCGGTCGGAGCTCCGCGGCGAGGTCGGGGCCGAGGAACTTCACGATCGACCGGAGGTGCTGCGCCGCCAGGACCTCCGTCGGGGCGATCAGGGCGGACTGGCCGCCCGACTCGGCGACGGTGAGCATCGCCCGGATCGCGACGAGGGTCTTGCCCGAACCGACCTCGCCCTGCACCAGTCGGTGCATCGGCCAGGTGCCCGCCATGTCCTGCGCGATCTCCGCACCGACCGCCCGCTGGTCGTCGGTGAGCGTGAACGGCAGGGTCGCGTCGAACCGCTCGAGGATCCCGCCCGGTGCGGCCGTCCGTGACACCGAGGCCGTCGCACGGGCCGCGATCCGGCGCTGCACCAGCGCGGTCTGCAGCACGAAGGCCTCGCGGTAGCGCAGGGCGTCCTGAGCGCGCTTGAAGTCCGCCACCTTCTCGGGCCGGTGCAGCATCTCGAGTGCCTTCCGGAACGGCACCAGGTCGAGACGGGTGCGCACCGAGGCGGGGATCGGGTCGGCGACGTCCGGCAGGGTGTCGAGCACGATCCCCATCGCCTTCGCGATCTGCCACGACGACAGCGACGCGGTCGCCGGGTAGATCGGGATCGGCTGCCGCGACCACCGGATCGCCTCGTCCGACTCGGGGTCCGCCGTGGCCCGCGGGTCGTCGCGGTCGAACAACTCGTAGTCCGGGTGCGCCAGCTGCCGAGCGCCGCGGTAGTCGCCCACCTTGCCGGCGAACACCCCGCGGGCGCCGGGGACGAGGTCCTTCGTGCGCCACCCCTGGTTGAAGAACGTCAGCGTCAACAGGCCCTTGCCGTCCCCGATCTTCGCCTCGAGGATCGAGCCGCGCCGCGCCCGCATCGTGCGCTCGCGGACCTCGACCACCTCGGCCACGATCGTCACCGGCTCGCCGATGGCCAGCGAGTCCAGGGCGGTCAACGCGCCGCGCTCGGCGTACCGCCGGGGGGCGTGCTCCAGGAACTCGCCGACCGTGCGGTGCCCGAAGGCCTTCTCGATCGCCTTCGCGGTCCGCCCGCCGAGGACGCTCGCCAGCTTCACGTCGAGCGGCGCCGTGCCCCACTGCACGTCAGGGGTCGGCACGTCGGCGGAGCCGTCGGGGGTCGTCGGAGCGGTGTCGGCGCGGGAGGTGACCACACGCCAACGGTACCCGGGACGACCGACCCGTCACGGGCCTCCCGGACGCCTGTGGAGAACACCGGAGGGCTGCTGACGGCCCGCTACGGTGACTACATGACCCGCATCATCGCCGGTGCCGCCGGCTCCACGACGCTCCGGGTGCCGAAGTCCGGCACCCGGCCGACGAGCGACCGCGTGCGCGAAGCGCTCTTCTCGTCGCTGGAGGCGCGCGGGCTGATCGACGACACCTCGGTTGCCGACCTCTACGCCGGGACCGGTGCCCTCGGGCTCGAAGCGGCGTCACGAGGTGCGGTGGAGGTGTCCCTCGTCGACCGGGCGGCACCCGCCGCGGCCGCCTGCCGCGACAACGCCAAGGCGGTGCAGAAACGTGTCCCCGGCGTCCGCATCGCCGTGCACGCGCAGCCCGCGCTCGGGTACCTGCGGACCACGGCGAAGACCTTCGACCTGGTGTTCATCGACCCGCCGTACGAGGTCCCGGAGTCCGAGCTCACCGACGTCCTCGACGCCCTGGTGTCCCGGCTGACGGCCGAGGCGGTCGTCGTCGTCGAGCGGGGCACGCGGTCGCCGGAACCGACGTGGCCGACCGGGCTGACGCCGTTCAGCAAACGGTCATGGGGCGACACCGTCGCGTGGGAGGCCGTTGCCGACTCCGCCGGCTGATCCACGCCGACCGCCGACCGCCCACTGCGCCGTCGGGCGCGGGCCGTCAGCCCGCCGCGCCGTCCCAGTCGGCGTAGGGGTCCCAGCCCGTCGTGGGGACCGGCTCCCCGCCGCGCACGAGGTCGACACCGTGGCCCCTGTCACCGCCGTGGTCGTCGTCCGCGACTCGAGCGCGGACGAGTCCGATCCGTCGGAACCCGCCCGGGAGGCTCGCCCCCGCGGGGAAGGTCGCCAACAGTCCGTGGTCCTCACCGCCGTGCAGCGCGACCGGGTCCAGCGCCGGCTCGACATCGAGTTCCAGCGTCACGCCGCTCGCGCGGGCCAGTCGGCCGGCGTCGATCGCCAGGCCGTCCGAGAGGTCGAGCATCGCGGTCGCCCCGGCCGCGGCGGCGAGTGGTCCCTCGGCGATCGGCGGCACCGGACGGCGCTGCCGGGCGACGTCCGGATCGGCGTCCGCACCGTTCGCCCGCACCCGACCGGCGTCCGGCTCACCGGCGTCGTCGACCCCGTCGCGGAACAGGCGGGCGAGTCCTCGGGCGGCGGGCCCGAGTTCGCCCGAGACCGCGAGCACGTCGCCGGGGCGGGCGCCCGAGCGGACTACGGGGGCGCGTCCGCCGAGGTCGCCGAACGCGGTCACGGTCAACGAGAACGTCGCCGAGGTCGACAGGTCACCGCCGACGACGCCGATGCCCGGAGCGAGCGTCTCGATCGCGAGCCGGAACCCGTCGGCGATGCCCTCGAGCACCGTCACGGGGGTCTCCTGCGGGGCGGCGATGGCGACGACGAGGCCCGAGGGTGCCGCGCCCATCGCGGCCACGTCGGACAGGTTCGTGGCGGCGGCCTTCCAGCCGACGTCCTCGGGCGAGGACCACGCCCACCGGAAGTCCGGACCGTGCACCATCATGTCCGTCGTGACGACGAACCGCCCGTCGGGAGCGGCGACCACCGCGCAGTCGTCCCCGGGGCCGAGCAGCGGCGAACCGGACGGCAGGCGCCGGGTCACGCGGTCGAGCACCGCCAGTTCGCCGAGCGCCCCCACCGTCTCCGTCGGGGTGCCGGGGCTCTGCTCGTGCGTCGCGTCCACACGAGAACGGTAGCCTGGACGTCGATGGACACCGCACCCCGCCGCCCCCGGAACGCCCGCCGTCGGCTGGGCAGCGCGTTGGGCGGTGTGGCCCTCGCCGCCGCCGTCGTGGTGGGACTGACCGGCTGCACGAACGCGGTCGCCATGCAGGCCGCGCCCTCGGCGAACGCCGCCGCCTGCGCCGGTGCGCAGGTCCGGCTGCCCGCCACCCTGAACGGGACGCTCCCGCTACGGAACACCTCCGCGCAGGCGACCGCCGCGTGGGGCTCCCCCGCCGCGGTGCTCTACCACTGCGGCGTGGCCGTGCCGACGGTCTCCGACCTGCCGTGCTTCGCGCAGGGCTCGGTCGACTGGATCCGCGACGCCCGGGGGCAGAACGTGGTCTACACGACGTTCGGGCGCTCCCCCGCGGTGCAGGTCGTCATCGACACGAAGCGGGCCACGTCGGATGCCCTGCAGGACCTGGGTGACGCCGTGTCGACGCTGCCGGAGGACGGGCACCGCTGCCTCGACCCGCAGGACGTCGGCTAGGACGCTCGGCACCCTGGCACGGCCGGCGTCGCGACCGTGGACGTCCCGGCCGTCGACGTTCCGACCGTCGACGGCCCTGCCGCCCGACGTCCGGGAGCGTCAGCGGACCGCGATGCGTCCCAGCTCGATGAGCTCCGCGACGAGGTCCGGGTAGGCCAGGCCCGACGCCGCCCAGCAGCGCGGGTACATCGAGAACGGCGTGAAGCCCGGCATCGTGTTGACCTCGTTGACCACGAAGCCGTCGTCCGTCAGGAAGCAGTCCACGCGGGCCAGTCCCGCGCCACCGATCGCCTCGAACGCACGGGCGCCGATCGACCGGATCTCGTCGGTCTCGGACTCGCTCAGCGGGGCCGGGCAGAGCAGCTGCTCATCGCCGCCCAGGTACTTGGCAGTGAAGTCGTAGAAGCCGTCCTCGGCGACGACGATCTCGCCCGGCAGGCTCGTGCGCGGGGTGCCGTCACGGCCCTCCAGGACGGCGACCTCGACCTCCCGACCGATCACCCGGGGCTCGACGATGACCTTGCTGTCGTGCTCGAACGCCAGGTCCATCGCGGCCCCGAGCTGTGCGGGGTCGTCGACGCGTGAGACACCCATGCTCGACCCCGCACGGGCGGGCTTCACGAAGAGCGGGAACCCGTGCGCGGCGACCGACTCAGCGACGTCGACCGGGTCCGACTGCCACTGTCGGCGGAGCACGGTCGTCCAGGGCGCGACCCGCAGTCCGGCGTGTTCGAGGACGGCCTTCGCGACGTGCTTGTCCATCGCCAGGGCACTGGCGAGCACGCCGTCGCCGACGTACGGCAGGCCGGCGGTCTCCAGGAGGCCCTGGATCGTGCCGTCCTCACCGAACGGGCCGTGCAGGATCGGGAACACCACGTCGACCGACCCGAGGGACTCCACCGACCCGTCGGGCAGCTCGACGAACAGCTCCCGGGAATCGCCGGAGACCGGGAAGCGGACGCGGGTGCCGTTGTCCGGCACCGTCGGCAGCTCCTGGCCGAGCAGCGCCCAGTCCGACGGGTCGTCCGGTTGCAGGGTGAACGCGCCGTCCTTGGTGATGCCGATCGGCAGCAGGTCGTACCGGTCGCGGTCGACGACGTCCATGATCCCGCCCGCGGTGACGCAGCTGATCTCGTGCTCGCTCGATCGCCCACCGAACAGCACGGCGACGGTGGTCCGCTCGGCGTCGGTCGACACCGTGGGGACGGCTGCGTCGATCGGTTCGGGTGCGGGCGCGGTGCTGCTCATGGACGCTCCAAGCGGTGGGTACCGGGACCGGTCACTCGCCCTGGGGCTCGTCGGTCTCCGTGAGGTGCGGCGCGATGTTGCGCGGATCGAGCTTACCGGCGAGGACCTCGCCGACCTGCCCGACGATGGGCATGTCGACACCGTTCGCCCGGGCCAGTTCGAGGATCGGCGCGACCGAGGCCAGGCCCTCCGCGGTCTGGTTCATCTGACGGACGACCTCGTCGAAGCGGTACCCCTGCCCGAGCAGCCGGCCCGCGGTGTTGTTCCGCGAGAGCGGCGACTGGCACGTGGCGATGAGGTCACCGAGGCCCGCGAGCCCGGACAGCGTCGACGGCTGCGCGCCGAGGGACACCGCGAACTCGGTCATCTCGGCGAGACCGCGGGTGATGATCGAGGCCTTGGTGTTCTCGCCGTAGCCGACGCCGTCGACGATGCCGATGGCGACCGCGATGAGGTTCTTGAGGACCCCGCCGAACTCGGTGCCGATGACGTCCGTGTTGATGAACGAGCGGAAGTAGGGGTTCGTCGCGACCGCGGCGACGGCGGTCGCGGTGTCCACGCTCGAGGACGAGACCACGGCGGCGGTCGGCTGTCGGCGGGCGATCTCGAGCGCCAGGTTCGGCCCGCTGGCCACGGCGATGCGGTCCTGGTCGATGCCGAGCCCCTCGAGGAGCACCTCGCTCATCCGCAGCCCGCTGGCCTTCTCGACGCCCTTCATCAGGCTGACGACCGGCACGTCGGCCGGCAGGAGCTCCCGGATCGCGGCGAGGTTCGAGCGGAGGGTCTGCGACGGCACCGAGACGTACACCTGCTCGGCACCGGCGAGCACTGCGGCGAGGGACGTCGAGGCGGTCAGGGTCCGCGGCAGGTTGATGCCGGGCAGGTACTCCGAGTTCCGCTTCGTCTCGGTGATCTCCCGTGCGATCTCGGGTCGCCGGGCCCAGAGGACGGTCTCGGCGCCGCCCTCGGCGAGCACCTTCGCGAACGTGGTGCCCCAGCTGCCCGCGCCGATGACGGCCACGCGTGGTTTGTCCGTCGACTGCATGACGACGCGGATCGCGGCGGTGTCGACGGCGCCACGTGCGGCGACGGAGGGGTCCGGGCGGTCGTCGTGCGGTCGGAGACCGGGGGCGGTCCCCCGGGCGGCTGCGTCACTCAAACTTGCCGGTCTCCTTCTGGCGGTTGGCGCTCGGGTCCCAGCGCTGCTCCGGAGCACGCTCACCACGGAGCTGCTCGACGAGCTTGGTGATCTCGGCCATCAGCGCGTCGGTGACCTGCTGCAGGAGCGCCTGGTCGATCGGCTTGCCGCGGTACGCGGACAGGTCCATCGGCTCGCCGAACAGGATGTCGACGTTCGCCTTCCGGAACAGGTTGAGGCGCTTGGAGTACCGCGGCAGGATCCGCTGCGTGCCCCAGTGGGCCATCGGGATGAGCGGCACGTCGTTCTCGAGCGCGATCCGTGCCGCGCCGGTCTTGCCGCGCATCGGCCACAGGTCCGGGTCACGGGTGAGCGTGCCCTCCGGGTAGACGATGACCGCCCCGCCGTTCCGGACGAGTCCGCCACCGCCCTGCAGTGGGTTGCTGGAGCGGGTCCGCCCGGAGCGTTCGACGGGGATCTGTCCCATGCCGGACATCAGCTTGCCGACGACGGGCACGTCGAAGATCGACGCCTTCGCCAGGAACAGCGGTGGTCGGCGGCTCACCCAGACGGCGGTGCCGACCACCAGCGGGTCGATGTTCGTGTAGTGGTTCGGCGCGAGCACGAACGCCCCGTCCGCCGGCAGGCGGTTCGGGCCGTGCCAGCGGTACGCCGCGACCGCACGGAACAGCGGGATCACGAAGACCGAGGTGATGCGGAACGCGACGTTCAGGTCACCACGCTTCCAGCGCCTCCCGGGGTTCGGGAGGCCCGTGGTGACCTGCTCCACCGCACCGGCGCGGGCGTCGGCCGGCTCGGCGCTCATTCCGCGAAGTCGAAGTCCGCGCCGAGCTTGCGGAGCTTCGGGATGAAGTGCTCGTAGCCACGGCTGATGATGCCGACGTTCGTGATCCGCGACTCACCCTCGGCGGTCAGCGCCGCGATGAGGTGGCTGAAGCCACCGCGGAGGTCGGGGACACGGACGTTCGCACCGTGCAGCTTCGTCGGGCCGGTGATGACCGCGGCCTGCTCGAAGGGACGACGGGCGACACGGCGGTCGTGACCCGGCAGGCCCTCCTTGTGCACGACGATGTCGGCACCCATCTCGTTGAGCGCGTCGGTGAAGCCGAAGCGGTTCTCGTAGACGGTCTCGTGCACGACGCTCTGACCCTCGGCCTGCGTGAGCGCGACGACGAGGGGCTGCTGCCAGTCGGTCATGAAGCCGGGGTGCACGTCGGTCTCGATGACGACGGGCTTGAGGACGTCCAGCTCGCGGTAGAACCGGATGCCGTCCTCCTGGATGTCGAACCCGCCGCCGACCTTCCGGAAGACGTTGAGGAACGTCATGAGCTCCTGCTGCTTGGCACCCTCGACGAAGATGTCGCCGTTGGTGGCCAGCGCGGCGGAGGCCCAGCTCGCGGCCTCGTTGCGGTCGTTGATCGCGCGGTGCGTGTACCCGCGGAGCGACTTGACGCCCTCGATGAAGATCGTGCGGCTGGGCTCGACCGTGACGATCGCGCCCATCTTCTGCAGGATCGCGATGAGGTCCATGATCTCGGGCTCGATCGCGGCGTTCCGCAGCTCGGTGGTGCCCTCGGCGAGTACGGACGAGAGCAGGACCTGCTCGGTCGCGCCGACGCTCGGGTAGGGCAGCTCGATGTTCGCGCCCTTGAGGCCGTTCGGGGCGGTGATGTGGATGCCCGAGACCTGCTTGTCGACGACGGCCCCCATCGCACGGAGTGCGTCGAGGTGGAAGTCGATCGGACGGTCGCCGATGCGGCAGCCCCCGAGGTCGGGGATGAACGCCTCGCCCAGCTTGTGCAGCAGCGGGCCGCAGAAGAGGATCGGGATCCGGCTGGAACCGGCGTGCGCGTCGATCTCGGCGAAGTGCGCCGTCTCGACCCGCGACGGGTCGAGGATGAGCTCGCCCCGTGCGGGGTCGGTCACGCGCACACCGTGCACCTCGAGCAGGCCGCGGACGACCTTGACGTCGGAGATGTCCGGGACGTCCTTGAGGATCGACGGGGTGTCTCCGAGGAGCGCCGCGACCATGGCCTTGGTCGCGAGGTTCTTCGCACCGCGGACCTCGATGCGTCCCACGAGGGGCTTGCCCCCGCGGATGACGATCTCGTCCGACTTGAGACCGACGCGCGCCCCTGCAGCTGCTGCGTCCTGTACGAGAGAGTTCACTACTTCACCGGCAATGTCTTCGGCCGCCAACGGGAGCGGCGGGATTCGAACTCCGTGATCGAGGTCTCGTCACGGAGGGTGAGCCCGATGTCGTCGAGCCCTTCCATCAACCGCCAACGAGTGTAAGCGTCGATCTCGAAAGCCACGTCCATGTCGCCGATCGACACGCGCTGTGTCGCCAGGTCGACGGTCGCCTCGATCCCGGGCTGGGCCTCGATCGCCGCCCACATCCGCTCGATCTCGGGCTCGGACACCATCGCGGTGACCAGGCCCTGCTTGCCGGCGTTGCCCTTGAAGATGTCCGCGAAACGGGGTGAGACGACCACGCGGAACCCGAAGTCGCGCAGCGCCCACACCGCGTGCTCACGGGACGACCCGGTGCCGAAGTCCGGTCCGGCGACCAGGACCTTCGCGCCCTGGTAGGCGGGCTGGTTGAGCACGAAGTCGGGGTCCTGGCGCCAACCGGAGAACAGCGCGTCCTCGAAGCCGGTCTTCGTGACCCGCTTCAGGTACACCGCGGGAATGATCTGGTCGGTGTCGACGTTCGACCGCTTCAGCGGTGCGGCGATCCCGGTGACGGTGCCGATCTTGTCCATCAGTGGTTCCCTCCTGCGGTCGCCGGCACGGCCAGGCGAGCGTCGTCGTCTTCCAGGTCCCACGGGCTCGACAGCGTCCCGCGGACGGCGGTCGCGGCGGCGACCAGCGGCGAGACCAGGTGGGTCCGACCGCCCTTGCCCTGCCGGCCTTCGAAGTTGCGGTTCGAGGTGGAGGCGCAGCGCTCCCCCGGCGCGAGCTGGTCGGGGTTCATGCCGAGACACATCGAGCAGCCGGCGAACCGCCACTCGGCGCCGAAGTCGGTGAACACCTTGTCGAGCCCCTCGGCTTCGGCCTCGAGCCGGACGCGGGCGGAGCCCGGCACGACCATGACGCGGACGCCGGGCGCCTTCTCGCGGCCCTGGATCACGGACGCGAAGGCCCGGAGGTCCTCGATGCGGGAGTTCGTGCAGGACCCCATGAAGACCGCGTCGACCGCGATGTCCTTCATCGGCGTGCCCGCCTGGAGGTCCATGTACTCCAGCGCTCGGGACGCCGCGGCGCGGTCGTTCGGGTCCGCGTAGTCCGCCGGGTCCGGCACGGACTCGGACAGCGAGACGCCCTGGCCGGGGTTCGTGCCCCAGGTGACGAAGGGCTCGAGGGCGTCGGCGTCGATGAAGACCTCGGCGTCGAACACGGCGTCGTCGTCGGTGGCGAGGGTGTCCCAGTAGGCCACGGCCTCGTCCCAGTCGGCACCGGTCGGGGCGTGGTCGCGGCCCTGCACGTAGTCGTAGGTGATCTGGTCGGGGGCGACCATGCCGGCGCGGGCACCCGCTTCGATCGACATGTTGCAGATCGTCATCCGGCCCTCCATCGAGAGCGCCCGGATGGCCGAGCCGCGGTACTCGAGCACGTAGCCCTGTCCGCCGCCCGTGCCGATCTGCGCGATCACCGCCAGGATGACGTCCTTCGCGGTGACGCCCGGGCGCAGCGTGCCCTCGACCGTGACGGCCATCGTCTTGAAGGGCTTCAGCGGCAGGGTCTGCGTGGCCAGGACGTGCTCGACCTCGCTGGTGCCGATGCCGAACGCCATCGCGCCGAAGGCACCGTGGGTCGAGGTGTGCGAGTCCCCACAGACGACCGTGATGCCGGGCATCGTCAGTCCGAGCTGCGGACCGACGACGTGCACGATCCCCTGCTCCTTGTCGCCGAGCGAGTGCAGGCGGACACCGAACTCCTCGCAGTTGCGGCGGAGGGTCTCGATCTGGGTGCGGCTCGTCGGGTCCGCGATCGGGCGGTCGATGGCGAGCGTCGGGGTGTTGTGGTCCTCGGTCGCGATCGTCAGGTCGAGCCGCCGCACCGGGCGGCCGGCCTGCCGCAGGCCGTCGAACGCCTGCGGGCTCGTGACCTCGTGCACGAGGTGGAGGTCGATGTACAGGAGGTCGGGGTTGCCGTCCTCTCCCTTGACGACGACGTGGTCGTCCCACACCTTCTCGGCGAGCGTCCTGCCCATGCCCGTGCCTCCTCGTTCGCGTTCCGATGCCGCTGTCACGGCACCGTGCAAGCACTCTAGCAGCTTGGTATACCAATCAAAGGCCCCTGCCGGGAGGCCCACCCCTCCTCGACGACACCCGTCGCGGTGAGAGGATGGCCTGGACATGACGACCGCTCCGCACTCGACCCGCACCACCAACCTCGAGGGCGCGGCCCGCGCCGCGATCGCGGGCGGCGTCCCGCTCGCGCTGCTCATCGGACTCGGGATGCCGCAGTACGCCGCGTTCGCGATGTTCGCCGGCTTCACCGCGATCTTCGGCGCGACCGAGCCCTACCGGCAGCGTGCCGTGACCACCGGGGTCGCCGGCGCGCTGCAGGTCGTGTGCATGGCCGCGGGCATCGCGGTGTCACTCCTCGGCGCGCCGCTGTGGTTGCAGGGCGCGGGGCTCGTCCTGGTGCTCGTCGTCGCGGTCGCCACGCTCAGCGCACTCCGGACGATCCCCGCGCAGCCGATCTTCCCGGTCTTCGCGTTCGTCGTGTCCGCCCTCGTCCCGGTGCGCACGGGCGACCTGCCGCTCGTCGCCACGATCATCCTCGGCTCGGTCGTCTGGGCGTGGCTGGTCGCGATGTCCGGAGCCGCCTTCCGTCGCGTCCTGCACCCGCACGCGCCGCACCGGTTCCGTCCGCTCGCTGCCCGGAAGCACCGGTCCCTCGCGGTCCTCGGCACCTCGGCGCTCTGGGAGACCATCGCGCTCAACGTCCTCGGCGCACTCGTCGCCGGCGCCGTCGCCGAGGTCCTGCCCGGACTCGGACACCCCTACTGGGCCGTGATCGCCGTGGTGTCGACGCTGCCCGCGCTCCGGCAGCGCCACACGGTCTCCCGCGCCGTGCAGCGTGTCGTCGGCACCGTCGGCGGCACCGTCGTCGCGGTCGGCATCCTGCTGCTCGAGCCCTCGGCCTGGTGGATCGTCGTGATCGCCGTGGTCGGGCAGTTCATGGCGGAGGTCTTCGTCGCCCGGAACTACGCCGTCTGCCTGCTCTTCCTCACGCCCCTCGCCCTCGCGGTGTCGTGGCTGAGCCTCCCCGAGGCGCCCGGGCTCCTCGCCCTCGACCGGATCGGGCAGACCCTGCTCGGCGCCGTCGTCAGCGTCTGCCTCCTCGCCGTGGGACGGGTCGTCGAGCGGCGTCGAGGACGCGCGCTCGGCGCGACCAGCAGCATCCGGACCGTCTGAGGGACGCTCGCGGTGCGGACGAGCCGCAGCGGGCCTCCCGTCCGGATCGCTCGTGCCAGCCGGGAAGCCCGCCCCCGTCGGCCGCGTCCGGCACCCTGGGTGCATGGACGAGACCTACACACTGCTCCCGACGGCCCCACCGCTCGACGACTACCTGCGCCTGCGTCGCGACTCCGGCTTGACGCCCGTCACCGCGGAGCAGGGCGCACCGGCCGTCGTCGGCGCTTGGTCGGCTTGTCACGTCGTCGACGGAGCGGGCACACCCGTCGCGATGGGACGGGTGATCGGCGACGGCGGGTGGTACTTCCACGTCGTCGACATCGCCACCGACCCGACACACCAGCGCCAGGGGCTCGGTCGAGCCGTGGTGGAGTGGCTCCTGGCCGACATCGGCGACCGCGCGCCCGCGGGCGCCTACGTCTCGCTCATCGGGGACCCGCCCGGACAGCGGCTGTACCGGTCACTCGGGTTCGACGACGTGGCGCCGAGCCTCGGCATGGGGATGGTGCTCGGCGCCGGGGCCTGAACCGACCCTCAGGACGGCGTGATGTTCCAGGCGTCGATGACCGGTCGACCGTGCTCGTACCCGAGTGTGCTGACCGTGGCCGTGCCGAGCTTCAGCACCGCGCCGTCCTGCGGAGCCAGCCGGATCCAGGCGGCGCCGAGTGCGCGCAGCACGTGCCCGTGCGCGACGAAGATGGCGTCCTGCCCCTCGGCCAGGACGGGTCTGGCGCGGTTGATCACGCGCTCGACGCGGACGCGCACCTCGGCGGCGTTCTCACCGGGCGTGTCGCCGGCCGGGACCCCGTCGGTCCAGAGGTCCCACGGCCCGTGCCGCTGGACCTTGATCTGCGGCGTCGTCAGCCCCTCGTACGCGCCGTAGTCCCACTCGTACAGGTCCTCGTCGAGTTCCGGGTCGACGCCGACGATGCGGGCGGTCTCGCGGGCGCGGGCGAGCGGACTGGAGAGTGCCAGCGCGAAGTCACGGTCCGCCAGGAACCGACCGGCGCGCTCGGCCTGGGCCACGCCGTTCTCCGTCAGCGGGATGTCGGTGCGGCCGGTGTGCTGCCCGCTCTTCGACCACTCCGTCTCTCCGTGGCGGACGAGGACGAGTTCGCCGGGGCGTTCCGAGGTCATGGGTTCCTTCCGAGCTGGAGGCCGAGCGCAGCGGCGCCGACCGAGACGACGAGCATCCCGAGGCCGTTCAGGACGGCGAGCCGGGTCTTGCCGGATCGGAGGAGCTGCACGGTCTCGACGCTCGCCGTCGAGAACGTCGTGTACCCACCCATCATGCCCGTCCCCACCACAGCGACCATCGGGGCAGCGATCGCACCGGACTCCCCGAGGCCCGTGACGAACCCGAGGACGAGTGATCCGGTGACGTTGATCAGCAGCGTGCCGATGGGGAAACGCGTCACCCGGGCCTTGAGGAACCCGTCGAGGACGAACCGGAGCGCTGCGCCGACGCCGCCGCCGACCGCGACCAGCAGGAGGGTGAGGGCGGTCACCGCGCTGCTCGCTTCGAGAGCGCGCCCGCGACCGCGAGCCCGGCGACCACCGCCGCGAGCCCGAGCACGACCGACAGCAGCGCGTACCCGCTCCCGGCAGCCCAGCGTCCGACGTCGAGTAGCCGTGCGGTGTCGTCGGCCAGCGTGCTGTACGTCGTGAACCCGCCGAGCACACCCGTGCCGACGAACAGCCGCAGTGCTCGACGTCGTCCGACGTCCGGCCCCCGGCGGGCGAGGGCGTCGAGCAGCAGGCCGAGGCAGAACGCGCCGACGACGTTGATCGCGAGGACCGTCCAGCTGATGCCGTCGACGGCAGGCAGCGCCTGGGCGAGCACGGCCCGGACCGCGGTGCCGATCGCGCCGCCGAGCGCCACGAGGGCGATGAGGGACCAGCGGGTGTGTGGCGGCGGGTCCAGCGCAGGACGACCTCCGCCTGCTTCGTCCGTGTCCCGCATGAGTCTCCGCTCGCCGACCTGCCGACGCGATGGTACCGCCGGCTCTCGCACTCTCGGGCGGATCCATCCCGTTCATCTGCTCTTGTCGTATTATCAATGTACGTATTGAGGAGCCGATGATGCTGTACCAGTCGACGTTCGAAGACCTCCGGTCCCGCATCCGGTCCGGAGAGTTCCCCGTGGGGGCGCGCCTGCCGTCCGAAGCCGACCTCCTGGCGCACTACGACATCAGCGCGATCACGCTGCGGCGAGCGCTCGACATGCTCCGCGAGGACGGGTACGTCGCCCGGCGACCACGGGTCGGCACGACCGTCGTGAGCACCGAGCCGACGGCACGTCTCCGGCCGACCGACCGGATCGACGTCGGGGTGGTCCTCACCAACTTCGACGACACCTTCGGCACCCGGGTCCTCGAGGGCATGCTCGACGAGGCCGGCACCGACACCGACGTGATCGTCAAGCGCACCCACGGTGACCACGATGCCGAGGATGCGGCGATCCGCGCGCTGGCGGCACGGGTACAGGGCTTGGTCGTGCTGCCGAGCAGCTCCGAGTTCATCCCACCGGGGGTCCTCGAGCTCCTGCCCACGGGGTTCCCCGTCGTGATCCTCGACCGTCGGTACGAGGGCATCCCGGTGTCGGACATCTCCACGGACAACATCGGTGCCGGTGCTGCAGCGACGGAGCACCTGTTCGGCCTCGGGCACCGGCGGGTGGCCCTCGTCACATCGGACAGCCGGGTGACGTCCAACGACGACCGTCGCCGCGGCTGGGTCGGTGCGCACGCCCGGAACGACAAGGCGCTCGACGACGCGCTGGCGTTCCACGACGTCGAGTCGACACTGCCGGGGTCGACGGACCGCCCGGAGGACGACGTCGCTCGGCTCGTCGCGTTCGTCGAGGCCCACCCCGAGGCGACGGCGTTCGTCGCAGGCGAGTACAACATCGCGCTGCTGCTCCGGGACGCTCTGGAGCAGGTGGGCAAGCGGGTTCCCGACGACGTCTCCATCGTCTGCTTCGACCACCCGGATGCGACCTTCGACCGCCAGCTGTTCCGGTTCACGCACATCGCGCAGGACCAGCCCGGGGTCGGACGTCAGGCGGTGGCCCAGGTGCTGCGGCAGGCACGAGGCGAGAGCGGGTCCCGGAAGATCCTCGTGCCTGCGCAGCTGGTGACCGGCGCGTCGACTGCGCAGCCGCCTACTGGTCGAGTCGGGCGCGCAACTCGGTCGCCATCGCGGCGCTGAGCTGCGTCGAGTACGGCACCGCGCCGACGGGATGCTCGGTCCAGTCGTTGGCGGCAGGCCGGTCGAGCTCCTCCGGGAACGCCCCCCAAAGCGCGTCGGTGCTGGCACGGACGAACGCCGTCAGGGCGACGCGGTCGGCGTCCCCGTCCGGCAGCCGCTCCAGGAGGAGCCCGAGGTACCGGTAGTACACGCCCTTGAACAGGCCCTCGTCGCCGCCGTCGCCCTCCTGGCGGAAGACGACACCGTCGGACAGCTCGGTGACCGCGGTCCGTGCGGTCCGGACTGCGACGGCGAGCAGGTCGACGTCCGGTCGGCGATCGGCCAGCTCGACAGCGGCCCCGACGTACAGCCCCTGGTTGTAGGTGAACCGCCACTGCGTGTCCACCCTGCCGTCGCCCTCCCGGTTGACCCCGTCCTCGACGAACCCGTCGGCGGCGTCGACGAGGTGGTCGGTCAGCCAGTCGAACGCCGTCTCCGCGTGCTGCAGGAACCGGCCGTCACCGGTGATCCGGTGCAGCCGTGCGCCGAGGATGACGAGCGGTCCGTTGGCCGGGGTGTTCTTGTACGCGAGCTGCTGCCTGCGCCACGCCAGGCTCGTCCCGCCGGTGTCGTTCCAGCCGTGCTCCACCACGTGGTCGAACAGGGCGACGGTGTCGTCGAGGTACTGCTGCTCCCCGGTTGCACCGTGCAGCCGCAGGGTCGCGAGGGCGAACCAGAGCATGTCGTCGAAGTAGTCGTTGAACAGCGAGCCGCCGTTCCGCTCGACGATGTTCCGGTGCACTGCCCGCGCCTGCTCGAGTCGAACTGGGTCGCCGCTGCGCTCGAACGCGTCGAGACGGACGTCCATGAGGTGCGCGAGCCACCAGTAGTTGAACGTGCTGTCGTCAGCTTCCTGCACCGGCCACGAGTTGTGGAGGTACTGCGGCCACGGCGCTCCGTAGAGGCGCTCGATGCTGTCCTGCATGCGGTCGGCGCGGTCCGCCCAGACGCCGGTCATCGTGTCGGTCACTTGCGGTTCTCCTGGAGGATGCGGTCGCCCTGCTTCGCAGCCTGGGCGAGTGTCTGCTCGGCAGACAGCTGGCCGGACATGAACTTCTCGAGCGCCGGGGTGAGTGCCTTGCCCTCGACGTCGCTGTACCCGGGGACGTCGGGCCGCACGGTGGCGTAGTCGAGCGTCTTGACGAAGCCGGCGTACCGCGGGTCGTCGGTGAAGAACGGGTCGTTGGCGGAGGACCGGTTGGCTGGGATCCACCCGGAGACCTTGGCGAAGTCGACACCGTTCTCGGGCTTCGTCGCCCACCACTTCTCGAACGCCCAGGCGCCGTCGGACTGCTGCGCGCCGGTCGGGATCACGAGACCGAACCCGCCCATCACGGCACCTTTCTGGCCGCTCGGTCCGGCGACCGGTTCGGTCACGCCCCACTTGAGGCCATCGGCCTTCTCGAGGTTCGGCACGTCCCACGGTCCGTCGTACTTCATGGCTGCCTGGCCCGCCGCGAAGACGTCGTTGCTGTCGCCGAAGCCGTTCGTGTACACGCCGTCGTCCGTCAGGCTCTTCCAGAAGTCGAGTACTTCGACGCCTTCGGGGCTGTTGAACGCGGTCTTCGTGCCGTCCTTGTTGAGGAGTCGCCCGCCGGCCTGCTGGAGCCACATCGAGAACAGACCGGGGTCGTTGAGCATGAACCCGGATTGCTGCAGCTTCCCGCCCTTCGTGACGGTGAGCTCTCGCGCGTCGGTCTTGAGTTCGTCCCACGTCGTCGGCGGCGTGAGTCCGGCCTTCGCGAACAGGTCTTCGTTGTAGACGAGGGACCGGTTGTCGACCAGGAGCGGCAGGCCGTAGAGCTTGCCGTCGTGCCGCATCTCGGACAGTGCCTGCGGGTAGAACTCCTCGGTGTCGACGCCGTCTTCCTCGACCCGGTCGTCGATCGCCTGCAACGCGCCCTTCGGTGCGTAGAGGGACGTCTGGTACCGGTCCCAGAGCACGAGATCGGGGACCTTCCCGCCGGCGATCGCGGTGAGCAGCTTCTGCTCCACGAGTTCCTGCGGGACGTACTTCACCGTGTACTTCGTCTGCGCCTTGTTGAAGGCACTGGTCATGGTGTTGATCTGATCGACCTGGTCACCGGACCAGGAGCCCCACATGGTGACTTCTTGCCGGCCGCCGGCACCCGTGGCACTGGAGGAACCGGACGAGCAACCGGTGAGGACGAGCGCGGCGGCAGCGAGTGCCGCGGCCGCGCCGAGGAAGTGACGTGACTTCATTGTCGTGTGCTTTCTGGTGTGCGGGGCGCGGCGGGCGTGCCGACTCCCCGGGGTGGATGAGGGGACTACTTGGTGCCGGCGTGCGCGATGCCCTCGATGATCCAGCGCTGGGCGAGGATGAACACGACCAGGACGGGGAGCATCGTGATGATCGTCCCGGCCATCAACGGGCCGTAGTTCGTCGTGTAGTTGTTGACGAAGCCGGCGAGCCCGACCTGGACGGTCATCATCTTCGGGTCGTTGAGCACGATCAGCGGCCAGAGGAAGTTGTTCCAGCCGGCCTGGAAGCTGAGCAGGCCGAGGACGGCGAGCCCGGCCTTCGTGAGCGGGAAGTAGATCACCGCGAAGATCCGGAACTCGCCGGCACCGTCGATCCGCGCGGCCTCCCCGAGTTCGTCCGGCAGTGTCTCGAAGAACTGCTTCATGAAGAAGACCGCGAACGCACCCGCGGCTCCCGGGACGATGACTGCCCAGTACGTGTTGATGAGGCCGAGTCCGCCGTTGCCGCCGAAGTCGTTGCCGCCGAGCAGCGGGAAGTGCCGGAGGATCAGGAACGTCGGGATCATCGTGACGATGCTCGGGACCATGAGCGACGACAGGAAGGTGATGAACACCGCGTGGCGTCCGGCGAACCGCAGCTTCGCGAGGGCGTACCCGGCGAGGGAGCCGAAGAACAGGTTGGCGACGGCCCCTCCGACGCCGAGGACGAGCGAGTTGACGAAGTACCGGCCGTACGGGACAGTCGTCACGGCTTGCACGAAGTTGTCGACCGTCGGGCGCTGTGGGATGAGGGACAGCGAGTGGGCGAGGATCTCGCCGGCGGGCTTGAGCGATGTCGCGAGTGTCCAGATCAGCGGTGCGACGGTGACGAGGCTGACGAGGCAGACACCGATCCACCAGGCGGTCGTCTTCGTCCGGCGGACGGCAGCGGCCCGTCGTCGGAGCTGCTGTCCCTCGCGGCTCGGGGCACTGGCGGATCCGGTCGGAGTGGCGGTCGCGGTCATCGTTCGGAGTCCCTGTTGGTGAGGCGGGCGTTGACGAGGGAGAACGCGAGGATGATCACGAACAGGATGAACGACAGCGCGGAGGCGTAGCCCATCTGCAGGGACCCGAACCCGCGATCGTAGATGTAGTAGACGATCGTCACGGTCGAGTTGCCGGGACCGCCCTTCGTCAGGACGTACGCCTGGTCGAACACCTGGAAGGCGTTGATGATGAGCAGCGTCGACACCAGGAACGTCGTGCGGCGGATGCTCGGCAGCACGACGTACCGGAAGACCTGCCATGCGTTGGCGCCGTCGAGTCGTGCTGCTTCGCGGAGGTCCGGCGAGACGCCCTGCAGCCCGCCGAGGAAGATCATCATGTTCCCGCCGAAGCCGGCCCAGACGCTCATCATGACGATCGCGAACATCGCCCAGTGTGAGTCGTAGAGCCAGGCGGGTCCGTTGATGCCGAACCAGCCGAGCGCCTCGTTGAGCAGACCGTGTTGCGGGTTGAGCACCCAGTACCAGATCGTCGCGGTCGCCACGGTGGACGAGACGACCGGGATGTAGAACAGCGTGCGGAAGACGCGCGCGCTCCGGGCGCTCCGGTTCAGCAGCAGTGCGGTGGCCATCGCGATGACCAGGCCGAGCGGCACGTACAGCACTGTGTAGAGCACCGTGTTGCGGAGCGAGATCCAGAAGAACGGGTCGGAGGCGATGTGGACGTAGTTGTCGAAACCGGTCCAGGTGAGGGGCCCGATGACGGCGTAGTCGCTGAGGCTCACGACAGCCGCGATGACGACCGGGAGCGCCGTGAACAGCAGGAAGAGCGCACCCGGCAGTGCGAGGAACACCCAGGCCGCGCGGTTCTGCTGCTTGCGCGTCGCACTGACGCCGCTTCCCCGCTCGGTCCGGCGCCGCTTCCGAGGTGTGGAATCGAGGGCGCCGTCGGCTTCACCCGCGACGACGGCCTGCTCCTCGGGGGTCGTCACGACGCTCATCGGGTGCTCCGTTCCGGGACCGGTGCCGGAGCGCTGCGCAAGCCGGCGAGGTCGAGCACGAACTCGCAGAACATCGCGTTCGCCCAGGAGAACCAGGGACGGGTGTACGTGGTCGCGTCGTCGACGTCGAAGGACTCGTGCATGAGCCCCGTCCCTGCGTGTGTGGCGCACAGCTGCTGCAGGAGGTGGCCCCGTTCCTCGGCGTCGGTGGCGGTGAGCCCCTGGACGGCGAGTGCGATCGGCCACACGTTGCGCCCGGGGGTGTGCGGGCTGCCGATGCCACTGCCCGTCGCACCGCTGAACCAGTACGGGTTCGTGGGCGAGAGCACCGCGGCACGGGTGCGCCGGTAGAGCGCGTCGTCACGGTCGCACCAGCCGAGCATCGGCAGGGACAGCAGGCTCGGGACGTTCGCGTCGTCCATGAGCAGGGCGTCACCGGTGCCGTCGACCTCGTAGGCCAGGACGACGCCGTGGTCCGGGTGGTCGACGACGCCGTGAGTCCGGATGGCGTCGTCGATCTCGTCGGCGAGGGCCGTTGCCCGCCGAGCCAGCTGCGCGTCGTCGAGCACCGCGGTGGCGAGCACGGCGACGTGTCGCAGCTCGGTGACGGCGAAGGCGTTCCCCGGGATGTTGAAGCCCAGCGTCGTCGCGTCATCGCTCGGTCGGAACGCGCTCCAGGTGAGGCCGGTCCGGGCGGTGCGCGGGCCGCGGCCCTGGCGGACGAGGGTGTCGCTCGGCAGCAGCGGGTCGGGGCGTTCGAACCGGTACGGCGAGCCCGCCTCGTGGTCCTGCTCGACGGTCCACAACGCGATGGCCGCAGCAGCGACCTCGGCGAACCGGTCGAGGTGGTCGGTGCGCCCCGTGCGCTCCCAGAGGTCGTACGCCAGACGGATCGGGTAGCAGAGCGAGTCGATCTCGTACTTGCGCTCCCAGACCCACGGGTCCATCGCCGTGTCGTCGTCGGCGTGACCGGCGCCATCGGGGGCGCGATTGAAGGCGTTGGCGTAGGGATCGACGAGGACGTACTCGAGCTGCCGCCGCGACACCGACGCCATGGTGTCGGCCAGCGCTTCGTCCTCGGCGACGAAGTGCAGGTACGGCGTGAGCTGCGCGGTCGAGTCGCGCAGCCACATCGCCGGGATGTCGCCGGTGACCATGAAGGTCGTGCCGTCCGGCATGTCCGTCATCGTCGTCGACAGCGTGTTCGCGAAGCAGCTCGCGAACACCGCGCCGACGTCGGACCCCATCCGGTCCTCGACCTGCCGGGCGACCCTGCCCACGAGGTCTGCATGTATCTGAGCCACGTTGCTCCCTTGACTTTCGCTGGTACTGCTCCAACTATATTGATTGGCCTAATCCACGCAAGAAGTAGTTCAAGTATACTTTTTGCGCCTGCACCGGGCAGGGCGGATCGAGGGTCGGATCAAAGGAGATCCCGTGCAGCACAGACTCGTCAGCCTGCTCGTGGCCGGTGCCGTCGCGTCGGCCACGCTCACCGGCGTGGGCATCGCAACCGACCCTGGCCGAGCCTCCGCCCTGACCACCACCCAGGCGACCGACGCGTACGACGCGTTCGTCGCCACCTACTGGGACGCGGACGCGAAGTACTTCACCACCTACAGTGACCGCCAGGTCCACCAGGAGCACGCGGTCGGACCGCAGGGTGGGCTCTACACGGACTACTGGTGGGAGGCCCAGAACTGGGAGGCGGTGATGGACCGCTACGAACGCACCCACGACGCGGCGAGTCGGCAGATGATCGACGACGTCTTCGACGGCTGGCAGGCGGCGTACCCGGACTTCCGGCAGAACGACTGGAACGACGACATGGGCTGGTGGGCCCGTGGCGCGGTCCGCGCGTACGAACTGACCGGGGAACAGCGGTTCCTCGACGAATCGGAGGAGGTCTTCGGCTTCATCGCGCAGTACGAGGACACGACGTACGGCGGTGGCATCTGGTGGAAGAACGTCGACGTCGGTGACGGCAGCAAGAACGAGAAGAACGTGGCGACGAACGGCACCGCCGTGCAGACCGCGCTCCGGCTGTACGCGGCGACCGGCGACACGACCTACCGGGACACGGCCGAGCGGCTCTTCGCCTGGCTGCAGACCGACTTCGACCGGAACGGGCACATCCGCGACCACGTCAGCGGCACCGGGCAGTTCACCGACTACGACTGGACGTACAACCAGGGCCAGTACGCCGGCGCCGCCCTGCAGATGTACCTGCTCACGAACGACCAGCAGTACCTGACCGACGCCACCCGTGCCGTGGACTGGGCGGTGGCGAACCTGACCGTCGCCGGTACCTTCATCAACGAGGGCTCGAGCGACACGCAGGGGTTCAAGGCCATCCTCACCCGGGACATCCGAGACCTGATCGACGACGCCGGACAGACCCAGTACGAGTCGGTCCTCACCGCGAACGCATCGCAGGCAGCGGCACACGTCTCACTCGAGGGCATCGGCGGACCGGACTGGACCGCCCCGACCCCGTCGACCAGCACCACCCCGCAACAGTCCCTCGCAGCGTCGGCCACCGTGGCGATCGTGCAGCAGGCGACACCGGACGGCTCGACCGCGGTGGAGCAGGGTGACGGCGTGTACCAGGCGGAGAACATGGACCACCCGGGCATCCCGACCGAAGCGACCGGTACCGGACACACCGGGCGCGGCTACCTGGCCGGGTGGAACACCGCAGGTACCGCCGCGACGGCGCACGTCAACGTCGCGAGCGCCGGGACACACAGCGTGACACTCCGGTACGCGGCCGCAGCGGGGACCGCGACGCGCATCGTCCGCGTGGGCAGCGGGACCGCGACCACCGTGACCCTGCCGGCGACGGGATCGTGGTCGACGTGGAGCACGGTCACGTTGCCCGTGCAGCTGACAGCAGGGTCGAACGCCCTGTCGATCGCCGTGCCCGCCAGCAACGGGAACTACGTCAACCTCGACTCGGTGTCCGTCTCACTCTGAACGACAGTGCGACGGCGACGGCGACACGGCCGCCACCAGGACGACGAAGGCCCCCACCCTGGTGGGTGGGGGCCTTCGAGCGTGGTGACCCCAGCGGGATTCGAACCCGCGTTACCGCCGTGAGAGGGCAGCGTACTAGGCCGCTATACGATGGGGCCGCGGCGATGTCCCGGATCGGGACGCGTGTCGGTTCGGCTTGTCACTCGTGGTGACCCCAGCGGGATTCGAACCCGCGTTACCGCCGTGAGAGGGCGGCGTACTAGGCCACTGTACGATGGGGCCGTTCCGACAACTCGACAAGTATGGCACAGGGTGTGAGCGAGCGCCAAAACGCCCGGGTCCGCGCCGGTGTGTCGCCATACCGACCAGGGCACACGGAGGGTCGGCATACGGTGGGTCGATGACGGTGCGCATCGGCCTGTCCGGCTGGCAGTACGACTCGTGGCGCGGTGACTTCTACCCCGCCGCGCTCGCCAAGCGGCGCTGGCTCGAGCACGTCGGCACGCACTTCCCGACGGTCGAGGTCAACGGCTCCTTCTACTCGCTGCAGCGTCCGTCGCGGTACCGGGCCTGGCGTGCAGCGGTCTCCGAGGACTTCCGCTTCGCGCTGAAGGGCGGCAGGTACCTGACGCACATGCTCCGGCTGCGGAACGTCGACACGGCGCTGGCGAACTTCTTCGCCTCCGGGCCGCTGGAGCTCGGTCCGACCCTCGGTCCGGTGCTCTGGCAACTTCCCGAGCACGTCGTCCCGACGCCTGACGTGCTCGACGCTTTCCTCGCCCTGCTGCCCGCCACCCACGGCGAGGCCGCCGCCCTCGCCGCCGGGCACGACGCGAAGGTCGTCGATCCGTCGACCACGGCGGAGGACCCGGCACTGCCGGTCCACCACGTCCTGGAGGTCCGCTCCCCCGACGCCACCACCCCGGACCACCTCGCCGTCCTCCGCACACACCGCACCGCGCTCGTCGATTCGCACGCGGGCGACTTCCCCCGCCTGGTCCACGACACCGACGCGCCGCTCGCGTACCTCCGGCTCCACGGCGCGCCGCACACGTACCACGACGGCTACGGCCGGGAGGCCCTGCTCACCTGGGCGGACACGGTCCGGCACCACGTCACCGCCGGACGCGACGTCTGGGTCTACTTCGACAACGACGCGGAACGCCACGCCCCGTGGGACGCACTCGAGCTCGGCGGACTGCTCGGGCTACCGACCCTCAGACGGTGAACGACTCCCCCGGTGCGAGCACGACGACCTCGCCCGCGGGCTCGACGACCTGCCGGATCCGGTCCGTGTGCCCCGCGAACCCGATGTCGGACAGCGTGGCCTCGTGGATCGGGATCGCCCGTCGTGGGGCGACGGCGAGCAGGTGGTCCATCAGCTCACCGATCTTCAGCCAGGGCGCCCCGACCGGTGCCGCGAACACCTCCACGGGTGCTCCGGGGTCGATGTAGGCGTCACCCGGGTGGAACAGCGTGCTGTTGACGAACACCCCGGTGTTGTCGACAACCGGCACGGACGAGTGGATCAGCTGGTGCCGCGTGCCGTGGAACGACAGGGTGAAGGCCCCGACGGTCCGGGTGTCACCATCCGTCACGACGTCCACCTCGACGGCCGCCGCCAGCGCCGACGCGACCCCGGCCGGGCCGAACACCGGGATGCCCGGGTTCCGGTCCAGGATCCGGTCGAGCTGCTCGGCCGTGCCGTGGTCCGGGTGCTCGTGGGTCACGACGACGGCGACGACACCGCTCACCTCGACCGGGCGCGTGTAGGCGCCGGGGTCGATGACCAGGCGGTCGCCGTCCTGCTCGACGACGAGACAGGCGTGCTCGAGCTTCGTGACCAGCATTCGACCGAGGCTACGCCGGCCACCCCGACGCCGACCAGCCGAAGCCGACCCCCGGATGCCGGTCACGGGACGCCCGCCACCGGTTGCTCGATGCGGGACGCTCGCCCGCCGGGCGACCCGGTCACCGGCACGGCCGCGTGGTCGTCTGCCGCACCACCAGCCGCACGGCGGACGGCGCGAGGGGCCCCGGGGACGCACCCTGGGCCTCCAGGACGACCGCCCGTGCGGCCACGCGACCCTGCGCCTCCGGGTCCTGCGCGACCGTCGTGAGGCCGAGGACCTCGCCGTACTCGTGCCCGTCGACGCCGGTGACGGACACGTCCCGCGGCACGTCGAGCCCGAGCCGGTGTGCGGCGACCACGACGCCGAGCGCCATCTCGTCCGAGGCGCAGACCACCGCGGTCGGCCGGTCCGGGGCCGCGACGTCGAGCAGCGCGGTCCCCGCCGCGACCCCGCCGGCGAACGAGAACCGACCGTCGGCGTACCAGTCGCGACGGACCGCGGCACCAGCGCGCGCCATGGCCTCGGTGAACCCGTCCCGGCGTCGGTGGGGCACGGCGACGCTGAGGCCGGCCTCGTCCTGCCCGCCGACGTAGGCGACCTCGCGGTGTCCCAGTCCGGTGAGGTGGACGACCGCCAGGGCAGCCACCTCGTGGTCGTCGACACCGACGTTCCGTAGGTCGTGCGCCGGCCCGCCGATCACGATCGTCGGCAGCTCGCTGACCTGCAGCTCGCGACGTTCGGTCTCGTCGAGGACCAGCGACATCAGCACCAGCGCATCGACGCGCTGTCGCAGCATCGCGCGCCGGAACGCCCGATGCCGATCACCCCCCGGTCCGCCGAGGTTGTAGAGGACGAGGTCGTAGCCGGCGGCTCGGAGTTCAGCGTCGACGCCGCCCAGGGCCTTGGCCGTGAACCAGCGGTCGATCACCGGCAGGACGACACCGACTGCACGCTGGCGACCGGTGGCCAGGCCCGCCGCCGCCGAGCTCGGGACGTACCCGAGCTCGTCGGCGACCCGGCGGACCTGGTCGATCGTCGTCCCTGCCACCGTCGGCAGACCGCGGAGCGCTCGCGAGACCGTCGCCTTCGACAGCCCGGTCGCCTGCGCGATCTCCTGGATCCCCACGGGATCGTCCCGGGAGGCCCGTCAGCGCCCGGCCGCGCGCGTCGCGACCACCGGCTGGTCCGCCTGGTCCGCCTGGGCAGCGGTGTCGGTCCGCCGGAGCACCCGTCGTCGCCACCGGTCCAGGAAGACGATGGCCACGACGGTCCCGAGCAGCGTGAGGGCCCACCCGAGCGCGGGCCGCCCGGTGAGCTCGCAGAAGACGGTGACGCCGAAGAACAGCAGCCCGAAGCACCCGACGAACCCGATGGCCTCCTCGATCCGGGACGTGGGCCGGAGCGGTGCGCGCTGTGCCACGGTCAGCCCTTCACGCCACCGGCGGTGAGACCGGCCACGATGCGTCGCTGGAACACGAGCACCAGGATGACGAGCGGGATCGTGACGATCGTGCCCGCCGCCATCACCGCGGTGTACGGCTCCTGGTGCGGCTGCGACCCGGCGAAGGACGCGATCGCGACCGTGACCGGCTGGGTGGCGTCGCTCGAGAGCTGGGACGAGATGAGGTACTCGTTCCAGGACGAGATGAACGCCAGGATCGCGGTCGTGAACACGGCCGGTGCGGCCAGCGGCAGGATGATCCGTCGGAACGCCTGGACGCGGGTGCAACCGTCGATGCGGGCGGCCTCCTCGAGGTCCCACGGCATCTCCCGGAAGAACGACGCCAGTGTGTAGACCGTCAGTGGCAGCACGAACGAGATGCTCGGCAGGATCAGCGCCTGGTAGCTGCCCATCCACCCGATGTCGGTGAACAGCTGGAACAGCGGCGAGATCAGCGCGACGCCCGGGAACATCGACGCGGCGAGGATCGCGCCGGCGATCAGGGACTTGCCGCGGAACTCGAGCCGGGCCAGCGCGTAGGCGGCGGTCGTACCGACGAGCAGGGCGATGATCGTGACGACGGCACCGATGAACACACTGTTGAGCAGCGCGCGTCCGAGGTGGTTGCCGAGCGCCGTCGAGAACGCCGTGGCGTAGTTGTCGAGCGTCACGTGGGTGAAGAACGGCGTCGGGTCGAACGTGTAGCCGACGTCGCGGAAGGACGTGACGATCATCCAGTAGAACGGCAGCAGGCACCACAGGGCGATGACGGCGGCCTGGATGCCGGTGCGGAGCTTCGGCCCCGCGTGGCGCTTCACCCGGACATCGCCGCGTGCGCCAGCACGTTCGGCGGGAATGTGGAGACGGTCTGCTGCGAGGGTCACTTGAGCTCGCCCTTCTGCTGTGCTGCCTGGGTCTGCACGACGTTCGCGCCGAGGAACCGGACGAAGATGAACGCGACGACGAAGATGACCACGAACGTGATGGTGGACAGTGCCGAGGCGGAGTTGAAGCCCTGCCGGATCTGGTCGACGACCAGCACGGACAGCGAGACGGTGGCGTTCCCGGAACCACCACCACCACCGGTCATGATCGCGATGAGGTCGTAGATCCGGAGGGCGTCGAGCACGCGGAACAGGATCGCGACCATCAGCGCCGGCTTCACGAGCGGCAGGGTGATGTTGACGAACCGCTGCATGGTCGAGGCGCCGTCCATCTTCCCGGCCTCGTAGACCTCGTCCGGGATCAGCTGCAACCCGGCGAGGATGAGCAGCGCCATGAACGGCGTGGTCTTCCAGGTGTCGGCGATGATGATGGCGAAGCGGGAGGCCCACTCGTCGGAGAACCAGAGGACCTGGTGGCCGATGACGTGGTTGAGCACACCGTTCGCGTCGAAGATGAAGTACCAGAGCTTCGCGGTGACGGCGGTCGGGATGGCCCACGGGATGAGGATCGCGGCACGGACGAGGGCGCGGCCCTTGAAGTCGCGGTTCATGATGATGGCCATCCAGAGCCCGATGACGGTCTCGAGCGCCACGGTCACGACCGTGAAGAAGAACGTGTTGCCGAACGCCGTCCAGAACTGGGAGCCGAGGTTGCCGGGCGGGCAGGCGGCGGTGCCGCACTGCTGTCCGAGCCAGTGCACGTAGTTCGTGACGCCGGCGAAGCCGCCCTCGACGAACAGGCCGGTGGCCTTGTCCAGTCCCTGGTCGAGTTGGAACGACTGGATGACCGCACTGACGACCGGGTAGCCGATGACGATCGCCAGGAGCACGAGCGTGGGGCCGATGAGGTACACGGCCCACCGACCGTGGTCGGCGTTGAGCCCGCCCTTGCGCCGCTTCGGCGGCTCCATCCCCTGGGGTTCGGGGATCGCTGCGGGGATCTCGGTTGCTGCTGACACGTCACGGCCTCCTTGCCGGTGTCGGGAACGCACAGAGGGAGGACGGGAGGACCGTGGTCGCGTGACCACGACCCTCCCGTCAGCGGGCGGCCTGAGCCGCCCTCGGTGTCAGTTGCCGCCGTCGGTCGCCGACGTGAGGGCCGCCTGCATGTCCTGCATGGCGGCGTCGACGGACTTGGACCCCTTGAGCGCGGCGTAGGTGTTGTCCTGGATCGCCTTGGTCACGGCCGGGTAGAACGGCGTCACCGGACGCGGCTCCGCGGACTTGATCGACTCGAGGAGCGTCGGGAGGTACGGCAGCTTCGCCGTGAGCTCCTCGTCCGTGTACAGGTCACCGACGACCGGGGCGAGCGAGCCCTGGGTCGCGAAGAACTTCTGCGTGTCGTTGGAGATGAGGAACTCGAGGAAGTCGTGCGCGGTGGCCTTGTGCTTCGAGTAGACGCTGATCGCGGCGTTGTGACCACCGAGGGTCGAGGCGCCGACGCCGTCGGCCCCCGGGATCGGGGCGATGCCGAAGGTGTCCTTCACCTTGCTGGAGCCGTCGGTCTTCGCGAGGCTGTACACGTACGGCCAGTTGCGCAGGAACAGGAGCTTGCCGTCCTCGAACGCCTGACGGCCCTGCTCCTCCTGGTAGGTGATCGCTTCCTTCGGGATGTTGCCGTTCTCGAAGGCGTCGACGAGCTTCTGCAGGCCGGCCTTCGCGTCGGAGGTGTCGACGTCCGGCTTGCCGCTGCCGTTGAGGACCGCGCCGCCCGCGCCGTTGATCGCCTCGGAGGCGTTGACGGTCAGCCCCTCGTACTTCGCGAACTGCCCCGCGTAGCAGCCGATGCCGGCGTCCTTCGCGATCGAGCAGTCCTGCATCATCTCGTCCCACGTCGTCGGCGGGGTCTTCACGAGGTCCTTGCGGTAGTACAGCAGGGCGCCGTCGGAGGTCTGTGGTGCCGCGTAGAGCGTGTCGTTGTACGTCGCGGTCTTGACCGTCGACGGCAGGAGCTTCGACGTGTCGATCGCCATGTCGCCGGTGAGCGGCGTGAGCCAGCTCTTCGCGGCGAACTCGGCGGTCCACACCACGTCGACGTCGACCACGTCGTAGTTGTCGTCCTTCGCCTGGAAGTGCTGCACCAGGTCGTCGTGCTGCTGGTCTGCCTGGTCGGACTGCTCCTTGAAGGTGACCTTCTCGTCCGGGTGGGCCTTGTTCCACTTGGCGATCAGCGGGCGGACGACGTTCGAGTTGTCCTTGCCCTGCACGTAGGTGATCGGTCCGCGGCTGTCCTGGCCGCCCTTCGCGTCGTCCGAGGCCGAACTCCCGCTCGAGCAGCTCGCGAGCAGCAGGCCGACGACCGCGATCCCTGCGATCGAGGCCACGCGGCCCTTCGCACGTGTGTTCTTCACAGCGTTGTCTCCTCATCGAGATCACCAGGAGCGTCGCCGGACCGTGCCCGGCGACGCTGCACTGGAGCAGGCGACGCTGCCTGCTGAGCGAGGACGCTACGCCCCGGACGGGGGTCGTGCAACCGGTTGCACCAGCACCGTGACCGGAGCGTTACACAGCCGTCGAAGTGCTCCAGCCACCTGCGGCTGCCGGCGCATCAGGCGCCTGTCGGCGGCAGGGTCTCCTGCGCCAGGTGTGCCTGCTGGGCACGCTCGCTGTCGGCGATGAAGCGCTCGGCACCCTCACGGGGCATCGAGGACTGGCCGCCGCAGTACGCGCACTGCAGCACGTACCGTCCGTGCCCGAACGGGAACACCGGCACGAAGAACAGCGTGAACCAGGTCCGCAGTCGGTGCAGGCGCTGCGCTGCGGTCGACCCGCAGAGGGTGCAGGCGAAGAACAGCACCCCGGCGAGGGCGGAACGTGTGCGGCTGCCGAAGATGATCATGGGGCCCCCTGCTCGTGGCGCGCCCGAACGGTGTCCGGGCGTGGCGGCGCGGTGTCCAGCCTCGTCCGACGACGATAGCCCACAGTCGGGGAGCCGGAGCCGGTGCGCGCGACCCCGAGCGGGCCGCCCCGAGACGACGAAAGCCCCCGGTCTCCCGGGGGCTTTCGTGTGTCCAACTGCTGGGGTACCTGGACTCGAACCAAGAACGACGGTACCAGAAACCGCTGTGTTGCCAATTACACCATACCCCAAAGGCCTTGCAGCCCTGCGCCCCGTTGTCCGGGGCACGATCAACTACTGTACAGCATCCCGGAGGTCTCCGAGACCACCGACCAGGTCACGGTGCACGGCCGCCGCGGTCGACGCACCGTGTCCGGCCGCGACGATGAGCTGCTCGGGCCCCGGCGGGGTGACGTCCCCGACCGCGTACAGTCCGGGGAGGTTCGACCGACCGAGCCGGTCCACCCGCACGAAGCCCAGCTCGTCGCGGTCGAGGTCCGCGTCGACCCAGTCCAGGTCCGCGTGCCACTCGGGCCGGACGAAGGCGCCCGAACGCGGTACCACGTCCCCGTCGGCCAGCCGCACCCCGGTCATGCCGCTCCGGTCACCCTCCAGGTCCGCCACCGGACGCTCGTCGATGCGGATACCGGCCGCGACCAGGCGTGCACGCCCGGTCTTGGACACCGGAGCCACCCCGTTCGTGAAGACGACGAGGTCGTCGGTCCACGACCCGACGAGCAGAGCGCGGTCGACCACGTCGTCGGTCTCGCCGATGAACGCCAGCGGCGCTCCGGCCTTGTCGTACCCGTCGCACTCCACGCAGCTGTGGACGTCGGTGCCGTAGAACGCCCGGAGCGACGGCAGTGCGGGGAACGACTCACGGAGGCCCGTGGCGATCACCACGGCACGGGCGGTGGCCACCACCTCGGCGCCACGCCAGGTGCCGTGCACGTTCCAGGCGCCGTCGGTCTGCCAGACCCGGTCGACGACGGCCTGCGTGACCGTCGCCTCCGGGTACCCGGCGACCTCGTCCCGCCCGAGCTTCCGCAGCTCGAGGGGCGAGATGCCGTCACGTGTGATGAACCCGTGCGACCGGAGGGTCGCGGCGTTCCGCGGGCGGTTCGCGTCGAGGAGCAGCACCGTGCGTCTCGCGCGCACCAGGTTCAGCGCAGCGCTGAGCCCCGCGGGACCCGCGCCGATGACGACGACGTCGACCACGGACGTCAGCGTGCCGCGAGGGAACGGAGACGCGCGAGCGTGGACTGCTTGCCGAGGATCTCCATCGACTCGAAGAGCGGCGGGCTGATCCGACGACCGGACACCGCGACGCGCAGCGGACCGAACGCCACCCGGGGCTTCAGCTCGAGGCCGTCGATGAGCGCCGTCCGGAGGGACTGCTCGATGGCGGCCGTGGACCAGTCGTCGAGCTGCTCGAGTGCGGTGATGCCGGCCTGGAGCACCGGGGCCGGGTCACCCTTGAGGGATGCGAGGGCGTCGTCCTCGACCACCAGGTCGTCGTCGGAGGTGAACAGGAAGCCGAGCATCGCGGGTGCCTCGCTGAGCAGCTGCATGCGCTCCTGGACCAGCGGGGCCGCGAGCTCGAGCACGCGCTCCTGCTCGGCCGTCGCCGGCTCGTCGAGGAACTCCGTGAGGTAGGGCTGAAGCCGGCCACGGAAGTCAGCGGGATCGAGCAGGCGGATGTGGTCGCCGTTGATCGACTCGGCCTTCTTGTGGTCGAAGCGCGCCGGGTTCGGGTTCACGTCCGTGACCTCGAACGCCGCGATCATCTCGTCGATCGAGAAGACGTCGCGGTCGGGGCCGATCGACCACCCGAGCAGCGCCAGGTAGTTCACGAGTCCTTCGGGCACCATGCCGTTCGACCGGTGGTGGAAGAGGTTCGACTCGGGGTCCCGCTTCGAGAGCTTCTTGTTGCCCTCCCCCATCACGTACGGCAGGTGGCCGAACTGCGGGATGAACCGGGCGAGACCGATCTCGTGGAGCGCCTCGTACAGCGCGATCTGCCGCGGCGTCGACGACAGCAGGTCCTCGCCGCGGAGGACGTGCGTGATCCCCATCAGCGCGTCGTCGAGGGGGTTCGTGAACGTGTAGAGCGGCTTGCCGTTCGGCCGCACCACGACGAAGTCCGGGAACGAGCCCTGCGGGAAGGTGATTTCACCGCGGACCAGGTCCTGGAAGCTGAGGTCGCGGTCCGGTACGCGCAGGCGCAGCGCCGGCGCACGGCCTTCGTCACGGAAGGCCTGGCGCTGGGCGTCCGTGAGGTCGCGCTCGTGGTTGTCGTAGCCCTGCTTCGGGTCACGACCGTTCGCGACGTTGCGGGCTTCCATCTCCTCGGGCGTGACGTACGACTCGTAGACGTGCCCCGCTGCGGTGAGCTGTGCGATGGCGTCCGCGTACACCTCGGCGCGCAGGGACTGCCGGTACGGGCCGTGGGGTCCGCCGACCTCGACGCCCTCGTCCCAGTCCAGCTGCAGCCACCGCAGTGCCTCGATGATCTGGGCGTAGGACTCCTCGCTGTCGCGGGCGGCATCGGTGTCCTCGATGCGGAACACCAGCTTGCCGCCCGTGTGGCGGGCGTAGGCCCAGTTGAACAGGGCGGTACGGACCAGGCCGACATGCGGCGTCCCGGTGGGCGACGGGCAGAACCGGACGCGGACGTCGGAACCGGTGGCAGAAGAGAATGGCGCTGTCATG
This sequence comes from Curtobacterium sp. MCPF17_011, assembly GCF_003234145.1. Taxonomy (NCBI): domain Bacteria; kingdom Bacillati; phylum Actinomycetota; class Actinomycetes; order Micrococcales; family Microbacteriaceae; genus Curtobacterium; species Curtobacterium sp. MCPF17_011. The sequence continues at coordinate 346,740 of NZ_QKSK01000002.1, forward strand.
ACGCCCTGATCCTACCGCGACCTCCCGGCCGACTGGCGGGTGGCAATGGACAGCAGCTGGAATGCAGAAAACCCCTGACATGGGGAGCGGATGCTCCCCGTGTCAGGGGTTTTCATGAAAAGAAGTCCGGCGGCGTCCTACTCTCCCACAAGGTCCCCCTTGCAGTACCATCGGCGCTGAGAGGCTTAGCTTCCGGGTTCGGAATGTGACCGGGCGTTTCCCTCTCGCTATGACCACCGGAACACCATCGACCAGAACTGGTCTCAGACTGCTCCGCCGTAGCGGTATTCAGTTTGATTCCCGATCGTCTGTCGGGAACCACAAAGTGGACGCGAGCCCCAACCCCCGAAAGGGCCAGGAAAAAAGTGTGTGTCAAGTCTTCGGCTTATTAGTACC